>SXWH01000156.1 GCA_005791535.1 Verrucomicrobiaceae bacterium | reverse complement strand
GAGCGGATATTCTGCGTTGCGCCCTGGAGCAGCAGTCCCACGCCCAATCCCGCCATAGCGCCGAATGGGCCGAAGAAGATGGCTGCGACGAGGACGCGCGTGACTTTCACGTCGGTGGGCGGCGGGGTTCCGGGCGGGAGGTCGGATTTGGGAATCTCGCTTGCGGGGATGATCATGCGGCTCTTGATCGGGAGTCCGGGCACGTTGGGAGCGAGGACGGTGAAGAGCATGTAGATTTCCGCTAGGATGAATCCGGCGATGGTGCAGATTTTGATGGTGCGGTTTGCGGCCATGAAATCAGGCGAGCAGTTTGGTGAGGAGGTCGTTCACCACGCCGGGGTTGGCCTTGCCTTGCGAGAGTTTCATGACCTGGCCTTTGATGGCGTTAATCGCCGCAGCCTTGCCGGCTTTGTATTCGGCGACGGCTTTGGGGTTGGCTTCGATGGCTTGTTTGCAGAGCGCTTCGAGTGCGCCGGTGTCGCTCATCTGCTCCATGCCTTTATCCTTGATGATGGCCGCGGGCGCGTTGCCGGATGCGAACATTTCGGCGAATACTTCCTTGCCCTGCTTCGAGCTGATTGCGCCGCTGTGGATCACGTTGACGAGGTCGCTCAGGTGCGTGGCGGGGAAGGGGATTTCCTCCACGGTCTTCTCCGCGGCACTCAGCGCGCTGAGGAGATCGTTGATGACCAAATTCGCCGCCGTCTTCGCGTCCTTCGCATTCTTTGCGACTGCGTCGTAAAACTCCGCGAGTGCCTTTTCGCTCGCGAGCACCGAGGCGTCGTAAGCGGTGATTCCATACTGCGTCACAAAGCGGTCGCGCTTCTCGCCCGGCAGCTCGGGGCGGCGTGCGCGGACTTCGTCCATGAAAGCGCGCGTGTCCACCGGCAGCAAATCCGGGTCGGGGAAATAGCGGTAATCATGCGCATCCTCCTTGTCGCGCTGGTGCCGCGTCTGCCCGGCCGCATCGTCCCAGCCGCGCGTGCTCTGGCGCAGCTTCTCGCCACGCTCCAGCGCCGCCGTCTGGCGCTCGATCTCATAAGCCAGCGCACGGCGGACTGCGCTGATCGAGTTCATGTTCTTGATCTCAATCTTCGTCCCGAACTCCCTCTGCCCCTCGGGCCGCACGGACACATTGCAATCGCAGCGGAGCTGGCCCTTCTCCATGTCCGCATCGGACACGCCGCCGTAGATGAGGATCTGCTGCAAGCTCGTCAAATACGCGAACGCCTCCTCCGGCGAATCAATCTCCGGCTCGCTCACAATCTCCATCAGCGGCGTCCCCGCGCGATTGAAATCAATGCCGCTGTTCGCCTCGAAGTGCGACGACTTCGCCACATCCTCCTCCAGATGGATACGCGTGAGATTCACCACCTTGCCCGGCGCCGCGATCGACTTCTGCGCGTCCTTCGGATACGCAAACTCATGCAACGGCACCCCGCCGCCGATGCAGATAGGCTGGTCAAACTGCGTGATCTGGTAGTTCTTCGGCATATCCGGATAGAAATAATTCTTCCGGTCAAACTTGCACACATCCGGCACGCGGCACCCCAGCATCAGCCCCGCCAGCGCCGTCATCTTCAGCGCATCCGCATTCATCACCGGCAGCGCCCCGGGATACCCCAGACACACCGGACACACATTCGTATTCGGCTCCGCGCCAAAACCCGTCGCACAACCGCAAAACATCTTGCTCCGCGTCTTGAGCTGCACATGGACTTCGAGTCCGATCGTCGTGATATACCGGGCCATGTTAAAAACCGCACATCTCCGCAAATCCGCGCAAATCGACTAAAACCCGAGCCCCGGCGGCAATCCCAGCCCGCCCGTGATCTTCCCCATCTCCGCCTGCATCAGCGCGCGGCCCTCCTCGATCGCCTTCTGCACGCCCGTGAGAATCAAATCCTCCAACATCTCCACATCATCCGGGTCCACGACATCCTTGCTGATCTTGATAGCCAGCACATCCCCCGCGCCATTCGCCTTCACCGAAATCTTCCCGCCACCCGCGGTGACTTCCACTTCCTTCTCCGCCAGCTCCTCCTGAGCGCGCTGCATCTTCTCCTGCATCTGCTGCGCCTGCTTCATCATCTTTTGAATATTCATAAATAAGAGAGTTCGCCGCGCAACAAACAGCCCCCCCGCCCCGATGTCGAGGCAAGAGCCACAGCCTCCCGCTCAATTTGGAGCCGCACGCGCGGTGTCGGACGCCAGCACCGATCGTTTGAACTAGAAACTGTTCCCCGTCACCGAAACTCCGTTGTCCTTCGCCGCGATTGCGAAGTCCGAGGCGTGGCACCGGTCGTAGTTCAGCGCGGGACCGCTGAAGCCGTAGTTGAAGCCAAATGCCGTGCACGCTTCGATCCGCGAGGGTTCCACGCCGACGTTGCGGTAAAATCCGATCGCCGTCGCCATCCCCATCGGGTCCGGGGCGATCCCGATGGCCGTGCAATTCCGCGCAACGCTCCGGGGGCCGACTCCGAGGCCGAGCATTGTGCGTCCGGGCGCTCCTTGAATCCGGACGATGCATTCGTTTATCTCGCTGAACTCGCCGACGTACCCGCCGTTGGTGAAGAACGACGTGCCACTGCCGCTGAAACCAATCGTCACATCGCACCGGCGGACGATGGAATGATCGCCCGCGGAAAACCCGGTCTGCGTGGGCTCCACGATACTGAGATCCTCCACAATCGAGTTTCGCCCCGTGGCCACCCCCCGCGCAAAACCGGCGATCGTGCCATTGCGGATCGTTAATCTTTCCACGTTCGAGAACACGCCGTACATATTCGTCGTGGAATCGGACGGACCGGTGATCGTGTAGCCATTCAGGTCAATCACAACCCCCGGCACGGTCACGAAGATAGCCCCGAAAAGCGCCGGGTTCTCCGCGATGGTGAGGTTCTTGATCAGCCGGTATTTCCCGGCCTTTTTGATCGTGTAGGGCAGTTTGCCGATAGGTGTCCCGAGCGTCGTATCCGCAATCGCGGAGCCGGTCATAAAAGCGAAGAGTGTGCAGAGGATAAGAATGGCGAAGCGGTGTGATTTCATCGAGCGCACGGTGGACGAAATTCGCTCGAAATTCAGCAACGAATTTCTCAACATGGGCCAGTGAACAGATTGAGAAAATGAAGTCCATCAAACCGCCTCTGCTTTTGCTCTCCGTGTGCGGTGTCTTCCTTTTCATGGAAGCGAGAGATTTGTTTAATCCAATCGACGGGACCGTCCGGCAGTGTCTGATTCTGCTCATTCTGACCGGGATAATCTGGAACGCCTGGCACTGTATAAAGGTATGGAATTGCCCCCTTTGGGTAAGACTTCTGAATCTGTTAGCGATGGCTGTCGGCGCTGCGATATTGCGTCACGTGTACCGGTTCGCCTAATGCTGCGCTACGCGAAAGCCCGCGTGGTCATTCCTCCGCCTTCTCCACCCGCACCATCGCATTGTAATCCGGCACGCCGCCGCCTTTATCGACGACTCCGCGGCGGATGATGATGTTTCCTTCGGGCCAGAGGACTTGGAGGTTGCCGGGGGCGAGTTCGGCGAGGAAGACGCGGCCTTCGTAGCGGCCTAGATCGTTCACGAGGGCGATGCGCTGGTTTTGCACGAGGCCGAGGCGCTCGGCGTCGGCGGGGGCCATGAAGATGGCGTCGCGGTCGGCTCCGGTGAGCGGGTCGGTCTCGGCGTAGATGAGGGTGTTGAATTGTTTGCCGCGTCGCGTGCTGACGTGGAAGCCGGGGCCGTGCTCGGGCGGGAGTTCGACGGGGCGGAGGTTGGCCTTGCCGTCGGCGGTCTCGAAGTGGCCGTCTTTGCACAGGTGCGGTCCGCCGTATTGGAATGCGTCGCCGGTTTTGCGCAGGTGCTGCACGCCGTCGTAGAAGGGGACGACGCGGGCGATTTCCTCACGCATTTTCCATCCGGTCTCGCAGCCGAGTAGATGTGCGCGCTCGGGGTATGCGGCGGCGGCGAGGTCGCGCAGGATTTTCCATTCGGCGCGGCATTCGCCGACCTGGCGGGGGATTTCCGGCGAGAACATGACGCGGCGTTCGGTGCTGGTTTCGTGGCCGCCGTCGTCCTGCTCGTAGCGCGTTTTCGCGGGGAGAAGGAGGACTTCCTCGCGGGCTTCGATGAACATCTGGTCGGTGAGGATGATGTCCTGATGCACGCGGATGGGCACGTTTTCCATGGCGCGTGCGACGTAGGCGGGCTCGGGCAGGGTGCGGAGGAAATTGCCGCCGAGGCAGTAGAAGAAATCGAGTTCGCCGCGGCCGCAGGCATCGACCATATCGACGGCGGTCATGCCGGGCCACGAGGGGACTTCGAAGCCGTATTCTTTTGAAAGCGCGGCGGCGTTTGTGGCGTTCACGGCTTTGACTCCGGGGAACGCGGTGCAATACGCGCCCATCTCGGCTCCGCCTTGCACGGAGCTGTGTCCGCGGATGGGCATGACGCCCGTTTTATCGCGCCCGACCCAGCCGCGGGTGAGTGCGAGATTGAGGATCATTTGCACGCCGTCGGCTCCGTGCGGATGCTGCGTGATGCCCATGCTCCAGATGAAGATGCCGGTCTTCGCGGCGTGCATCATGCGGGCAAATTCCTCCATGCTGTTCTTCGGCAGGCCGGCTTGTTTTTCGAGCGCGGGCCAGTCGAGGGATTCGATTTTTGCGCGGACTTCGGGCCAGCCGTTGCAGCGCTCGGCGAGGAACTTTTCGTCAATCCATCCCATGCCGATGGCGGATTTCAAAACCCCGTAGATAAATGCGATGTCGCCACCCTGCGCGACGGGGAACCAGTAGTCCGCGATGTCCGTGCCGAAGAGCGCGCTGCTCGGCGTGGAGGGCACCCAGTAGCGCTTCATGCCGGGCTCGAGCAGGGGATTTACGAGGATGACTTTGGTGCCGTGCTTCTTTGCTTCGTGGATGTATTTCGTGGCGAGCGGCTGGTCGTTCGCGGGGTTGCTGCCGAAGAAGACGAGCATGTCGGTGCCATACCAATCCTTGTAGCTGCAAGTGCTCGCGCCGACGCCGAGCGTGGCCTTCATGGCAGCGCCCGAAGGGCTGTGGCAAAGGCGCGCGGCGTTGTCGATGTGGTTCGTGCCGAGGAAGCGCGCGACTTTTTGCGCCATGTAGTAGATCTCGTTCGTGACGCCGCGCGACGTGATGAAAAAGGCGGTGCGCTTCGGGTCGGCGACGCGGATTCTGCGGGCCATGCGCTCATTTGCTTCGTCCCACGAGATGCGCCGGAAGCCCTTATCGCCACGCTCGCGGAGCATCGGGTAGGCGAGGCGACCCATCTCCCGCAGTTGGTCGTTGCGCAGCTTTTTGAGCGGCTCCACATCCGCGAGCAACCGGTGGTCGAGCGCGGGCATGGTATTGAGGCGAAGGAGATTCAGCCGCGTGAGGCAGATGTGCGGTCCGGGAATGGTCCAGTCGTACAGGCCTGCGACGCCAATCGCGCAGCCATCGCACACGCCCTTGGTGAGGACCTTGTAAGCGTAGGGGAGATTGTCGCGATTCTTCCACGCGACTTTCAGCGTGTCGCGGATGTGGTGCGGCTTGATCTCGCCGAGCCCAAACGGAATCAGGCGGCGCAGGAAGCTGGACTTTTTAACGGCGTAGTCGGACATGGCGGGTCAGGTGTTCCCAGAGACTATCCGAAACTGAGAAGTTTCCGAGGTATTCGATGCCGCCGTTTATGCCACGACGATATTCACCAACCGTCCAGGGACGACGATGAGCTTTTTGATTTCCTTGCCTGCAATCGCTTCGGCGACCTTCGGCGCGGCTTTTGCGATGGCCTCGATCTCGGGCTGGGTGGCGTCTTTTTTGACCACGATCTTATCGCGAACTTTGCCGTTGATTTGCACGGGCATTTCGACTTCGTCCTCCACGAGCAGCGCAGGATCGTAAGCAGGCCACTCCGCATCGGAAACGAGTCCGGTGCCGCCGACGCGCGACCAGAGTTCCTCCGCGAGGTGCGGCGCAAACGGCCCCAGCACGCGCACCAGCAAGCGCACGGCTTCGAGCGGACGCGGGTTCGCCGAGGTGAGCGCGTTGGTGCAGACCATCATTTGCGAGATGGCGGTGTTGAAGCTGAGTGCCTCAATGTCTTCGCCGACCTTCTTGATGGTCGCGTGGACGACCTTCGCGGTCGCTTTGTCCATCGGGACTTCCTGCAAGGCCGCGGAGGAAATCCAATCGCCTTCCTTTGTCTCGTCCATCACCAGACGCCACACGCGGGCGAGGAAACGGAACACGCCTTCGACGCCGCTCATGCTCCACGGTTTCGTGGCTTCGAGTGGTCCCATGAACATTTCGTAGAGCCGCAGAGCGTCTGCGCCGTAGTCGCGGATGACGTCGTCCGGGTTCACGACGTTGCCGCGCGACTTCGACATCTTCTGCCCATCCTCGCCGAGGATGAGCCCTTGATTCACCAGCTTCTGAAACGGCTCCGGTGTGGAGACATGGCCGAGATCGAACAAGACCTTGTGCCAGAAGCGTGCGTAAAGCAGATGCAGCACGGCGTGCTCGGTTCCGCCGACGTAGAGGTCAACGCCGCCGGGCTTGCCGCCGCCGGTCCAGTATTTCTCCGCCTCCGCACCGACAAAGCGCTCGCTGTTTTTGTTGTCGATGTAGCGCAGGTAATACCAGCACGAGCCTGCCCATTGCGGCATTGTGTTGAGTTCGCGCGTGGCCGTTTCGGAGTAGCGCACCCAGTCGGTCGCTTTCGAGAGCGGCGGCTCGGGAGTGCCGGTGGGTTTGAAATCCGCGAGGTCGGGCGGCAGCAGCGGCAGTTCGCTTTCGTCGAGCGCACTGTGCTTTCCATTTTCCCACACGATGGGAAACGGCTCGCCCCAATAGCGCTGACGCGAAAAGAGCCAGTCGCGCAGCTTGAATTGGATACGCCGCTTTCCGACGCCCTGGGCTTCGAGACGTGCGATGATTTCCGCCTTTGCGTCAGCGGTGGAAAGACCATCGAGCGGACCGCTGTTCACGGCGTAGCCTTCTTCCGCGAAACACTCCATCGGCTCCGTGTCGCACGCAGCCTTGTTGCCGAGGCCGAGGCGCGGCTCCTTCGCCACGACTTCGCGAATCGGCAGAGCAAACTTCTTCGCAAACTCCCAATCGCGCTCATCGTGCGCAGGAACGGCCATGATTGCTCCGGTGCCGTAGCCCGTGAGCACGTAGTCCGCGATCCACACAGGAATCTTCTCGCCGTTCACAGGGTTGATGGAAAACGCGCCGGTGAAGACGCCGGTTTTCTCTTTCGCGAGTTCCGTGCGCTCAAGGTCGCTCTTGCTTGCGGCTGTCGTCCGATAAGCCGCGATCGCTTCCTTTTGCTCCGCAGTGGAAATCACGTCCACGAGCGGATGCTCTGGTGCGAGCACCATATAAGTCGCGCCGAACAACGTATCCGGCCGCGTGGTGAAAACGGTGATTTGCGATTCGGCTATCGGCAATTTGCTATCGGCTATTGCGAAGCTCACCTCCGCACCCTCACTCCTCCCAATCCAATTGCGCTGGTGCAGCTTGATCGACTCCGGCCAGTCCAGCCCGTCCAGTTCATCGATGAGCCGTTGCGCAAACGCCGTAATGCGCAGCATCCACTGCCGCATCGGACGGCGCTCCACGGGGAAGCCTCCAACCTCAGATTTGCCATCCACGACTTCCTCGTTTGCCAGCACCGTGCCGAGTTGCGGGCACCAGTTCACCGGTGCGTGCGAGACGTAAGCGAGACGCACATTATCCACATCATCGCCCTTGTAGGTCGAGATATGCTCCGCGCGATTCGTCGCTGGATTGAACCATGCATTATAGAGCTGCACGAAAATCCACTGCGTCCATTTGAAATAGCCGGGGTCCGTGGTGTTCACCTCGCGCTGCCAGTCGTAGCCGAAGCCGATGGACTGGAGCTGCTTTTTGAAGTTCGCGACGTTTGCCTCCGTCGTCGCACGCGGATGCTGACCGGTCTTGATTGCGTATTGCTCCGCAGGCAGGCCGAAAGCGTCCCATCCCATCGGATGCAGCACATTAAAGCCGCGCATCTTTTTATACCGCCCGATGATGTCCGTGGCCGTGTAGCCTTCCGGATGTCCGACGTGCAGACCCTGGCCGCTCGGATACGGGAACATATCGAGCACGTAGTATTTCGGCTTCGAGGCGTCGAAGCCGGGTTCGCCGGGGTTGGCGACGTGGAATGTCTGCTTCTCATCCCAAACGCGCTGCCACTTCGGCTCAAACTCGTGGAATGGAAAAGGTCTGCGTTTCTGCTCGGTGCTCATAAAAATGTGGGCGCAGGGCGGTAGCCGCCGGAGCCATGCGGAGCAAGCTTGGAGTGCTTTTCACTCGACAGTTCCGCCGCGGCGCCGCTCTCTTCGCGGCATGGACTGGACGAACTGGACGCCGCGCATCATCGCCAATCTGTGCTTCATCGTGAAGGACGGTCGGGTGTTGCTCATCCGCAAAAAGCGCGGCCTCGGCGCCGGAAAAATCAACGGCCCCGGCGGGAAACTCGATCCCGGTGAAACCGCGCATGATTCGGCGGTTCGCGAGGTGCAGGAGGAGTTGCGTGTAACGCCGCTGAATCTCGAAGACCGCGGTGTGCTGCGCTTTCAGTTTGTGGACGGATTGAGCCTGCACGTGACGGTTTTTCTCGCACGCGGATGCGAGGGCGAGCCGGTGGAGACGGATGAGGCGGCGCCGTTGTGGTTCGATTTTGACAAGGTGCCGTACGGGGAAATGTGGGAGGACGATCAACACTGGCTCCCAAATGTGCTCGCGGGTGCGAGCTTCGACGGATGGTTTGTTTTCGACGGCGACCGGATGCTTTCGAAGCGCGTAGAGCTTCGGTGAATCGAAGACCATGAAGTACATTGTTGCGGGCTGCGGATACATCGGCGTGGCGACGGCGCGTTTGCTAGCGGAGGTCGGTTGCGAGGTGATTGGTGTGACCTATTCGCAGGAATCCGTGGTGGAGTTGGAATGTGAGCCGTTCGACGTGTATTCGTGCGATATTTCGAGCGCGGAATCGGTTCGTCTTCTGCGTGGAAAAGTCGGTGACGGTCCGTTCGCCGTTCTGCATTGCGCGAGCTCCGGGCGTGGCGGAGCGGAGGCGTATCAGGCTGTGTATCACGATGGTTGCGTAAATCTCATCACCGAGCTTTCGCCCCAGCGCTTCGTTTTTTGCAGCAGCACGAGCGTCTATGCGCAGACGGACGGCGGCTGGGTCGATGAATCCGCGGAGGCGAATCCGGGACGGGAAACGGGGCGCATTCTTCGGGCGACGGAGGATTTTGTGCTCGCGCGCGGCGGTGCGGTCGTGAGGCTTGCAGGGATTTATGGGCCGGGTCGCTCTGTGTTGTTGCGGAAGTTTTTTTCCGGCGAAGCCGTCATCGAGGGCGACGGACTGCGGTGGGTGAACCAAATCCACCGGAATGACGCTGCATCTGGACTCGCGCTGACGCTGCGCGATTTGCCGCCGGGAATCTACAATCTCGCCGATGATCAGCCGACCGCGCAGGTCGAGATTTACCGGTGGCTTGCGGCGAGATTTGGAAAAGCGTGTCCGCCGTTCGGCCCGGTGGACGAGAACCGCAAGCGCGGCGTGACGAACAAGCGTGTGTCCAACGCGAGGCTGCGCGAGTGCGGTTGGAGCGCGGAATTTCCGTCATTTTTCTCCGCGGTGGATCGGGACGAGGGAATGGTTTCCCGCGCGCAGGGGTAGGGCGGTTTTGCATTTCCCGCTTGCCGTGCGGCGGGAAGCGGAAAGACTCCCGCGAAATCAAAACAACGAATGGTATTGGATATCGTGAAATATGGCTCGCCGGTCCTCCGCGCGAAAGGGGTGAAGATCGTCAAAGCCGACGAAACCACGGAGAAGCTCGTCGCGGATATGCTCGAGACGATGGTGGCCGCAAACGGCGTCGGGCTCGCAGCGCAGCAGGTGGGTGTTCCGCTCCAGCTCGCGGTGATCGACGTGAGCGATGTGGATGATCGGCCGAGCTCGATGACCATCGACGGCAAGCCGGTGGACATCGAAAAGCACATGCCGCTCGTTCTTTTGAACCCCGAACTCACGCTCGGGGAGGACAAGGAAGAGGGAATCGAGGGTTGCCTTAGTTTTCCGGAGGTCACCGGCGACATCGTTCGATCTAAGCACGTGAAAGTGAAGGCTCAGCGGCTGAATGGAGCCGTGATGGAATTCGAAGCCACCGGATTGCTGGCGCGTGCGCTTCAGCACGAAGTGGATCATTTGAATGGGATTCTTTTTATCGATCGAATGAACGCAGCGCAGAAGGCGGGTATCGCCGGCCGCCTGAAGCGTCTCCAATCCAAGAACCGGCGCTGATTCGGATAAACTCTCACGAGTATGCTCAAAACTGTCGCATTTTGTTTCGTTGTTGTTGTCGCTTCCGGTTGTTCGGGAATGAAGAAGGGCGCGGTCTGGAATCGCGTCGTGAATGCGCCGCGCGCTACTTCGGGTGAAGGCGACCGCTCCGCGATTTACGCCGGTGGATTGCATTCCGAACTCGAGAAGGCCCGAATCCCGCACAAGGTTGTGACGTATCAGTATCCGTTCTCGTCGAAGCTCTACGGCACGGGCACAGCTGAGCGGACTTCGGTGATCTATCGGGACGACCGCTCGGCTGCGCATCCGTGGTGGTTGATGGATGAGCAGCTCTCGCGTCCGCTCTGGCTGCCGACCGTGGAAGTGGGCCGGCAGGTGAGTTTCTTTCTGCGCCGCCCAGCTACGATTGTGTCGCTTCGCGAATACGCACACACGGATGGGAAGGCGTTTGTGCCGATTCAGACCGAGCGTAGCACGGGCTCGTCGCTCTCGCAGAGTCGGCCGTGGCTGGTGAAACGCGTGTGGCAGCGCGTCGTGTCGTTTCTTCGTCCTGAGAAGACGGCTGAGCTTTCAGCGGTTTCAATACAGACAACGCACGTGGCACCGGTGACTCACAAGGCTCCCGCTTACCGGATAGCGACCACCGGTCTTCGCGGCTACTGAGTCGTTATGCGCCCATCGGGCTCCGCAAGCCCGAGCGCCACGAGCGCCTCTCCTATGAGGAAGAGCGAGCCTGCGATCAGTATCCGCTTTTTCCCTGCGGCTGCGATTGCGTCCGCGACGCTCCCGTAAACGCCAATCGCAGCATCCGGGCTCAGGGCGCGGAATTTTGCGGCAAGCGCGTCGGGCTTCTCGCTTCTTGGATTGTTTACCGCGACGCACGCAAACTCGGAGGCGATGGGAGCGATTGCCGAGCAGACTCCGTCAACGTCCTTGTCGGCCATCGCGCCAAAAATGAGCAGCGGCTGTTCGGCGCCGAAAGCCTCGCGCCAGGTGGCCACGAGCGTCTGTGCGGCGTGCGGATTGTGTGCTCCGTCGAGGATGATTTGCCCGTCGCGGACCCGTTGGAAACGTCCCGGCCATTCCACGTTGCGCAGCGCTTCAAATACTGCCGCCGGCGCAGGGCGAAGGCCTGCCGCAATCACTGCGGCGAACGCGGTGGCGGCGTTCATACGCTGATGGCTGCCGGGCAGCGCGATCTCGCAATCCGCGACCGGCTTCGTGACGATGCTCAGAGGTGAACCAAGTTCCGCTGCGCGTTGTGCGATCACCTCGGCGGCATCCGGCTCCTGTGGAACGGAAATGACTTTCACGCCCTGCTTGATTATTCCCGCTTTCTCGCAGGCGATCGCCGCAATGGTGTCGCCGAGGTATTTCATGTGATCGAACCCGATGGGTGTGATGACTGAAACCGTCGGCGTCACGACGTTCGTGGCATCGAGCCGGCCTCCGAGCCCGGTTTCGAGCACGACCCAGCGGGCGTTCTGGCGCTGGAACCAATCGAGCGCCAGGGCCGTGGATACTTCGAAGTATGTCGGCGCATGCTCCCAGGCCGCCGTCGCGTCGCGAATGCGTTCAAGACCCTCGGTTACATGGGCGGCGGGAATGAGATTGCGGCCGAGTCGGATGCGCTCGCGGAACGTCGCAAGGTGAGGGGACGTGTAGAGCCCGGTGCGCTCGCCCATGGCGCAGAGGATCGCCGCAATCATCGCGCAGACGGAGCCTTTCCCGTTGGTTCCCGCGATGTGGATGAAGCGGCGCTTTTCCGAACTCTGCGTCTCAATCTCCAGCGCCTCACAGAGGCGATGCATGTTCTCGAGTCCGAGTTTGATTCCGTGAACCTGCAGCCCGTAGAGCCAGTCGAGCGCCCCGGAGTAGGTCATTAGGCCTTCGCCGGAATGAGATAACCGAGCAGGTCCGCGAGCGTCTGCTTCATTTTCTTCCGGTGGACAATCATGTCCAGCAGACCGTGGTCCTTGCAAAACTCGGCCGTCTGGAATCCCGGTGGAAGTTCCTGATGAGTCGTCTCGCGAATGACGCGTGGTCCGGCAAATCCGATCATGCATTTCGGCTCGGCGATGATGACGTCGCCGACGCTCGCGTAGCTCGCCATCACGCCGGCGGTTGTCGGGTTGGTGAGTACGCTGATGTAAGGAAGCTTCGCATCGGAGTGACGCGCCAGAGCGCCGCACGTCTTCGCCATCTGCATAAGCGAGAGCATGCCCTCATACATGCGAGCGCCGCCGCTGGCGCTGATGATGATGACCGGCATCCGGTTGGCCGTGGCGCGCTCGATGGCGCGGGTGATTTTCTCACCAACCACGCTGCCCATCGTGGCGGCGAGAAACTGGAAATCCATCACGGCGATACTCGTATCCTGTCCGCCGATTTTGCCGGTTCCGCAAATGACGGCATCCTTTTGTCCCGTGGCTTTCTGATATTTTTTGAGTCGGTCCGTGTAGCTCGCCTGGCCGGTAAACTTCAGCGTGTCCACGGATGTGAGCGATGCATCGTGCTCCACGAAAGTGCCCTCGTCCACGATGAGCGCGATCCGGTCGGATGCAGTCAGCGCGAAGTGGTGATCGCATTTCGTGCAAATGCGATCGTTCCTCTCCAGTTCGAGATTGTGAATGATTTCGCCGCAGCTCGGACACTTGGTCCAAAGCCCCGGCGGAAGCTCGCGTTTCTTGTCAGACGTGAAAACGGGCTGGTTAAAAATCCCCATGGCGCGGGAGTGTGGCGGAACTATTTCCGGTGAGAAGTCTGAAATGCACGCCGCAGGAAGTCCGCGGTTTCAACGGGGCGTCGCCGTCGGTTAGCGGACGGCGCGGACGCGCAAGTATTGCTGCGGATTCGCCGAGCGCGGCGACGGATGCCGGAATGTGAACGTCTCCGTGCCCGATGCGTTGTAAACGGGATCGCCGACTTGCGCGGCGGGAGCCCATGGCTGTGAGAGGTCGGTGCTGGATTCCACAACGAAAGCGACTTCGTCATTCGCGATCGTCCGCGTGAAAGTCAGCGTGAGGTATTCGCCGGGGACTCCGTTCACCGTCACAATTTGCACGCCGGGCGAAAGCGGCGGTGTGTGCTGCGTCGGGTTGCTGCCGAAGAAGTATTCGAGCAGGTTCGCGAGGCCGTCGCCGTCGTCGTCGCCGTTACCAAGCGGGTCGGCGATTCCGTTCGCCGCGGCCCATGTTGCGTAGTCGTAGGCGTCGTTGATTCCCGGGGTTCCACCGACGTTTGCGCTGGCCCGCCAGTTCGCGCCGAGCGTGTGGTCGGGGTTCGATGCAGGATCGATAAGCACGAGCACCGGGCCGGGACCGTCTGCGCTCGCCGGCCAGGTCGCGTCGCTATTGTAGGTGAACTCTTTGATGACGATGTTCGTTGTTCCGTCAAAGCGCGTGATTCGGATCGTCTCGCTTCCATTGCTCATATTGCCGATGAAGTTCGTCGGCATGAGGCGAATTGGCGGCGTCGTTCCGTAGCGGCTGGTGAATGCCGCGATGTTTCCTGCGACCTGCACGCGACCGCCCGCAGGGAGAATCGTGCCTGTCGGGAATGTGTAGTCCACGGCGTTGCCGATGCTCACGTTGGTGAGGTCCACGTTTTGCGCGCCCACTGCCATGAGTTCGATCCACTCGAAATCACTTCCCCCGATTGGATTGTAGGCGACCTGCGTGACGACGATGTTTGCAGCGCTCGCGACGGTGGTGTTCACGGTGAAGAGCGCGGAGTCGAGTGCGCTCCATTCGCCGTTGGAGTAAGTGCGGGTCTTCACGGTCGTCTGGCCGTTGAGCGTGATTGGCCCGGTGTAAACCTGCGCGGTTCCGCCGATGCCGTAGGGCGTCGTGGTTGCGGCGAGTTCGACGTTCAGTAGGAAATCCTCATCGGCGGCGGTGAGGTTCAGTCCCTGCACGGCGACGACGTTATTTCCCACGGCAAGCAATCCCGCGAATGGCGTGATGTCCACCTGCTCCCAGGCGAGCGCATCGGCGTCGTTGCGCGCGGCGCTGGCGACGGATGTTCCATTCAGAACGCCCATGGCCGGGGCGTTGCGGCGCGCAACTTCCACACCGTTCAAATAGGCGACGTAGCCGTCATCGGCGCGGACACGCAGGAGAAGATTATTCACGCTGGCGATCTGGCCGACGTCCAAAACCACGTCTTTGCGGAGCTGGACGCTGCTCGCGATATTGTAGAGCGATGCCTCGATGTCCGTGTTGATGCCCGGATCGAGCGTGTTGGTGACGTCCCGCTCGTAGCCGATTCCACCGGGGCTCGTCGTCCACGTTCCGGAAAGCGTCGCGCCGGGTTGTGCCCAGCTTGCGCTGTTGAGACTTGCGAGGCCGGCGACTTGCGCGGGTGTGAGCGCGGTGTTGAAAATCGCGACGTCATCGATCTGGCCCGTCCACAGCCGTCCGGTGCCCGCACCGTTCGAGCCAATGGCCCAACCGGGGCTTCCGCCCGTGACGCTCACCGCACCGACCGGGTCCACGCGCGTCGCGACGAGCTGGCCGTTGCGATACAGCCGCCACGCGGTGCCGTCGTAGGTTCCGGCCAGATGCACCCAGGTGCTGAGGTCCGTGTAAACCGGGAACGACGCATAGTGATTCGTTCCATCCCATGAGCCGACCTCCCAGTCGCCGCCATTCATACGCAGAAAAATCTCGCCGCTCGTTCCGGCGCCTTTGGCCACGATATTGCGAATCCCATTTGTCGGATTCGCAGTGGTGCGGACCCACGCGGCGAGTGTGATCTGTCCGGTGATTTGAAGCGCAGCGGGATCGCCGATCGTAATTGCCTGACCAGAGCCCGAGAAGCTCAGCGCCGTGTTCGCAGTTCCATTGCGGTTGGTCGTTTGCGTCGGCGCTCCGACGAATGTTCCGTTTTGCGCGCCGTCTGCGGTGGCCGTGTCGGCGGTGCTGCCGGCGTCGAGCGGGTAAAATGCGCGCGGCACGACGGGATTTGTCAGCGCTGTGTAGCCGTCGGCCGCAGAGGTGGGCACGTGCCACTGGCCGTTCGCGGACGCAGGGAGGAATGTCGTGAGCGCCGGCGTCGGTGCGAGTTCGGGTCGGGGGTCGGAGCCGTCGAGCGTGTAGTAAATCACCGGAGCAGGGGAGCCGCTCGCGGTGAGGCGGAGCGCGAATCCCGGAGTCACATTGCCGCCGCGCTTCGGCGTGCCTGTGGAGTCGTCGGCCATCGTGGGCGGAGTGAGCGCGGTGTAAAGTCCGTCGCGGCTGAGTTGATCGAGCACGATCGCGTTCCGAGTGGCCATCCAGTTGTTCACGTTGGTTACCGCGGTTTCCCAATCCGCGACGGTGTACCGCGCGACGTGTCCGACGGGAATTCCCGTGCTGAGGCGCGCATCGCCCCAGCGTGCCTCCTCCATCTTCATCGCGAGCCGCACCTGCGCGGCGCGGGCGTTGAATCGCGCGATGTTCCTCGACGTTGTCAGCGCGCCGTCGTTGAAGAAATGCTTTTGCACGCGGTCCGCGAACCTGCGGCGATAGGCGGCGCTGGCGAGCAGGTCCTGATGCATCCGCTGCGGATTGCTGAATTGGAGGCTATTCACGTTCGAACCGCCAAACGGGCCGGTCTGATCGGGCACCGACGACCCCGAGCCGAGCGAGTGTTCGGCGTCGTGGATGATGAACTTGAATCCGCTTTCGCCATTCCGCTTGTAGTAGCTGAACCAGTTGTTCGGCGTGTTTCGTGCGAGGAAGTTCGAGAGCACCGCGTCGCCGTCGCCGGAGTACATAATCACCAGCATCTCATCGATGAGGTTGTCCACGTCGAGCAACACGGGCAGCGCGGGATTGCGCGTGCCGTCCGGGTTGCAGCCCATCAGCTCGAAGAACTTGTCGTCGCCTGCGTTCTGTGTGCCGATTGCGCGCGTCTTGTTCCAGAGGTTCGTCCACGCCACGAGGTCGCCGTCCGTGGCTTCCGTGGCGAAGTTCGGTATTGTGCCGCGATTGCCGCATTTCACGGCGTCGTAATCGATCTCATCGCCGCCGTGGTAGCTTGCGCCGAAGTCCGCCACGGCGCGCTCGTCGGTGTAATAGATGCCCCAGTAAACGCCGTTGAGCATCACGTGATAAAACCGGCTCTTCCCGTATGGCTGCCCCATCGCGCCCTGCGTGTCGCGGCAGAACATGTCGCGGATCATCGTATTCTGGCTGCCGGTGCCGAATGCCGATTCGCGATACCACGCGTAGTTCGACGCCGTGGCGAGGTCCACCACGCTGAACTTGTTCGTTCCTTCATCGCCGAAGAGCGGGTAGTTCAGTTTGCCGTCGTAGTCGTTGTTGAAATAGAACCGGAGCGCGTGCTTGAAGAACGCGTCTCCGCGACTTGCGCCGCCGCGGATGCGGACGCCGGCGTCGATTTGAAATCCCGTCGCGTTTCCATCCGGCGAGACGTAGCCCGGCGGATGAATCACCTCTACGGAAGTCGGCCGTTCCCACGCCTCGCCGCGCAGGTCGGCGTTTACGTACACTCCCACCAGCGGGTCCACCCAGTTTGCAATGTCGGTGACGATCGACACCATCGGGAGCGAGTGGAGCGATTGCTCGATTTCCGCCGCCGGATACGCCGCGACTGCGTTCGGGTCGATGCCGTAGTTAAACGCCTGCCCGTTCACCGTGGTCGCGGAGGCGGGCCAACCGCGCGTCGTGGCGTCGGCTTCGGTTTGCGTGAGCAATTGCTGTGTGAACACGTAGGTCTGCGTGTCCGCCTCGGTCGGTGCGTAGTCGTCTTTGAAAAGCGACGCGCGCAGCATCGTCACGCCGCCGATCGACGCCACAGTTACGCCGGTTGCGCCGCCGGGGATTGCGCCCGGATGGATCGTGATGCTGACCGTCGGTGGGGTCGCCGCGTTTGCGGGCGGGACCTGCGTGCCGTTTGTGAGTGAAGGCGTGGAGCCGTTCGTCGTGTAAACGAGCGTCGCGCCCGGAGTGGTGCACGTGATCGCCGTCGTCTGCGCTGTGGAGTAAAAGCCGCGCTTCACCGAGAACACCGTGTCGTCCGTCTTCTGCAAAAATCCCAGCACGCCGAGCGCGCCATTCGCGGCGCCCGGAGTGGGCGTGCCCGTCGGTGCGCCGAAGTAGCGGAAGCCGTTGCGCGGCTGCCACCAGCCGTAGGAGGTGTCCTTGAACTGATTCGGATACGCCGGCGAAAACTCCGTCGCCACGGCGAGGTCGCTGATTCGCACGAGCGCCAGATATTCTCCCTCCGCGTCGAGCGTGAAGTTCGTGTGCATCATCGCCGCGGGGTTGGTGAGATTCTTTCCGGAAGCGAGCACGACCACGTAGCCGTTTGCCGCAATGCCCGAGCCCGCGGGGAAATCCCACTGCGCGAGATTGTTTTTCAGCCGGTAGCCCGCGAGCGACATTCCGTATGGGTTCGGGTTGTAAATTTCGATCCAGTCCGGATGCGACAGCGGATCGGTCGGGTCGGTAATTCCGTCGGTATTCTCCGCGACGAACTCATTGATCGTCGGATGCGCCGGAGTCGCGCCCACGTGCACGGTAAAAGTCGCAGTCGCCGAGCCTGCGCCGCTCGTCGCCGTGAGCGTGTAAGTCGTCGTCGCCACGGGGCTCACCACCGCCGAGCCCGTCGCCGTGCCGGGCGCTGCGAGCACGCCGTTGTCGATGCTGATGCTCGTGGAGTTCTGCGTTGCCCAATTCAGCGTCACCGGCGAGCCGGCGCCGGGCGAAAGGATGCCCGTGGACGAGGAAATGCCGCCCGCGGTTCCCGTGAACGAATTCACCTGCGGAGTCGGTGCGGTGAACGTCGTCGGCAGATTGTATTTCGTCTGGAGATAATACCCCACCGCGTTCGTCTGCGTCGCATTCAGCGTGCCCTGATACACCAGCACCTCGGCCACCTTGCCCTGCCAGAATCGCACCAGCGTCGCGCTCGGATTTCCCAGCCAGAAATTCGTATACACCTGCGGCGAACCCGCCGTCGCGATCACCAGATGCGCCGCGCCTGCCGTGTAGGAGCCGCTCGCCACATTGTTCACCGACAGCGCGCCGCCCACCACCACGCCGCTCAGATCGTTTGCATCGTGGCCCTGACCCGGCGAGCGGTAAAAACTCGTCGCATTATTCCGGCGGATGTTCAGCTTGTCGTCCCCGCGCCCGAGAAGCCCCGCGAGCGATACCGCCGAGGAATCCAGCGACACCACCGCAAACACCGTCTGCGCCGTATAATTCACACCCGTCCCCGCGAGCACATTCCGGTTGGCCGCCGTGAACTGCACCACCGGCTTGCTGTTAAAACCCGCATCGCTCGTCACAAACGTCGGCGCCGTCGCACCGCCCGTCACGCCCGGCGCGACCGTGAGTCCGCCCCAGTTCGACACCGCCGCGCCATTCGCCAGCCCGAGCGAATCCGCCTTTAAATGCAGCGCCACCGTGCCGTAGTCGGATGGATTAAAAGTCTGCCCCATCGCCGCGGAGGCGAGCATGCAGAGAAATACGAGGAAGGAAGGAAGACGTGAAGAGGTCATGGGTGAGCGCGGAAATAGGACACGAAAATGTGCGTTTGTCTCCGTGAATTTCCCGCCCCACCAACCCCCGCACGGGACTGTTATCGGGTTCAGATTTGGTGGGTGGAAGTTGCCGGTTTCAATCGAACGTTAGAATTTGAGTGCGCCGAGCCTGTTTGATTCACGTTGTGACTGAAGTCCTGAGTTCTTGAAGGCTTTTGGAGCGCCGATCTTTCCCCGGGGAAACGGGTGGGGGGCTCTGTGTGCGCTGTTTGGGCGTGCTGGAAACGGAGCTCTTCCCGAAAGGTAGGTAGTTCTTTAATTCGTTGACTTCTAGCTACTGAAAGATAGGACGCATCATCGCATCATGATGCGTCGATGCGTCCGCGAGGATGCTTCGCTCGTTAATCCTTACTCAAAGCAACAACTCACATGGCAAAAACTAAACTCAAAGCAGTCCGCCGTCCGGCGGCAGCCAAACCCGCAAAAGCATCCGCACCCGACTACAAAGTCCGCGACATCACACTCGCAGACTGGGGACGCAAAGAGATCGTCATCGCCGAGCACGAAATGCCCGGCCTGATGTCGGTCCGGAAAAAATACTCGAAAGAGAAGCCGCTCAAAGGAGTGCGCATCACAGGATCACTGCACATGACGATTCAGACGGCGGTTCTTATCGAAACGCTCGTGGACCTCGGCGCCAGCGTTCGCTGGGCGAGCTGCAACATCTTCTCCACGCAGGATCACGCCGCATCGGCCATCGCTGCCGCACGAGTGCCGGTGTTTGCTTGGAAGGGCGAAACCCTCGAAGAATACTGGGATTGCACGCTCGATGCAGTCATTCATCCGGGAGACAAAGGACCGCAGCTCGTTGTGGATGACGGCGGCGACGTCACGCTCCTTATTCACAAAGGCTACGAACTCGAAAATGGCAGCAATTGGGTGAACACGAAGAGCGGTTCGCACGAAGAGCAGGTCATCAAGAACCTCCTGAAGCGCGTCGCGAAGGAAAAGCCGGGAATCTGGACGAAGATCGTGAAGGACTGGAAGGGCGT
>SXWH01000155.1 GCA_005791535.1 Verrucomicrobiaceae bacterium | reverse complement strand
TTTGCAAGCGGGATGGTCGGCTGATTCCACGCGATATGGGCACCGTAGAGTTGCGTATAGCCGACATTCGTATCGACTCCTGTCGCTGGTGGCTCAAGCCCCAGTTCAAGCGACGGAAGCGGCGTGAGAATCCCGATTTTTCGCGCGGCGAGCTGATCCATCGAAACACCGTTGCTATTCAGCGCTTCGCCGGTTGTGCGCGTAATCGTGGTGCTCGTGAGGTAGCCGCTCGTTTTCACATAATGGCCGTCGCCGGTATTGCTCGCGGCATTCCACAACTCGCTCAGCACGAGAATCTCGTTCTTTACATCGGCAAGCGGAGAAAGTGTCGGCGAAAGCTCGAAATCCCGACCTGTTCCATTCGGCGTCCACATATCCGGATGCACGCCGTTCGCCATATACAAGTGGGCCATCCGAACGGGGAACGCGGCCTTCTCGGCGGCGCCGGATGTGAATTCCAAAGCGGGCAGTGCGACGACAGCTCCGATTCCCTTTAGAAATGTGCGGCGATTGATGGGCGTGTTCATGGATACGTGTGCGTTTGGGTTTTCGCGGGCAACCGGCAGTGTGGATGCAGCCTTCATCGTATTTATCACAAGATACTCCGATTGGCCCAAAAATACAGCACTTCCAGCACGGCAGTCCCCTCACCCATCCGCGAACGCGGCAATCCTTAGCGTCCGATCCGCCCCGGCCGCTGTTCGGAGCGGAAGACACTCGGCGGCTGGCCGGTCTCGCGCTTGAAAACCACTGTGAGATACTCGACGTGCCGGAAGCCCGTGCGACCGGCAATCTCCGCGAGTGGCAGTTCCGTCTCGGTAAGCAGTCGTTTCACACGCTGGATCTGCACGCGTGTAATCTCCTCGCGAAGCGTCCTCCCGAGCGCGGCGCGAAAACGTCTTTCGAGCAAACGCCGCGCAAGCGGGATGACCCGCACAACATCCTGCACACCGATTCCACGGCACGCATTCTCCCGAATGTAGCCCGCGGCCATCGCCACATGCGGGTCGGCCACGGCCGCGATGTCCGTGCTCTGCCGCGTGGCGATTCCAACCGGCGGAATCAAATGCGCCTGCTCGATTGTCCGGGCGCCTGCCATCATTCCCGCGAGCAACTCCGCAGCGACCCATCCGGCCTTGCGGGCATTTGGGATGACGCTCGAAAGTGGTGGCGGAGAGAGGTCGCACAGAATCTCGTCGTTATCGACACCCAACACAGCGACCTGCTCGGGTACGGACACGCCCGCGCGGCGGCACGCGTCCAGCACCTGCTGCCCCCGCGCATCGTAGCAGGCAAAAATCGCAACCGGCTTCGGCAGACGCTCGATCCATCTCGCCAGTTCGTCCATCGCCGCATCGTCGGCCACGTCCCGCGCTTTCTGCGCGAACGACGCGCAAGCGTATCCACGCGCCCGCACAAACTCCGCGAACCGCGCCTCGCGCCATTGCGACCAATTGAATCGGGCATCGCCGCAAAATGCGAAATGCTGAAACCCGCGCTCGAAGAAATGCTGCGCAGCCGCCTCGGCAATTGCGGTGTCATCGGTCTCCACCCACGGCACGCCGGATAGCAATCGCGCGGCGCTCACATCCACAATCGGCACCTTCATCCTGCCGAGTGCGCGGGCAATAGCCCGGTTTTCGATCCGGGCGATGATTCCGTCGCCCTTCCAGTTCGCGAGCCACGAAGGCGGGCGGTCGCCGCGTCCATGCTCAGCCAGATAAACGCTCCACGGTCCGCGTGCGCGGATGTAATCCTCCACGCCGCGCAGGATTCCCCGCGCGTACGCATTCGATGATTCGATCAGCAGCGCGACCTTCGGCTGTGCGGCCGTAGGCATCGGCTAGCCGCCGGTTCCGTCGCCCATGTTCAACTTCACATACTCCATCGTGAAGTCGGTGGTGTAGACGACGTATTCTCCGGTGCCTTGATTCAAATCCACGCAAATGGTGAACCGCTTTTGCTTCACAATCTGACGCAGCTTTTCAAATGGCGTCTTGCTCTGCATGCCGTGTTTCACAGCGATCATTCCGTCGTAGAAAATATCCACCTGCTCCTCGCGCATTTTCGCGCCGCAGTACCCCAGCGCGTCCATGATGCGGCCCCAGTTCGGGTCTTCGCCAAACCACGCGCATTTCACGAGCGTGCTGTTCGCGATTGCCTCGGCTGCACGGCGCGCGTCAGCCAGAGATGCGGCTCCCGTCACGCGCACTTCGACGAATTTCGATACGCCCTCGCCGTCCTGGACGATAAGCCACGCGAGTTCGCGCATGACATGATCCAGCGCGGCCTGAAACCCCTTGAAATCCTTGGTTCCGTATTTCAACGGCTTGTTACCCGCCGCGCCGTTCGCGAGAGTAAGAACCGTGTCGTTGGTGCTCATGTCACCGTCGATCGTGATACGGTTGAAAGATTGCTCCACCGAAACGCTAACCGCCTTTTGGAGAGTCGAACGATCAATCACGGCGTCAGTCGTAATGAAAGCGAGCATCGTCGCCATGTTCGGGTCAATCATGCCCGCGCCTTTCGCAATTCCGCCCACACGCACCGGCTTGCCACCGACGGAAAACTCCACCGCAACTTCCTTCGGAAAAGTGTCACTGGTCATGATGGCCCGAGCCGCGGCAATGCTGCCGTTGCGGCTCAGGCAATTCTCCATCGTGGAAATCGTCTGCTCCATTTTCTCGATGGGCAACTGCACGCCGATTCGTCCCGTCGAGCACACGAGCACCTGCTTGTCCTTGAGACCGAGCGCTGCAGCGGTCGCTGCACACATCCGCTTCGCATTTTCAATTCCCGGAACGCCCGTGCACGCGTTCGCATTGCCGCTGTTTGCGATGATGGCACGCACATCAGGCGAGGCCACATTCGTCCGCGAAACACGCACCGGCGCGGCCTTCACCTTGTTGGTGGTAAAAGTCGCAGCAGCCACGGTTTTATGCTGCGAGAAAATCAGCGCCATGTCGGGATTGCTCTTGTTTACGGCTTTAACGCCGCAGTATGCGCTGCCGGCCAGAAAACCATGCGGGGCGGTCACTCCGCCGGGAATATCGGTGAAACTCATCGGGTCTATTTGTTCAAGGGGTTGCGTGTATGGATGCCGTTATGGCCGAGGTCAAAACTTTGATCACAAAAAACTCAGTCCGCCGTCAGCGCGGCGCGCTCGTCTCCGGCAGCGGTTTTCTCGAGAAAATAGTCGTAGCCCCCGGGATATGGCACCACGACCCCGCCGCCTTTTACGTGCAGCACTTTTGTCGCGAGCTTCCGGATGAAGTGAACATCGTGCGAGATGAACACAAGAGTCCCTTCATACGTCGCGAGCGCCATTGTGAGCGACTCGACGGTCATGATGTCGAGGTGCGTCGTAGGCTCGTCCATCAGCAGGAGGTTCGGTGGATCGACAAGGAACTTGATGAGGTTCAACCGCGTCTTTTCTCCGCCGCTGAGAACCGCGGTCTTTTTGTAAATCTCGTCTTTTTTGAAAAGGAACGAACCGAGAATTCCTCGCGCCTCGTTCTCGGAAAGGCTCACGCCACCGACGTCCATCACCTCCTGAAGCACCGACTTGTTCGGGTCGAGCGTGGCCGCGCGATGCTGGCTGAAGTAACCGATCTTCGCGTTCAGCCCCTCGGAGCGCTCGCCTTTTTGGAACTCCACGACCCCGGCGAGAATCTTCAGCAGCGTGCTTTTGCCAGCTCCGTTCGGTCCTACCAGAACCGTGCGCTCGCCGCGTTCGATTGTGAGATCGAGGTTCCGGTAAACCACGTGGTCGCCGTAGGCCATGTGAATTTTTTCGAGCGAAATTGCGCGCTGCCCGATGCGTGGCGGCTGCGGTATCTGAAAACGAAACGGCTTCCGCGGCGGCACGGGCTGTTCGATTTTCTCCATGCGCTCGATTTGCTTGAGCTTGCTCTGCGCCTGCGAGGCTTTCGATGCCACGGAGCGGAATCGGTCGGCGAACTCCTGCAGCGCGGTGATTTCCTTCTGCTGGTTCTTGTAGGCCGCTAGTTGCTGCTCATAGCGGGCCTGGCGCTGTTCCAGATAGGCCGAATAGTTGCCGGTGTATTCGTTTAGCCGCTTCTCCGAAATCTCATACACCTTCTCCACGACCTCGTCCATGAACTGCCGGTCGTGCGAGATAAGCAGCAGGCCGCCCGGATAGGTTTTCAAATACTGCTGCAACCAGAGCAGTGAGAGCAGGTCGAGATGGTTCGTCGGTTCATCGAGCAGCAGCAAATCCGGCTCCATCACGAGCAGCCTCGCGAGATGCGCACGCATCACCCATCCGCCGCTCAATTCGCGAGCGGGGCGCTCGAAATCCGTGCCGCGATAACCGAGTCCGTGCAGGATCTTCTTCGCCTTCGCTTCAACCTGCGGATTGCTCAGCGCCTCGTGCTTTGCGTGCGCCTCCATGTATTCCGGCGAATCGACCGCACCCGCGGCCTCCAGTTCGTGCAGCTTCTTTTCGAGCGCGGGCAGTTCCCCCACCCGGCCCGTCGCCACGTCCATTACGGTTTCATTTCCCACTGCTTCGGCTTCCTGCGGCAGAAATCCGACCGTCGTCCACGCGTCGCGATCCAGTGTGCCGGCATCGGGTTCGTCGCGGCGCAGGATCACGCCGAAGAGCGTCGATTTACCCGCGCCATTCGGGCCTACGAGGGCCACTCGCTCGCTATAATTGATCTGCATCGACGCGCCCTCGAAGAGCATTCGTCCGCCTGCGGAAACTTTCAAATCACGGATTGTCAGCATGGAAAATAAAGACCGAATGCCCGCAAAACCGCGCGCCATCCGGACCGGCCATCATGGCGGATGCGGGCTGCGCAGAGAAAGAGAATTCTCGTTGGAATCAATACGCCTCCAGGCGCTACTCCCACTCAATTGTTCCCGGCGGCTTGCTCGTGATGTCGAGGACACAGCGGTTGATGCCCTCGACCTCGTTCACGATTCGCGAGCTGATTCGTGCGAGCAGTTCGTACGGCAGGCGCACCCAATCGGCGGTCATGCCGTCCTGACTCTCCACGATGCGCAGCGCGCAGCAGTTGTCGTAAGTGCGCTCGTCGCCCATTACGCCCACGCTCTTTACTGGCAACAGCACGGCGAAGCTCTGCCACACTTTGTAATACCAGCCCGACGCCTTCATCTCGCTCACGACAATCGAGTCAGCTTCCTGCAACACACGGATGCGCTCTTTCGTGATGTCGCCAAGAATACGCACGGCCAGCCCCGGCCCTGGGAACGGCTGTCGATGCACCACTTCCTTTGGCAGCCCGAGCGCTTCGCC
>SXWH01000154.1 GCA_005791535.1 Verrucomicrobiaceae bacterium | reverse complement strand
TGGACGATGGAACTCCAGATGATTCGCGCGAGTTTGTGGGCTCCGGCGACGATGCCTTCGGCTTTGCCGAGGCGGCCTTTGAAGCGGCGGATGTTGCGCTGATGGTGCGGCCGCGCGCGTTTTCGCGAGCAGCAATGTGTGCGGAGGAGGCGGTCGAGATGAACGGATATTTCAGTTTGCGCGGCTTGCTCTTCGACGTGTGGCTGTTACTTTCGCGCACTTTTCATGGAGTCCGTAGATTATAATACAGCCACTTGTCCGACATGCGGGATGCTGATCGATGTGTCGCGCGAGGACGTTTTTGCGAAGATTCATTGCGCAGGGTGCGGGACGTGGATGCGCGTGCGGCAGATTTTTGCGAACTTCGAGATTCAGGGGATTCTGGGCGAGGGCGGTCAGGGGATGGTGTATCGTGCGAGTGATTTGAAGTTGAACCGTCCGGTGGCGGTGAAGGTGATTCGCAAGGAGTTCAGCAAGGATCCGAATTTCAAGAAGCGGTTTGAGGGGGAGGCGCAGATTACGGCATCGCTGAATCATCCGAACATCGTGAAGGTGTTCTCGTACGGCGAGGACCAGGGGATGATGTATCTGGCGATGGAGATGGTGAGCGCGGGCAGTCTGGACAGCCTGATGACGGACGGGGCGAAGATTCCGGAGGACCGGGCGCTGGAAGTGGGTGCGCAGATTGCGCGGGGCCTGCGGGCGGGGTTGGAGAAGGGGTTGATCCATCGCGACATCAAGCCGGGGAATATTTTGTTTGCGGATGATCAGACGGCGAAGATCGTGGACTTTGGTCTGGCGATTCTGGTGGAGAAGCAGCACGAGGAGGAGGGTGAGATGTGGGCGACGCCGTTCTATGTGGCGCCGGAGAAGCTGGATGGTTCGCCGGAGGATTTCCGGAGCGATATGTATTCGCTGGCGGCTACGCTTTTCCACGCAATCGCGGGGCGTCCGCCGTTTATCACGGAGAGTAATTCGATGGCGGAGCTGAAGAAGATCAAGAGCCGCCCTGTGCATCTGCTGAGCTACGCGCCGGGGGTGTGCAATGCGACGGCGTTTGTGATCGACAAGGCGCTTTCGGCGAATCCGAAGGACCGGTTCGACAGCTACGATGCGTTTATCGAGAATCTGGAATTTGCGCGGGCGGAGCTGCGGAAGTCGCACTCGACCCCGAAGCCGCGGATGGTGCTGTCGCGCGTGGAGAGCGGAGCGAGCTGGATTACGTTCGGAGCGGTGGCGCTGATCGTGGGCGGCGGGCTTTATTTCTGGATGAATCGTCCAGCCATCGCGCCGAAGAATGATTTGCCGGTGGCGGGAAAGACGGATTCGGGAATCCCGCCGGAGACTAAGTATGCGCAGGCGCGGCGGGACATCGCGGCGGGCAAGCGGGATCAGGCGGCGGCGGCGTTTCGCGAGTTGTTTGCCGACAGCCGGCTGGGCGAACCGCTGCACAGCTGGAGTGCTGTGCACGAGGCGATGGTGGAGTTTTTGATGAGCCGTCCGGTCATCGCGCAGGAGGCGCTGAAGAAGCTGGGTGCGGACCTTTCGCCGAATGCGATCGGAATGGATGCCGAGTTGAACGCGTTTTTTACGAAGGTGGCGAAGTTCGGTGCGGATTCCGCGCCGACGGATTTCGCAGAGGCAAAGGCGTTCAAGGCGGATACGGTGGAGGCGCTGGGGCTGTTCATCGTGGGCCTGAAGAACTGGGAACTGGGCGCACACGCGAGCGCGGTGGAGTGGATGCGCGCATACCAGAACGCGAACCCGACCGGACCGGCGACGTGGGCCGGGGAATACCGCAAGCTGGTGGGAAATTATCTGGAGGATTTTGCCGCGTATGAATCGGTGGCGGCGGACATCCGGAATTTCGAGAAGGCACCGGAGAAGGCGCAAATCGCGCTGAAGAATCTGCTGGGCGCAAAGGCGAAGCTGAAGTCGGCGGCGCTCGTGTCGATGCTCACGGAATTGGAGCGCGAGAATGCGACGAAGATCGAGACGGCCGTCGCCGCAGCGGGCGAGGCGATGAAGAAGCAGCGCGCGGAGCAGGAGGCGGCGGAGGAGGCGGCGTTGCTGGACGTGAAGATGAAGCTGAAGGGGCTGTGCGAGAATTACCGCTTCGGCGATGCGCTGGCGCTCATCAAGGGCGCGCAGGTGACGCTTCAGCAAAATGTCGCCGAGCGCGATCTGCTCGACCAGCGCATCACGTGGCTGGTGAAGTTCAAGGAGCAGCTCATCAAGGACCTTTCGACATCGGGATACGCCGCACCGCTGGTCAAAAAGAACGGCCAGCAACTCGCTGGCGGAGTGGCGCGGGTGACGGATGCTCAGGTCGAGGTAAAGGTGGCATTCGGCGCGGTGCCGCTGCCGTGGTCCGATCTGTCGCCGGAGAGCGTGATGGCGATGGCTGCGTCGTTTTTGAAGCCGAACCTGCCGATCGACAATCTCGCCGAGCGGCAGTGGCAGCTCGGAGTTTTCGGGCTGTTCACGGGCAAGGTGAATGAGGGGGTGCAATACATGGACGCGGCTGCTGCGATTCGCGATGAATACCGCGTGCAGCGTTCGCTGTTCTTCGAGAGCACAACGCAGGACCCTGCGCCCGCACCGGCTCCAGCGCCTGCACCCGCTCCCGCCCCGCCGGCACCGCCGTCGCAATCGAACAATCAGCCGATGGCTGATGGGACCGAGATGGCGAAAGCCGCGCTGAACCCGAGCAATCCTGCGAACCCGGTGAATTCGGAGATCAATCTCCGCCGTCCGAAAGCGCCCGGTCAGCCGTAGGCGCTGGCGGCGTTCCGGACTCTACGCGAGCTTCTGCTCGCGGCCTTCTCCGCGAAGGTGGATCGTCTTGTGTTCGAGGTCGTGGATCGCCCGGATGTAGCGGACCGTGCGGCTTTTCGCGCGCATGAGGATGCTGTGGGTGATCGCCTTTTTTCCGCGGAGCATGACGCCGGGCAGCAGAGGACTGTCGCTGATTCCCGTTGCGCAAAAGATGCAGCTCTCGCCCCAAACGAGTTCATTGCTGCGGTAGTCGCGGACGAGTTCCTGTTCGCCGACGAGCTTGATGGTGGCGAGACGCTCCGCTTCGTCGCGCGGAGCCATGCGGAGAATCATGTCGCCACCCAGCGCACGCAATGCCGCGGCGGTGAGGATGCCCTCGGGCGAGCCGCCGATTCCGTAGAACAAATCGACGCCGCTTTCCGGAAGGGAAGGGGATACTGCGGCGGTGATGTCGCCATCGGTAATCAAGCGCAGTGCGGCACCGGTCTCGCGGACCTGCTTGATAAATTCCGCATGCCGCGGGCGCTGGAGAGTCATCACGACCAGATCGCGCACGCGCTTGCCGAGCACCTTGGCGACCTTTGCTAGCGTTTCGGAGACCGGGGCATCGAGCGACAGCGGGTCCATTCCAGCATTGATGGCGTCAACAACCTCGGGGCCGTATGCGAGCTTCTGCGCGTAGAACGTGGGGAGATTGCGCATCACGTGCGGATGCTCCTCGGTGGTCTCGCTCGCCGCCATTACGGAGATACTGTTCGGGAGACCCTGCGCGATGTTCGTCGTGCCGTCGATCGGGTCGAGCGCGATTTCGAAACGCGGTGAACCCGCACGCCAGGTGCCCAGATGGTCGCCAAGGAAAATGCCGGGTGCGTTGTCCTTGATGCCTTCGCCAATGACGACTTCGCCGCAGATATCCACGAGGTCGAACACGCCGAAGATGGCGTCGCAAGCTGCCTTGTCCGCTTTTTCCTTTTCGCCGCGGCCGAGCCACGGGAGCGAGTTCAGCGCGGCGTTTTCGGTCGCGCGGACGAATTCGAATTCAATGGTGCGTTCCGGATCCGTGACAGACAGCGATTGAGAAGACATGCGGCATTTGTGGCCGCGCGGTGTGAACGAGTCAAACGGCGTTTGTCTATTCCGTGAGGCGCGCCTGAAGTTGGAGAAGCGACGGGAGCAGCGTGGGAAAGCGGTT
Source organism: Verrucomicrobiaceae bacterium (assembly GCA_005791535.1). GTDB lineage: Bacteria > Verrucomicrobiota > Verrucomicrobiia > Chthoniobacterales > Chthoniobacteraceae > SXWH01. The sequence continues at coordinate 11,407 of SXWH01000154.1, read as the reverse complement.
CATTTTCACCCAATCGCGAACCGTTGTTTGAAGCGCGGTGAATTTCTCCGGCGAATCGTTTTCCGGCGGCGGTGGTGTGAGCAGCCCTTCCGCTGCAAATGTTCCAGGCGCTGCGATGCCGTTAAGCAATTTGATCTTCTCCTTTTGCTCCACATCAATTCGCCCGAGGTAGGTCTCCACAGCCTGCTTCTGCGCGGGTTGCGTGAAATCGGCTTTTGTAAAGTAGTCGGCACGCAGCATCGGTTTCGCGCTGAATTCATTCGGGTTCGCGTTGAGCCAGTTCATGACGTCGAGCGGATTCATCTCGCTGAGGCGGTCCATCGCCACGGCGGCGGCGCGCTGGAGAGCCTTGTCCTCGCTTTTCACAATTTCGCCGAGTTCCGGGGTGAACGAGGCATCGCGCGTGAAGACGATGATGTCGAACGATTCGAGGAATCCGCCGCTGGGTTGCTGGCGCCACGCTTCGTAGCGCAGCATTTCGCGCACTTTTCCGGCGAGGTAGGTGCGCTCTTTCGGTGTCGTCCAGCCGACGTTGCGCATGGCGATTGCCCATTCATCGGCGGATGTTTTGCGCTCCATCAGCGCACGGGCGAGCACGGCCGCCTCGGAGCCGCCGGACGTTTTGCAAATGCGGCCGAGTAAGTCGAGCAGCAGCACGCGCATAGTCGGCGCGCCGGAAAGTTCGCCGCGTTCGCCGACAACAAAACGCTCGCCGGTGTTGGCATCCTGCCCGGTGCTCAGGAATGCGGTGATTGCAGCGATCGCAGTAGCCGGGTCGGCGGCGAGCAGTGCGCGCCGGAATGTGGCGAGGTCCGCGGGTGTGAAGCTGCCCGAACGGAGACGCTCGAATAGGCGGTTGATCATGGCTTCCGGTGATTGGTCGATGGGCTCATTGGGGTGGGTTGTTGTGCCGCCGCCAGTGGTGGTCTGGCCGGATGTGGTGTTCTGCCGTGAGGAACGGGACTTTCCATCGAGCGGGAAAAACCAGAGCGCGACAACGGTCAGGAAGGCGACGAGGGCGATGAATTGAAGAAAGCGGCTCATTTTAACGCAGGTGCGGAGGCTTTGACATCGCCGGTCGGGAAAACATTCAATCTTCCGCTGCCGCTTCTTTCAAGGGGAGCAGGAAGACGAAGAGCATTGCGGGAATGAACAGGAATCCGTCGTAAAGGAGCGTGGTTCGGAAGTTGCCGCCCTGCGTGATGCTTGCCGCGAAAACGGTGCCGACCGCCGCGGCGATCCGGCCGATGTTGTAGCAGAATCCAGCGCCTGTAGTGCGGAGCAGTGTGGGGAAGAGCGGGGGAAGCATCATCGTGAAGAGCCCGAAGACTCCGCTCCAGAATCCCACGGCGGGCAGCCAGAAATAGACGAGCGAATACGGGTCGCGCTCGATTCCGAAGGTCGCGGTCATGGTGACGACGAAACCGCCAAACATCGAAAGAAGAGCGGCTTTGTAACCCCAGCGTTTCGCCAGTGCTCCGGCGACGAAGTTCCCGATGACGCTGATCCCGATGATGAGCGCAAAGCCCGTTGCAACGAGTGTATCACGTTCGCCTGCGGACATCGCTTTCACGACGTCGAGATTCCGCACGTGGGCCGACTGCCAGAACATGAATGCCCACCATCCGGTGAGTGAAAATGCGCAGATGCCGATGCTGGGCAGCGTGACGCGTGCGACGTCGCCTTTGAAAAGGTCGGCGATTCCGGGCTTTCGCTCATTGGTTTTTGCGGCGGCCCACGTGGATGGTTCCGGTACGTGTGAGCGAATCCAAAGCACGAGCAGCGCGGGCACTACGCCGATGAGGAAGATGAATTTCGGGTGCATGCCGCTCAGCAGTACTCCGACGCCGCATGCGATGAGGACGCCGATATTGACGCCGGTTTGGAGCACGGCGGCTGTCCACGGGCGCCAGGATTTCGGCCACGTTTCGGCGAGCAGGGTGGAGCCGACGGCCCATTCGCCGCCGATGCCGAGCGCTGCGAGGAAACGGAAGATGAGCAAATGCCACCACTCCGTCGCGAAGAACGAGAGTCCTGTGAAAAGCGAGTACGTCAGCACCGTCAGCGAAAGAGCTCGCGCGCGGCCGAGCAGGTCGCCGAGTCGCCCGAAGAACGCACCTCCCGTAGCCCAGCCCACGAGGAATGCGGCCTGTATCCAGCCCGCGTAATCCTTTACCTTCGGATCGCCGGTGTGCGTTTTCGCAGCGAAGACCGTGTATTCATTTAGGACGATTGCTCCGTCGCCGTTGTGGTCCACGGACTTGAAGGAGTCTGCGGACGTCCACTCCGCCGCGGTAATCTTTCCGTCGTGATCAACGTCCATTTTCCGGAAGTCCGAGTCGATATCCGGGGTGAACACCAGAATCGCCACGAAGAGCGTGGCGACGAGTGTGTAAATGTGCATGTCGAGCCCGTCGAACATCCAGCCGAGCCATGCGGCGAGACCGGACTTCTTTTGCTCTGGTGTGAGATCACGGAGGTGCATCACGCGACACTAGCGCACCGAATTCCCGCGCGACAACGACCGAATCAAGCCGTCTGCGCAACCTTCGCACGGAGCAGCGCGGTCGCAGCCTGCTGCGCGGCGAGCGAGAATACGCAATACGCGGCGAACCAATAAAACCCCGGTCCGTATTCGGTCTGGAAACGAATTGCCTGTCCCACACCCTCCGATGATCGCGCGGCGAGATACGCGGTATAGATGGCGACGAGAAACACATCGGCCATGGACCATTTGCCGATGGCGTTGATGAAGTTCAGCAGTGCTCCCGCGGGTTTCGGCGAGAGAAACAGCGCCATGAGGAAGAGCAGCGCCTTTCCGATCGGAATACAGACGCTGAAAAGGAAGATAAGCGTGCCGGCGAGGTAGCTTTTGTTTTCAAAAAGAAAGCGAATGGTGACTGTGATGGTCTGCTTTTGCTCGTACACCGTGGTGTTGCTGATGGTCTTTTCCGCACCGGCGATTTTTCCCTTTGCGATGGCACCGAGCATCAGGCCGATGGTCTCGCTGAGTTGTGCGTCATTCATCGTCCCAAATCGCACGGGGTTTAAATACGGGCGGACTTGCGCAACTTGATCGGCGGGCATCTGAGCGGCCGTGGTTCGCTCCAGAAGACCTGCGACGCCGCCCGCATCGAGCACCCCGCGGATGGTGAGGGCGTTTTGCGTGAGTCCGGGGTAGAGGAGCGCAAGGGTGACCACGATGAGGACCACGGAAATGCACTGGCGGGTTCTAAACGACATGCAGCTTGCGTGCGCCCAAGCGGCGGCGACGTCAAGACAGGAGGACTCCTTTCGGAGTTTTTAGGGAAGTGGTGCTCGGGGGGGGACTTGAACCCCCATGCCTTGCGGCATACGCCCCTCAAACGTACGTGTCTGCCATTTCACCACCCGAGCTTTTCCCTTGGCGGGGCGGTGTAAGTATCACGCGCGACGATTGAGGCAAGCGCGATTTCGAGTTCGACAGAAGTTTTTTTTAAAACAGGGTGGCCGCGCATGTTTCGGGTTCTGTTCATCGCCCTTCTGTTTGCGGTTTTTGGTCGCGCCTCCGCCGCGGTACCCACTTCCTCGCGGCAGGTGGTTCTTGTGACTTCCAGCGGATGGAGTTCATCGCGCGCCAAAGTCCGGTTGTTTGAAAAAACGAATGTGGGATGGCAGGCGAGGGGACCAGCATTCGATGCTTTGACCGGACGCAACGGAATGGCGTGGGGCATCGGTCTGCACCGCCGCACCGCCGAAGGCCCGGTCAAAAAAGAGGGCGACGGCTGCGCACCGGCCGGTGTGTTTCGATTTGGGCCGGTGTTTGCGAAGGATGCGCGGAGGTTCGACATGCCGTTTGTGCGCATCGGCCCCGATAGCGAGGGTGTGGACGATTCGGCCTCACGCTTCTACAACCAACTCGTGGACCGCCGTAAAATTGCGCGTCCGGACTGGAAGTCATCGGAAAAGCTTTTCGAGTCGCCCCATTACGGGCTCGGCATTTGGGTGCGGCATAATCCGGAAGCGATTCCGGGCGCCGGATCGTGCATCTACATTCACGACTGGATTGGCAGGCGCGGCGGCACGGCAGGATGCACGGTTCTGCGCCGGATCGACCTCGAGAAGCTTCTTTCTGCGTTGAACAAAGAGAAAAGCCCCGTGCTCGTGCAAGTGCCTGCGACGATTGCGAGGGCTCGATTTCCTGAGTTGTTCGCGGGTGCCCCGTGAGGCACCCGGGTTACTTCGCCGGTTCCAGAACGCGGATTTTCAGATTCTTGTAAGCGACCTCGTTACCGTGGTCTTGAAGGCAGATGTGGCCTTTGTCCGCTTGTCCGAAGCCTTCCATCTTCGCGAACTTTGACTTCGCGACCTTCTCTTTCCAATCCGCTGAGCCGATTTCGTAGGTCACGTATGGTGTGCCGTTCATCGTATGCTCGCATTTGTAGGTGCCCGTCGCGGTCTTCTGCACTTTCAGCACGAAGCGGTTCCATTCGCCCGCGGGCTTCGTCGCATCGACGGAAGCCGGATAAAGGGCGTACATCCAGCCGGCCTTTTGCGGGTCGTGGCCGCCTTTGTTGTCCTGCACCTGGCACTCGGGTCCGGTCTGGTAGCTCGGTCCATTCGTTTCCCGCACTTTGAACATGATGCCGCTGTTGCCGCCGGGGCTGATTTTCCAATCTACGCTGAGTTCGAAGCTCTCGTATTGCTCCTTCGTGATGATGTCGCCACCGCCCTTCTCGCGGACGATCGCACCGTCCTTCACCACCCATCCGTCGGGCAGCTTATCCTTCTTGTAGCCTCGGAAGTTTGCCGAAGCGTCTTTGCCGTCGAACAGCAATTGCCAGCCGGCGGCTTTTTCCTCGGTGGAGAGTTCGTTATCCGCGGCGAAGGCGGGAGCGACACAGGCGATGATCGGGAGAAGGAATGAGAATTTCATGGAGCCGCTGGTTTATCAGCGGCTCGTGTCGTGGCAATGCGATTTCTAGAGGAACGTCGGGACTGCTTGGGTTTTGTATCCCGTTCGCGCTCTTCCGGTGAACGGAAATCCGGCTGGTGCCATCCGCAATGTTCGCAGCGCCAGGGCCAAACATACCGCCGAATCAACGCAGTGATTGCACTGATCGACCATAGACCCAAAGTCACAGCTGTGAGGAACAGGTGCATCGCCGGCCGGTAGCGCGCACGAATGAACGGCTGCTGATGGCGGCAGCGCGGGCAGTGAGCTCTAATGGAACGACGGGGCATATGTTAGACGATTGTCACAATCCGCCCATGCGGGAAAGTAGGAATACTACTGATTTTATCTTTATCTTGTCGGCCGTATGGTCTCCGCGAGAACCTACTCGAGCCAGATGAAAACAGGCCGCTCCGAGCATTCGATTGCGAGGTAACCTTCGATCTCTACCTGAAAGGCCACGGCCTCGGCCGGCTGTGCGCTGAGCGGCATCAGCTCCGCACGCACGGCTTTCGCTGTGTCGATAAACAGGCGCACTTTCTGTGATGCTCCGGACGGCAGCCACGCTGCGAGCACGCGTTTCCCGGGCTGATTGCCGTGGGTGAATTCATAGCAAAAGCACTCACCGGGCGGCGCCTCGCGATCCACGCGGGAGAATCGATACTCGCCGAGTGAACGCTGGAGCCATGCCAGCGAATGGAATACGGGTTTCGGCTTGAAGTTGCGGGTGATGCCACTGCTCGCGTGCAGCTTCGGTTCGTCGGAGTCGTTAAAAAAATAGAGGTGCGCTCGGTCCACTCCAAGGCGCGGAAGGATGAGGAATGAGCGGACCGTCCACATCGCCTGCTGCTCCTCCGTGCTGCTGACCCATTTTGAGAAATCGCCTGTTGCTGGTGGCGGCTTCGTCCCGGCGTCGTAGCCAAACTCAGTGACCCAAAGCTGTTTGTCCTTCGCGTTTGAATCACGCCACTTTGCGACGTGGGAAATGTTTTCGATCCATTTCGTGGCCGGGTCCTCCGGGAAACTCCGTCGCCACGTCGGCCATGGTTCGGCCTCGGCGTAGGTGTGGATGTTGATGATGTCCCCCAAGTCCTTTCTCGCGCTGAAAATGTCCACGCTTTTCGAGTAGCGCCCGCTTGGGCCGAGGTTTGCGGCGCAAGTAGCGATGCGGATTCCGGGGTTTCCCGCGCGAAGGCCTGACGCCATCGCGACGAACAGTTTGCGGTACGTATCGTCGTCGTATTTGCTCGGTTCGTTCCCGATCTCCACGGCGTCGAGCAGACTCCCGAAACTCCTTGCGAATGCTTCGCCATAGTTGCGCGCATCCGCTTCGACGTTTTTCCAATCGCGGGCTTCAACGTCGTCGAAAAGAACGCTAGCGTGCGTCTTGTAGCCGGCATTCTTCCATCCGCCGTAGAGCGTTTCCCAATTCACGCGATTCTTCGCGAATGGAAAGTCCAGTTTGGTGGATGTATCGTTCCCTACGTCCCATTTGAGGGGATGGTAGTTTCGCAGCACGCGCGTCACCGGCGCGTAGAGGTCCGGCTTGAACTGTACGGTGTGCACGTTCAGTCCGATGAAGTCCCGCATCAACGGGCTCTCGGCTGCGGTCGCGGACGAAACCATTCCCGCCGCGGCGAACAGTACAAGTGGATTGCGCATGGCCGGCACGCTACGGGATTACCCAAGGTGCGCAAGCCCGCTAGAGCGCGGTGCTGTGGACAATTTGCACCTCGTCCCGAAACCGAATCGCGAGCGTCTTTCCGATGGCGACGAGATCGTGGGGCATCTTCGTTTGGAACCATTCCCATCGCGGTTTTCCGCCTCCGCGCGTAATCTTGAAAATCTTCACACGTGCTTCCGGTGACGAGCCCGGAGCAAAAACCTGATTCTCCAAATCGGCTGCGTTTCGGCCGATGCGCAGGGCGTAGAGATCGCTGCCTGCAGCCCACACGTCCTCGTATTTTTCCTGCGACCACTCGATCGCGCCCGTTTTTGCCGATACTTTAAGAAGCACCGGATTCACCATTTTACTGCGTTCGGAGAGATATTGCAGGCTGTCGAGTGGAAGGTTCGCGGAGTGCACGTAAAGGTCGCCATCGGCGTCGGTGACGACTTTCCGAATGCCGACGCTCGGAACACGCCACAGCGCGGCTCCGGTCGCAGCGTCGAACGCATTGAGCGCGGCGCGATCGAAGAAATACACACGCCCCGCAGATTCGAAGCATGGCGGCGCAGGCTGCGAATCCCACTGCGCATCGTCGCCGATTACAGCGGGCGCTGTGAGCGATGCCTCCCACGCTTTTTCGTTGTTCGCGTTCAGTGCGACGAGCTTCGTCCCGGCGGTCACGAGTGTGAAGTTCTGCGTGTAGAAACACTGGACGTGTCCTGCGAACTGCCCCTTCCAAGGCGGCGTGGCGGGCGCGAATGGGCGTTTGATGCTCACGTCGTACGTGCTGGCATCGATTTGCTCAACAGCGCGACCGCTCATCCTCAATTTGTCCTGCTCCATGACTGCCATGATTGCGAGTGCTTCTCCCGTCCCTCCGCCTCCGCTCAGTCTTGTGTTTTCCTCCGCAGCCTTTTCGGCGCCCGGTTTGATAGCGTCTTGTTTGTCGATTTTCCGCTCCACGAGGCGGACGTCCGCGATTGCGAGGCTTGCGCCGCCGGTGACGATGGTGCGGGCGGATGGGGTGAGAACCGAATAACTGCCCTCCGTTTCCTCGAATAGCGGGGCGTCCGGTGCGACCTGAATGTACGAACTTTGTGCGTTTCCTCCCGGCGCGATTTTTGTGACGTAGCGGATGGTCTCGCCCGCATGCGCAGCTGCGTAAACAAAGCCGCCGCTTTCAAACATTTCCAACACCGTTCCCGGCATCGGGAACCTGCCCTTGAGCGCTCCGCTCTCGTTTTCGAAAGAAAGAATGCGGGGGCCATCGGTCAGGTAAAACAGCCCGCCTGCTTCCACCACATGCGGTTCGCGATCGTGGGCCATTGCGAAGTCCATCGAAGGTTCGTACTCCTCCTCCGCTTTTGGTCTCGGGGCGGTTGCAGCAGTCGCGGCGACGGAATCGGCTTTTTGTTCAGCCTCAAGTGAGGCTAGGCGCGCTTCCAATTCGCGCAGTTGCTGCTGTTTGATTGGCGTCGTCGCGGCGGGTTTCAGTTTCTCGATGGCTGCCTTCGCTTCGGCGATTTTTGGTTCCCGTGCCTTGTTGCGCGACGCTCGGAGGAGATCTGCTTCGTTTTGAACGGCGTTCAGCTTGTCCACCGTGCTGCGGTCTCCTCCAAATTCATATTTCTTCGGTGCTGCTGCGACCGGCTTGGCAGGCGTTGCAACCGGAGCCTTCGCGGCGGTTCCACGTGCGGCGTCGGCCCGTGCGGCTGCGAGGTCTGCCGCGTATTTTGCTGCTTCAGCGTTGAATGCCTTGATGCTTGCATCTCCCTTCAAAGTCGCGCGCTTTGCGGAGAGCTCGTCGGCGCGTTGCTGGAGTTTCAGAAACCGTGCGGAGATTGCGGCCTGAAACTCGGCGTCCAATTCTGGCCGGGCAGGGATTGCGGTGCTCCATTTCTCCTGCCTGTCGTTGAGATCGATAAGACTCAGTTTCCCGCCTGCCAGCACGAGCATCCGGCCGCTGGAAACAGCCCACGAGCCTGTTTCACTGGATTCATTCGTTTTGATCGGAATGCTTGCTGCGAGCTTCGGTTTGGAACCCCAGAACCACCACCAGACTGCGCCGTAGACTGAGATGATGAGCACCGTGGTGGCGATTACCCGAATCGGACTTCGCTTGCCTTGCGTCTTTGTCTTTGCGTCGGTGTCCGGTTTGAAAAGAGTCGTTTGCATTAGAGTCTAGGGTTCAGCCATTTTGCTCTAGCCGGCAGAGGTTCCGTCGACGTGGATGCCGTCGATCTTTGCTCGACGTGTCCGTCGATGAAGAGCACGTTGCCTCCGAAGTTCCGGTGATTGTTCCCGGTGCCCTTTCCATCGGACGAAAATGCGACGCTGGTCGGAGTGCGTCCGCCCTGAAGTGCATCCGCCGCGATGGGCGTTGAAGCGGGATCGTTGCGATTCAAGCCCATCGCGTAGGCATAGGAAATCCTTCCGTCGGTAAATGGTTTCGCTGCCTCCGGCGCTTTGCGACCGCTTCCCGGGCAGGCGAATATCGATGTGTCTGACGTGCACGACGGAACGAGCACGCCGAGCGCTTCCTCGGCGGTGCCGGCGTCGACAACGAACGGAAACGCCCCGTTGTGATCCGATGCATAAACTCCGAGTGCGAGGTGCATCTTGCGCAGGTTCTCCGCGCATCCGGCGAACTTCTTCTGTCTGACTTGCTCCGCCGATGGTGCAAACAGAACAGCGTACAGGATTGCGCAAATCGCCATGCTGACGATCAGTTCGATTAACGAAAATCCGGATGTGGTTTGCGGCGGGCGCATCGGGGCCATTTAAGCATCTTCGGTGCCCTGCGGAGGTCCGGACGGCGCCGGGCCCGCTGCGTGCTTTACTCTTTCGGAAATTCCGGCATGTTGCCGGCCAAGTCACATGGAACCCAAAAAGCAGACCGACGCACTCAATACATCGCTCCTTGCAGTCACGCAAACCGCCGTGGGCTGCGGGCTCGGCCTCCTGCTTGGCGGAAAAATGAGCCGGCAAGCGCAGAAGACTACGGCATTTACACTGCTCGGTGTAGGTGCATTGCTCGCGCTCCCGGCTATTGTGAACGCAATTTCCGACGTGATTTCCGGTCCGGATACCGAGCGTGGGGCGAAGAAGAGTCTCGACAGCATCCGGCACGACTCCGGTTTGCCCGACGACGCCGAGGTTTACTAGGCCAGGCTGCCGCGCCCCGTGCGGTTCATCCGTGTGTTGAGCCAGACGGCGAGCACCAGGACTGCACCGCGCACCATATATTTTTGCTGCGGCTCCGTGCCCATGAGTGACATCCCTTTCGCGAGGGTCGCCATAATCAGTGCTCCGAGGAATACGTTCATCACGGTGCCGCGCCCGCCTTTGAGAGCAACTCCGCCGATGACGCACGCGGCGACCGCGTCGAGCTCCATCAGGTTTCCGATGTCGGTCGTCGTCGAGCCGGTGTACGCGGTTTGCATAAAGCCGGTGATGGCCACGATTCCGCCCATGAGGATGAATGCCCACACCGTCACGCTCTGCACGCGGATGCCGGAAAGCACTGCAGCTTCCTCGTTGCCGCCGATGGCGTAAAGGTGGCGGCCGAAACGCGTGTGCCGCGTCAGTGTGTGCACGATGAACGCCACCGCGCCGAAAATCACCGCCGGCAGCGGCACTCCCTTGTATTGATTCGCCACGAGCACGCCGATGAAGATCAACTGCGCGGCAATCATCCATTTGATGAGCGTCAGCTCGAAATCATCGCCCTCCATGGCGAGGCGTTTGCGTCGCGCCCATGCACGCATGCGGACGATGAGCATCAGCAAAACAATCACGCCTGCAGCGATGAGACCGAGCTTCGGCTCCACGTATTCGGTAGCGAGCCGCCGCATCCAGTCCTGCGGAATCGTGTAGGTTTCGGTCCCGGCCACCAAGCTCCACGTCTTTCCTTGCGACGGTCCCGAAACCGCTATCGTCCGGTTTCCGATCACATCCCAGAATAGCCCTTTGAAAATCAGCATCCCGCCGAGGGTGACGATGAATGCCTGGATGCGCTGCCGCACGATGAGCATGCCCATCAGGCCCCAGAAGACCGCTGCCACTATGAATGCAAACGCCATCGCCACCGGGTCCGGCCACGGCGGTGGCGGGCACCACGCGGCGGCTTCGGGGCCGAATGTCGCGCGGATGAATTCATGGAAGGCGGTCAGCGATTGCGTCACCCAGCCGGTGCCGTTGATCAGCACGGTCGCGAGTCCGCCGATCAACCCCACGCCGCTTCCTGCCGCGAGGTCGATGTGGCCGGGCAGGATGACGAGCAGCATCCCCACCGCCAGCATCGCGGTGATGGAGACCTCTACGACCAGCTGGCTCAGCGTCCGCGCGGAGAGAAACGGATTTCCCTCGTAAAAAACCGCCTGTCCGGGGTCGCGCAGCGCATAGGTGAAGTAGGCCGCAATCGCCAGCAGCGCAAACAGCAGGGAGACGTCGCGGAGTGAGAATCGTGTGCTCATGGGCGGTGAAAGTTTGTCATGGAAGCGGAGCGAAAAACGACGCCGGCAGCACGTAGGGCGATGGCGCGATGCGCTGCTTTGGCTGTGGCTCGGCTGGAGGCTCAAGCGTCGTGCCCATCGCGGCGGCGAGCAGTTGTTCCTGCGTCGCGCCGACTCCGAATTCCCCGGCGATGCGGCCTTCGTGCAGGATGAGAATGCGGTCGCTCATCCCGATCAGCTCCGGCAATTCGCTCGAGACCAGCACGACCGCCTTGCCTGCCGCGGTGAGGCTGTTGATCAGCTCGTAAATCTCCGTCTTTGCCCCGACGTCGATACCGCGCGTCGGTTCGT
>SXWH01000153.1 GCA_005791535.1 Verrucomicrobiaceae bacterium | reverse complement strand
ATTTTCCTCAGCGTCGCAGGAGCCGGAGTGGAAGGAGCGGTGATCAAGAACGCTTGGCTGCACGCTCTTCAAAGCCGCAAACCGGATGCGGCTTCCATTGGTCTGGGAACTCATCCTTTACACCGTTCTGGCGTTCCCTCTCGGTCACAAGTTCGGTGTCGGTGGGCTCCTCGCGGCCAGCTTAATCAGCCTCGCCGGCGGTTCGCTCGCGCCTGGTGTCCGCTTGATTCAGCAAATGGGAAAATTTCCACCCGGCTCTATCCCTCGGGCAGTGCTCAAAACGATCGTCCCCACGCTGACGTCCCTTCTTGTCGTCGTTGCGTCGTTTCCACAACCCGAGCAAATGACTCTCGCCATCCGGTGCGCGGTCACAGCGGGCTGGACGCTGCTTACGGCATTGCTGCTGTGGTTTGTCGCACTTGATTCTTCGGAGCGACGGGCGCTGGAGGCGAAATTTGACGCATCCCGAAGGAAAAGCCCGCCCGCAGGATAAATTGCTCCTTGTCCGAAATCAGTTCTGCTGAAAACTCCTCTTTCCCATGAATCAGAAAACCCAAGTCCTCATCACCGGCGCCGGCGGCTTTATTGGCTCGCATCTTGTCGAGCGGTGCGTCGAGGCCGGCCATAAAGTTCGGGCGTTTGTTCACTATAACGCGCGCAACTTCCACGGCTGGCTCGAGGCCTCGCCCTGCTACAACGAACTGGAGGTCGTGAGCGGCGATATTCGCGATTACGATTCGGTTTTCGCCGCAGCCGAGGGTTGCGAAACGGTCTTCCACCTCGCCGCGTTGATCGGCATTCCTTACTCCTACGTTTCTCCCCAAGCCTACATCCGCACCAATGTCGAAGGCACCTACAACGTCCTCCAGGCCTGCCGCACCCTCCGCTCACCAAATGTCCTCGTCACTTCCACCAGCGAGACCTACGGCACCGCGCAGTACGTGCCGATCGATGAAAAGCATCCGGCCGTAGGACAATCCCCATACGCCGCGACGAAGATCGCCGCGGATCAGCTCGCGATCAGCTACCACCGCTCGTTTGCGATGCCGGTCAAAATCGTCCGCCCATTCAACACTTATGGGCCCAGACAAAGCGCACGGGCAATCATTCCGACGGTCATTACGCAGATCCTCGCGGGCAAACGGGAACTCTCGCTGGGCAATCTCGCACCCACGCGCGACCTCACCTTCGCTCGTGACACCGCAGCTGGATTCCTCGCGATCGCGAATCACAACGGGCTGCTGGGAGAAGCTGTGAACATTGGAATGGGATCGGAAATCTCCATCGGCGATCTCGTCGAAAAAATCGCCGCGATCATGGGAGTTGAAGTGACCGTCGCAGCAGCAGCCGAGCGCCAGCGGGCAGCGGCGAGCGAAGTGGAACGCCTACTCGCCGACGCCTCGAAACTCCGCGCCGCCACCGGCTGGGCTCCGGAATATGATCTCGACCGCGGACTGCGGGAAACCATTGCCTGGCTGGAGCAGCACCACCACGGCTACAAAGCCGGGATTTACAACGTATGAAAGCCGTCATTCTCGCCGGCGGCCTCGGCACGCGGCTCAAGCCATTCACCGAGATCATCCCGAAGCCACTGCTTCCCGTAGGCGAGAGCAGCGTGCTTGAAATTCAGATTCTGAGCCTCAAGAAGCACGGAGTTCGCGAAATCTTCATCGCGACCAACTACATGGCCGAATACGTGCAGGCCTTTCTCGGGGACGGCAGCAAGTACGGCGTCCGGCTCGTCTTTAGCAAAGAGGACAAGCCGCTCGGCACCTGTGGCCCAGTCACTCTGCTTGCCGACGAACTGGATGAGCCGTTCTTCCTGATGAACGGCGATATCCTCACCACGCTCGACTTTGGAAATGCATACGATTTCGCATGCAAGCATCCCGCTGAACTCGTCGTTCTCACAAAAGAAATCCGCACGCCGTTCAGCTTCGGCAATGTCAAATCCGAGGGCGACTGCCTCATCGATGTGGAGGAAAAGCCGAATTTCCGTTTCGAGATTCTCGCGGGCATTTACGTGCTCAAGCCCACGCTCATGCCTCGTATTCCACGAAACATCCCCTACGGCATCGATATGCTCATCAAGGACATGCTCGCCGCGAAGATGAAGGTGGGTAAATACCTCATGGAGGAATACTGGCTTGACATCGGACAGATTGCCGATTTCCAGCAGGCGCAGGAAGTTTACAAGGAACACTTTGGACACCTGAAAACCTCGCCATAACGCTTCTCATACTACCGGCGACATGGACTACGACATCCCGCTTTTTGCACTAAACTACGGCCCGGAAGAAGAGGAGGCCGCGCTCGCTGCCATCCGGTCCCGATGGCTATCCACCGGCCCGCGCACTGCCGAACTGGAGAAAACCTTCGCCGCTATGCTCGGCAGCCCATACGCGCTTGCGGTGTCGAATTGCACGGCCGCTCTCCACATCGCGATGATGGTCCTCGGCATCGGCCCGGGCGACGAAGTCATCGTGCCTTCACTGACATTTGTAGCGACCGCGAACTGCGTCCGCTACGTGGGAGCAACACCGGTCTTTGGGGACGTGATAAGTTCATCGAATCTGAATATCGACCCGCGCCACATCGAAACGCTTATCACGCCGCGGACAAAAGCCGTTATCGTCATGCACTACGGCGGTTTCCCGTGCGACATGGACACGATTTCGGAAATCGCCAAAAAGCACAACCTTGCTGTCGTCGAGGACGCATGCCACGCACCGCTCAGCGAGCATGCCGGAAGGAAGCTTGGCACGCTTGGCGACATGGGCTGCTTCAGCTTCTTTTCGAACAAAAACATCAGCACCGGCGAGGGCGGAATCATGGTCTTCAACAAACAGGAACACTATGACCGCGCCAGGTTACTTCGCTCACATGGCATGACCACACTGAGCTACGACCGCGCGAAAGGCCATGCCGTCTCGTATGATGTCGTGGCCCTCGGACACAACTACCGTATGGATGACCTCCGATCTGCACTCGCGCTTGTACAACTCACCAAACTGCCCGCCGACCTTGAAAATCGTGCCGTCCTCCGCGCGACCTACCTCGATCAACTCCGCGACGTAGAGGAAATCATCATCCCGTTCGCGGGACACGACGGATTCGTCTCAAACTACATCTTCCCGATCTTGGTGCGCGACTCCGCCCGGCGCGACTCGATCCGCGATGGAATTCACAGCCGTCGCATTCAAACCAGCGTCCATTACCCCGCAGTCCACCGGTTTTCGATCCACCGCGAGCCACCCGCGATACTTCCCAACACCGAACTCGCGACGGACAGCGAAATCACGCTCCCGATGTTCGGAAGCATGACCACGGAACAAGTCGGGCGCGTCTGCGAGGCTCTGAAACAGTCGTTATGCACGCAGGAGAAGTAATTCTTGTCGGAGCATTCCGCGAATCGATCGAATTGTGCGAAGACGCCGGCCTCAAAATCGCCGGTATTTTCGACTCCCAATCCTCGCGATTGTTCGCCGGATACGAGATTCTGGGGACCGACGAAACCGCGGCGGCAAATGTCGGAAAATGGGGACACATTCCCGTTCTCATCACGCCCGATTCGCCCGGCGTCCGGCTCCGTCTCGTCGGATTTTACGAAGCGGCGGGTTACAAGATTCGGGGCATCATCTCACCTGCAGCAACCGTTTCCCGGTCCGCCTTGATTGACTCGACCGCGGTGATTCAATCCGGAGTCAATGTTTCGGCGGACGCAAGAATTGGGCAACACACTCGCCTCAATGTTCGGGCAAACGTCATGCACGACGCGACCATCGGAGACTTCGCCACCGTCGCCCCGAACGCGGTCGTTCTCGGGCGCTCATCAATCGGGACCGGCGCGTATATCGGAGCGAACGCAACGATTCTACCGGGAATCCGAATCGCGGAAAAGTCGACAGTCGGAGCCGGAGCTGTCGTAACGCGAGACACGGTCGCTTCCTCGATCGTCGCAGGCGTCCCGGCGCGCCCGCTTCGCGCGATTTGAACTGCCCGAATTCCGACATGGCTTCCTTTGCAAACGAAATTCTGATTCGGGGAACTCATATCGCCGAACATCTAGCCAAGGCAATCCGCCGCAACGCCCGGCCGCAGTCGATTCCTGCTCCAGAATTCGGAATCACTAAGTTTTGCACCGAAACTCCGCCGAAAAAACGCGCTCTTCTTTCGCTTTCTCCCACGGCATGGAGAACTGCTGTCGCTCAGGCTCCTGACATCGAGATATTCAACATCATCGGCCTCACGTTCGAAATCACAAAAGCGCTGAACACGATTGGCTACGCGGTGGATATCGTCGACATTTGCGACAAGGATTTCCTCCCTCAAAAGCCCTACGACCTTTACCTCGGCCACGGCGGGCATACAGGGGCAATTCTGGACCTGTTGCCGCCACACGCATTCGTGATCCACTATGCATCCGGAGCGGCATGGGATGCATTCAACAAAATGTCACAGGAACGGTACGACAATTTCTGCGCACGGAGGGGTCTAAGTAAAAAGCGCCAGTTCGTCCGCTCCATCGCCGGCACGGAGTCCGGTGAAGAGCGTCTGGCCCGGAGAGCCGACGCAGGATTTTTATCCGGGCCGCGCACTGTTGCGACCTTCGACGGAATCAGCAAAAGGATGGAACTCCTCTACCTCGGAGCATACGTGCAAAAGGACATCGTTCCCGCAAAGCGCGACTTCTCCGCAGGTCGGCGTAATTTTCTGTGTGCAGGAGCCACGAGCGGAAACGTTCAGAAAGGGCTCGATCTGATCATCGAAACGTTTGCACGCCTCCCGCGCCTCAATCTTTTCATCTATTGCAAAGTCGAAAAAGAAATCCTCGACGCATACGCACGGGAACTCCGCCTGCCGAACATCCACTACGTTTACCACTACTCGATTGGACCGCTCCGCCCGAAAATTCGCGCACTTCTCGAGCGGGTGAATTTCACATTCGGCGCCCCAATCGATACCGGACCGGGCACGGCGATGCTCGGAACGCTCGGGCTTGGCCTCATCCCCGTCGGTTACATCGATATCGACGCCTCCGAATCAGAAAGCGTCCTTGGAGATGATTTCACGGTCGAATCTCTCGTGGATTGCGCATTACGCGCGTCCGAAAAGCCGGCAGAATGGTGCGAACAGGCATCGGCCTCAATCATGCGCCGGTTCACGAAGCTCCACGAACCCTCTCAATTCGGTGCCAATTTCAAAGATTGGCTTCAATCGCTCGGACTCTGAAATGGCGGGCTATCTCAAATCTAAAGCACGCCATTTGCTCACCCGACTCGCATCAAGCCGGCGCACCGGAGCTCGCAGGCGTCTTCCGGCGCCCTCGGAATTAAGGGCTGTAACACTGCTCAAGCTCGATCGGATCGGGGATTTCATACTTTCGACGGGCGCGCTCAATGCACTGTGCGAAGAACTGCCTGCCGCAAGGTTTACGCTCATCGTCCGAAGCCCATCTGGTGAGATTGCCCAGCAGCAGTTTCCAGATTGGCGAGTTATCGAACTACCAGCCCGCGAGAATGCATTTCGGAACATCTTCGCGCATCGCGGTGTTCGATCCGAACTGCGCCGGTTGCCCGAAAGTGATCTGCTTATAGATCTGCGAGCCTTTCGTGACTACAGCGACGCCGTACTCGCGAGCTGGATTCCCGCGCGGTTCAAACTCGCGCTTCGAAACGCGTTTCCCGATTCGTTTTCGGCCTTCTGCTACCCCGGCGAAGAGGCGATTTACGACGAGTTAATCGCGCCCGTTCCTACGGCAGTCGGCGAATGCAACGAGCTGGCCGGGCTTCGCACGCTGGTTTCGAGAGTGCTCGGCGGTCAGGCAACCATAAGTCCCACTCTGTCAGTTCCAGCCTCCGAAGTATCCAACATCCGAGACCGACTTGCGCAGAAGTTCGGGATCGCACCCTCGTCTCCATACGTGCTCGTGTATCCCGGCACTTCGTCACAGATTAAGGAAATCCCTGCCTGGCAGCTGGGCACCGCCTTAGTCGCTGCGCTCAAATCGGCACCGGAGCTCCCGGTGGTGATTGGTGGCTCTGCAGGGGATATCCGGACCACAGGCCCGCTCATCGCAGAGCTCCGGAACAAGCTTACCGTTCACGACGCGACCGGTCTGTTTTCTCTCGCGGAAAACGTCGCCCTGATTGGCGGCGCCCGCGCACTGATCGGAATGGACTCCTGTCACATCCACATGGCCGGCGCGCTCGACATCCCGGCGGTGGGAATCCTCGGCGGCGGCCAATTCGGCGACTTCGCGCCGTGGGGCGAAGGTGCGAGATTCCAATGGGTGCACCACCGAACGGAATGCTACGGCTGCAACTGGATTTGTCCGTTCCCACAGGCCAACTGCCTCCACGACATCCCGCCGGATGCCATCGCTTCCGCCATCCGCGACGTGCTCTCAGCTTCCGCCGGGTGATGAAAGCACCTGCGCATGATCCGAGGCGAGCAGGCTCTTTCGCTTTTTGAAATAATTCAGCAGCGGCGAGAGTCGGCCCGAACACGCCAGACGGAACCAGAACGGAGACACTTCCCGTTTGGTAAGAAGGTGAAGATTCCGCCCGTTCGTGAGCAGTCGCATTCCAAACTTCGCGCCGAGTAGCACGAGCGCCTCGCGCGTGTAGAGAGCGACATGCTGTCCGCTTTCCAGCGCGTAATACCACCATTCGCCCGGCTTCGGAGGACCGGGCGGCTGAAGCTCCGTGCTGAAAAATATCGAGTCCGCGCGCGCCACCATCGCCTCCACCGAACGCACCGGATCCGGGAGATGCTCGAACACTTCAAACGCGGTGACAGCGTCGAACCGCTCGTCCGGCTTCGCTTCAAATCCTCGAACAAACAAGTTTTTGCAAAACGGATCATCCCATCGGAAATCGAAGCCGCGATCCCGCATCAACCGCACGAAAAGCCCGTAGCCACCGCCGAAATCGAGAAAGCGCCCGTCGGGATTCAGGCACAGCGAGAACACCGAATGCGTGATGCCGGCGAGGAAGAGATTGCGACCGACGAGCCCAATGTCGCCCGCTGCAATCACATCGCTGTAAGCCTCGTCCAGCCAGATCGGCTCCTGGGTTTGGATGAATCCGCAGGTGCCGCACCGGAAATACTCCACGTCGTGCCGGCGCAGGACTTTCGCAGCGGCAAAGCGCGGCGCTTCGTTCTGGCAGATTCTGCAGTTCATCGTAAGACACTGCCCGACATCACCAGTCGGGTCAACGCACGAGAGCGGACGGCTCATTCAGTTTCTCCTCGCACCGCCGGATTACTTCTTTAATTCTGCGGCAATGCCTCGAATCTCTGTCGTCACCGCCTGCTGGAACTTTGGTTCATTTATTGGCAAGGCCTTGGAGAGCGTGGCGAGTCAGGGGTGGTCGGATTACGAGCACATCATCGTTGATAACTGCTCGACGGACAACACCGCGGAGATTGTCCGGAAGTATCCCAACGTGCGATTTATCTCCGAGCCGGATCGCGGGCAGAGCGATGCGATCAACAAAGGGTTTCGAGCCGCAACCGGAGACATCATCGCATGGTTGAACGCCGATGAGTTTTATCTGCCCGGAACATTCGGCGCGGTGATGGATGCGTTTTCCAAGTCCCCGAAAATCGATGTCCTCTATGGTGACGCGGTTCTGCTTCGCGCGGACGGCACACCATGGCGGCGGAAGTGTTCGTTCAATTTCAGCGAACTGATGCTGAAATACTACGGCTGCTTCCTGCTGACATGCACGACGTTCATGCGCAGGCGGTTCGTGGACGAGGGGCTATTGCTCGATGAGAAGCTGCATTACCACATGGACCACGAATTCTTCCTACGCCTCAATCAGGCCGGCCTGCGATTTCGCCGGATGAAACGGTTTCTCGGGTGTTTCTGCGTGCACGAGGAAAGCAAGACGAGCAATCCGGCGAACTTCGGAAAGCGGATGACGGAGCGACGGCTGATTCAGTCCAATCTCTGCGGCACTTTTTCGCCCAACGAGGCGACGAACAATCGCGTTTACTGGGCAATCACGTATTTTCTAAAAGCCATCACGTTCCCAAAGCGGCTGCTGGATCGGGCGCTTCCTCCGCCACGCATCAACGGACATTCCGCAAACTCGTGAGTCTGCGCGCGAGCCTGTGCGCTGCCTTCCCCGCCAGTTCCGACGTCGAGAGCGGGAAGATTCTCGGGAGGCGATGGGGGGTGTCGCCGGGAGTCGAGACCCCGAATTTGGTAGTGCACGCCGTTTCGTAACCGGCTTCGGCGACGAGTTCGGCGACGCGGGGCGTCCATCGTCCGTGAGGATAACAGAAGTGCCGCACCGGAAGCTGGAAAGTGTCTTCGAGCATTTTCTTGCTGGAGAAGATTTGTTCGCGCGCCTCGGCTTCGGCGCGGTTTGCGAGATTCCGGTGCGTGACGGTGTGTGAGCCGATCTCGTGACCGGCCGCGAGCCAGTCGCGAATTTCTGCTTCGTCCATGAGCTGTTCGGGCGTCTCACCGTGTTTTACGTCCCAATCGTTCTTTCCGCCGATCAATCCGGCGACGATGAATTGAATGGCTGTCATGCCGTGCTTTGCGAGCGGTTTCATTCCGTGCCGCATAACATTCCGGCAACCATCATCGAACGTCAGGACGGCGGCATTTCCGGGCACGAAGCTCCGTGATTCGGAAAGGGTGACACTGCGAAAACCGCGCTCATTGAGAAGGCCAAGCTGGCGATCGAACTCCGCGCCGGAAACGTATAAGAACGGGTCACGGGCACCATCCGGAGGGGGGCCGAGGCTGTGCCAGCAATAGATGGGCACACCGCGACGTGCGGCGCGGCGCTGGGCGGCTCCCATGAATATCTGTGGTAAAAAGAGGCTAAACACCGGATGCAGATAACTTCATTCGTCGCACCCTTGCAACTGCGGGAGCCTTTCTCTTAATTGAGGACACCTGACCCGATGCCCGTTTCACCGCCTGAATTCTTCCAGCTTTTCTTCTCGGAACTCGAGAGGCGCGGTATTCCGGCAGTGGTTTTGCACGGTTACCAACAGCTTCCGGAGGTGATGGCGAGTGATGTGGATTATGCGGTGAGGGAATGTGACCGGCACAGGATGCGGGCAATCCAGTGCGAGCTTGCAGCGCGTCACGGATGGCTGGTCACACAGGAGATGCGGCATCAGGTTTTCGCGAGTTACACGGTGCTCGTGGATGCCGCGGACCCGGCGAATTTCCTGAAACT
>SXWH01000152.1 GCA_005791535.1 Verrucomicrobiaceae bacterium | reverse complement strand
GCGGAAATCTTCGAGCGCGTTTTTGCACAGAGCCCGCAGCGTCTCTTTCTCCTCGGCGACCCGAAACAGGCGATTTACGGAGTCCGCGGTGCGGACCTTCACACCTATCTCCGCGTTGCGCGAAAAGCGGACAGGACTTTCCGACTGGACACCAATCACCGCTCCGACGCCCCGCTCGTGCGTGCCGTGAACGAGCTTTTTTCCAAGCCGCAGCAACCGTTCATAGATGCAAGTATTCGCTTTGAGCCTGTAAAAGCTGCACGCGCCGAAGAAGCGCGTCCGCTCCGGTTCGGGAATACCTCACGGCCCGCAATGCGATTCTGGTTTTGGGATTCCGGAGAGGAAAACATCACTGTAACCGAGGCGCAAAAGACACTTCCCGCGGTCGTCGCGAGCGAGATCGCCCGCATGCTCGGTGGCGCGACCCTCGGCGAGCGCCCGCTCATGCCTCGTGATTGCGCGGTACTTTGCAGAATGAATCGCGAATGCCAGAGCGTGCAGGCCGAACTCGCCGCTCGAAATATTCCGGCCGTTGTGCTTAGCGCGAGCAGCGTCTTCGCGAGCGATGAGGCATGCGAACTTTCGATCATTCTTCACGCAATTGCGCGTCCGGAACGGGAGTCCGCACTGCGCGCCGCACTTGCGACAAGGTTGATGGGATTGACCGCCGCCGAGCTCGAGAATCTCGCCGCAGCGGCAACCGATTGGGAATCCGTCATCAGCCGCTTCCATACTTACCACCGGTTTTGGGGCGAGCACGGTTTCCTGCCGATGTTCAACAATTTCGTCCACGCGGAAACCGTACGGCAGAGGCTGCTGGCGCTTCCGCAGGGAGATCGCCGACTCACGAATCTGCTGCACCTTGCCGAACTGATTCATTCCGCCGCGAGTGAGTTTCAGTATGGAATCGACTCCATACTCCGCTGGCTGGCGGCGCAAATTGGTGACGAGGCCGGCGGCGAAGCAAACGAACTGCGCCTCGAACGCGATGACGACGCCGTCAAGATCCTGACCATCCACAAAAGCAAGGGACTCGAATGGCCCGTCGTCTTCTGCCCGTTTCTATGGGAAAAGGCCGACGCCCGCGAAGGCTCGCTTGTTTCGTTTCACAACGATCTGGGACGCACCGTAATCGACCTTGGCACGGAGCAGCACGATCACGCTTCCGGGATCCGCGACCACGAACTGCTCGCGGAGCATCTCCGCCTGCTTTACGTTGCACTGACCCGCGCGCGACACGAATGCCACGTGGTCTGGGGACGATTCAATAAATGTGAAAACAGCGGTCTCGTGTGGCTGTTGGAATCCGCAGGCGAAGGGACAGACGATGCACCATCGACGCTCAAGGCAAGAGTCGCATCGTTCACTTCGCCAATGCTGCGACGCACCGTCGAAAACCTCGCTGCCAGCCAGCCGGCACATTTCTCCGTGGAGCCGCTTCCAACTTCGTCGGACGATGTTTACTCGCCGAAAACCGAAGCTCCGCAAGCGGGGCCCGCGCGCATTTTCCGCGGAACCATCGACCGCACGTGGCGCGTTTCAAGTTTCACTGCACTGACTGCACAACGGGACACCGAAGATGCCGACCGTGACCCGATAGCTGCTCCACTCATCACGGTGCCGCGAGAAGGTATTCATGCGTTCCCGACCGGCATCAAAGCGGGAAACTGCCTCCACGATATTCTGGAGCGAGTGGATTTCACGCAACCGTCCAAAGTTCGGGCAATCGTCGGCGAGCGACTGCGGGCACACGCAATGTATTCCATCGAGAATATCGACGCAGTCACTTCGACTGTCGCTGATTTGGTCCGTGTGCCACTCGATTCCGAGCTGACGCTCGGAGACGTTGCGTTCGAGAAGACGCTCCGCGAACTGGAATTCCATCTCCCCTCCGGACTCATTACACCCGCACAACTCTCGCAATTCACCGCCAGCGGCCTCGTCTTCGAGTCCCGTCGGGGTGTTTTGAAGGGGTTCATGGACCTCGTCTTTGAGCACAATGGCCGGTTCCACATTCTGGACTGGAAGTCCAACCGCCTCGGAAGTTCGACCAGCGATTACACGCCGGCTGCAATGGAAGCCGAAATCGCTCATCATCGCTACGAGTTGCAATGGCAGCTCTACACACTTGCGCTGCATCGCTATCTGCACTCGCGACTGGGCGCGGATTACGACCCGCGGCGACACATCGGAACGGTGTTCTACGTTTTCCTCCGCGGTGTCGATCCAACGCAGCCCGATCTCGGGATTCATCGCGCAACCCCTGATTTCGAAGCACTCGAGCGAATGGACTCACTCTTTAAAGGTAAATGAGCACAACCATCGCGCCGCATCTCGTCCGCCTTCTGAACGGGCTCCACGGAAGTCCGTCGGAGGACATTGAACGGTCGGTCACGCTACTCTGCTCCGCTCTTGAGCAAGGGCACGTCTGCCTGCCGCCGGATGCGCTCGCAGAGAACACAAAAGCGGCATTGCGAACCTCGTCGGTGGTCGGCGCTCCGGGTGAATTCCGCCCTCTCATTATCGACTCGGCGGGACGCCTGTATCTCCAGCGATACTGGGCTCACGAGAGCCGCCTTGCGCAGGCACTCAAATCGCGCGCCTCATGCCCAGCGCCGCATAACGCGAAACTGCTCGAGCAAGGCATCGCGCAATACATTCCCGATGCCGATGATGCGCAACGTTCCGCCGTGACGACCGCCGTGACGAAGCGGTTCACCGTAATCACGGGCGGTCCGGGAACCGGGAAGACCTACACTGCAACCGTCGCACTCGTTTTGCTCGCCACACAATTTGCCGCCGAAGGCGCACCGGCCCGGATCGCGGTCGCCGCGCCGACGGGGAAGGCTGCGGCCCGAATTGGCGAATCGCTCGATGCGACATTGGCACGCTTTCCACTCGATGAAAAAGTGCGCGCGCTTCTTCCACGCGAGGCGACTACCGTGCATCGCCTGCTCGGAAGCCGTCCCGGCTCGCCGGATTTTAAATACAACACCACAAATCCCCTTCCTCTCGATCTGCTGATTGTTGACGAGGGAACGATGGTGGACCTCCCGCTGATGGCGCGGATGTTTGACGCTTTACCCGAATCGGCGCGCGTAATTCTTCTCGGCGACCGCGACCAACTTGCGAGCGTGGAAGCGGGCCACGTGCTCGGAGATATTTGCGCAGGACTACACGACGATCACGACGGGCCGCTGCGTGAAAATATCTGCGAACTCTTGCGAAACCATCGCTTCGGTGATGACAGCAGCATTCACCGGCTGAGTCGTGCCATCCGCGCGGGCGATTCGCCTACGGTGACGACTCTTCTTTCATCAACCGCCGCCGACCTTTCGTCGTGGGAGACGGGCGTGGACTTCGCTGCGCAGCTTGCACCCAGAGTTCTCGCAGGTTTCCGTCCGTTTCTCGAAGCGGAAACACCGCAGGATGCACTGGCTGCATTTTCACGTTTTCGAATTCTCACCGCGACCCGCGAGGGAGAACGCAGTTCGCAGCATCTCAATCAACTCACCGAGCGCATCCTTGGCGAAGCGGGGCTGATCCATACAAGCAATCGCCATTATGAGGGGCGCCCCATCCTCGTACGCCGCAACGACTACAACTTGCGTTTATTCAACGGCGACATCGGCATCATCCGGCGTGATCCCGAAAGTGGATCGCTACGGGCCTTCTTCGCGAGCGAGGACGGGACTGTGCGCGGGATCAGTCCGTCGCGCCTGCCCGAGCACGAGACGGCTTACGCGATGACTGTTCACAAATCGCAGGGGTCCGAGTTTCATCGCGTGCTGGTCATCCTGCCGCAAAATGACATTCCGCTGCTGTCGCGCGAACTGATTTATACAGCGGTGACCCGGGCACGGGAGCACGTGGAACTGTGGTGGAATCGTGCATCACTAGACGCTTGTCTCAACCGCGCAGTCCGCAGGTTCAGCGGACTCCGAGACCTGCTTTGGTTACCGCGGTCTTGGTCGATTCCACTAAACAAGACGCCCCGGACCGGTTAACGTAATATCCGTCATGCCGCTCAAACCTACCATCGCGCGAAACATCATTTACACAGGAATCGGATTTACAGCAGGGCTTTGCCTCGCAGGATTTGCTCTGTCCGGTGGTAAGTCGAACGATTCCAGATCATCGTTTAATTCATCGTCCACGACGATTCTGGAATCCGCAGGATTCAACAATGCGCAGTCCTCAACGACTTCGCCGACCGGCGATGCGACTCCTTCCGGCGATAAAGAGGCGAAGCTTTTTGGAGCCCTCCGGGATCCTGACGACATGCGCCGCACGGCGACGATGTACGAAGCAATGAACTCGCTCACGCTCGAGGAGATCCCGGGCCTCGTCGCAAAAATCCGCTCCATGCCGGCCGATGCGCGCGAGACGTTGATGCCCATCGCAATCGCGCGCTGGGCAAGTTTCGACCCGAAAGCCGCCGGCGATTACCTGGTATCACTCACGGACCGGAACGGGCGTGAAAAGGCGATGCGCTATGTGATGGCGGCATGGATTGAAAAGAATCCCACGGCAGCAAAGCAGTGGATGGAGTCGCTTCCTGCCGGCTTCCACAAGAGCAACGCGGTGGACGCGTATATCTCGTCTTTGTCCAAACGATCGCCACTCGAAGCCATCGCGTTCGTGAAAACCCTGCCACTGGGCAGCCGCGTGGATAATGCGTACGCTACGGCTTTCGGCCAAATGGCTCTACAAGACGGAGCCGGCGCGGCACGGATGGCGCTCGAACTTCCAAAAAACGCAAACCGCGAGGCGGCCGTGAAATCAGCACTCTACCGTTGGGCGCAGGTAAATCCGATGGAGTCGTTCGCTTTTGCGCAGACGCTCGAGCAGCAGAACCTCCGCCGGGAGGCGATCCAGAACGTCCTTGGCACCTGGGCGGGTGTCGATCCTGCGGGTGCGAAAAACGCGGTGCTCGCGCTCGCTGAGGGCGACAATCGCAATAGCGCAGTCCGGACGTTGATTCAGAACCTCGCAAGCCGCGATACGGAGACGGCAAAATCGCTCATCAACGAACTCCCCGAGGGCAACGCGCGCTCGGCCGGCATCCGTTCATTTGTCGAAAGTCTTTCCTACTCGGACCCGAATGCCGCCGGGGACTACCTGCTCTCGCTTCCCCAGGACCGAACACGGAGCGACCTTACACGGCAGGTGACATCCATGATGGCGCGTCAGGACTTGAACAGCGCGATCGCGTGGGCGGAAATGCTCCAACCGGACGAACAGAGGAATGCATTCGGCGGTATCGCGCAGTATTGGGGAGCGCAGGATCCGAAGGGCGCGCTCGATTTTTACGCGAAGAAGCAATTGATGTCCGAGGACGGCCAGATGCTAAACAATGTCCTTCGCACTTGGGCGTATAACGACCCGCAGGAGGCGCTGGCGTGGGCGAAGTCGATGGACGAGGGCAAATTGAAGGACCGTGCGATTCAAAACGTCATCGGTGTCATGGCTGATACCGACCCTAGAAAAGCGGCGGGCCTGATCGCTTCGCTGCCTGTCGAAGCTCAGGACGACGCCGCGGAAGGACTCGTAGCGCGATGGGTCGGACGCGATCCGGATGCGGCGGGTAATTGGACTGCAAGCCTCCCCGAAGGTGATGCGAAGACTCGCGCAGCGCGCAGCATGGTCGGCATTCTCGCAGAGCGCGATGTCGTCAATGCGACCAAGTGGCTTGGCAAACTTCCCGCCGGCGGCGCCCGTGATGCCGCGGTATTCGATTTCACGAGACACGTGACCGACAAAGACCCCGAGGGTGCCGCGGCCTGGGCGGTGACCATCAATAACAATGAGCAACGCGAAGGCGCACTCGATCGTGTGATTCGCAACTGGTCGCGGCGTGATCCGAACGCAGCGATCAATTTCGTCGCGACATCGCCCGCGGTGTCGCCAGCGCTCAAGGCGAAATATCTTCCGAAGCAATAGCCTTAGTCGCAAACCTGCCGGCTTGCGAAGGCTTTGGCTTCCGGACTCAATGCGCCGATGCCAAAGTATTCTGAGTTTGTTGATCGCGTGCTTCGCTCTTCGGACCTCTTGAAGGAACTCCTTCCGCGCGGCCCACTGCATTGGGAACTCCCCGGTGAGATTGCGAAAGCGGATGACACCACTCTGCTTGGCTCCGCTGTGCTGAAAAGTGCCGCTGCTCTGAAACTCTCGCGCGGCGGGCTCCTTTATGCGGTCGACGCGCTCGACGCTGCACACCGCTTTTTTCAGGACGATTCCAGTGACCTCGGCTCCTACTGGCACGGATTGATGCACCGGAGGGAGGCGGATTTTGATAATGCCCGCTACTGGTTCCGGCGGGCAGGACGGCTGTCATTTTTCTCAGAGCTCCACCGCGAAGCATCGTCGCATTCGGCGGATATGGCGCGACAGGATAGCTGGGATGCGTATTTGCTCACAGGCCTGTGCGAGCAGGCGAAATACGGTGCATCGGAACTGTCCGGCGAATGTACCGCACTGATTCGCGCCGAATTTCATGCGGTATTCGATTACACATGGCGTCAGGCCGTCGCGGTCTGAGCTGAACCTTTAAGCGACGACCTCGTTTAGAATGACGGCCCCCTCCGCAACCACCCGGTCACCCACGGAGGCCCGTACTTCGAATTGCCAAAGCGGCCCGATATTCCCCGTTTTTCGCGCGTGAAGGCAGATGATTTCATCGGGCAATGCCGCCGATGGGAACTTCATCGAACGGATCGCAGAGAGCAGAAATGAAGCTCCTTCGCGCGCTGCGGCGATGCCCGCCGTCTGCGCAAGCGCTTCAGCGAGAATCACGCCGGGACCAATCGGCCGGCCGGGAAAATGCCCTGCGAAAAATGCGGTAGACGGAGGAAAGCATTTCCGCGCTTCCGCGGATTCGCCGGGACAGAGCACGACAATTTCGTCGATGAAAACAAATGGCTCCCGATGTGGGAGCCCGAGTGAGATCGGATCGGACATATGGGCGCACAGTCAGAATTCTTTCGACTGCGTCTGCAAGCGCTCGATTACGGCATCGCCATGATGCGATGCTCAAAAACCGCAAACTCGTCGGATGTAATCAAGTCCCGCGCGAGCAATTCGCGAATCACCGTCAAACGTTCCGATTGCGTCATGTTTTCAGACAGTACGCGGGAATGGACCCCGATCGCAGCGATTACACAAAGCGTTGCCACCATCCCCGCCGAAACCAGCGGGTCGAGCCGCTGTTCGAGGTACGAGAGTGCCCCGCCAATGAGCAGCACCAAAGGAAGCGCTCCAAAAATCCATTTCCTCCACGGCCTGACGAGCGGGTCGAAAAGATGCTCCAAACGTTCGGCTTTTGAGAGTGCGAAATCCTCATCCGTCACCATTCCACCAGCATGAAGGTCCGCAAGTTCCTGCAGCCAGACGACGTAATGCGCCTCGGACTTCTTCCCGGGCGCAATTGGTTGTTGAATGGTAGTTGCGGCGATCACTTTTCCTGATTCGTTTCACTCTTGGATTAGCGGTTCCCGTGCCCAGCACTGCTCAATCTTCACGAATTATCGATTCCCCGAGAACAAAAAAGCCCCGCTCCGTATCAGGAGCGAGGCTCTTTCGAAGTGAACGCAAAAGCGCTTAACTCTTCGGCACGATATTAATCGTGTTGATGATTCGGTTGGGGATTGGCGAACCGCTCGCGCTCTTAATGTCGAATTTGATCTCCATCTGATTGACGGGAACGACCTGCCCGAGTTCGAGGAATACGCTCTTCTTATCAGCGCCGACTTTGACTGACTTCACTTCCACGGATTCCATTCCTTTGGAACCGTCGAGTTTATACTCGCCGCTACCGTAATCGGCCGACCATTTGTAGTTCCACTGACGCACCGAGTAACCGCCTGCGTCCGAGGCCGACGCCGGATCAATTTCGCCGGTGAAGGTAATCTCCACGCCATTCGGCTTCACATTCAGCTTGGCCGGAAACGTCGCTGGCTTGCCTGTGTAACGGACGCGTTGAAGCGAGCCGTCCTTCGCTGCGCTGCTCTGCCATCCCTTCAGGCCACTGATGTAAAGCTGCCCGTCTGTCGGCGAGAAGCGGGCGCGCATCGTGCCGCTCTCAAATTTCAGCGGAAACTTGTAAACACCTCCCTGCTCCATGCCATCCACCGTCTCGCGAAGGACACCGTAAAGCGAGCACGTGCCGTAGCTCAGGTGCAGCAATGTTCCTTCGGCCAGCCCCCAATTCTTTCCGACCCAAGCCTGTCCGCCACCGGAGTTGTCCACATCCTTCGGCATGTAGCAAATATGGCGGCTGTAATCCGTCGGCTTGTTCTCCATGTGCGACAGGTCCGCCACGGTCACGCTGGAGCCCTGCTTCACTACATGAACATAGCACTTCGGAACCCACGAACCCTCGTTATCTCCGGTGGTAACAACGTCGCCGGGACCGACGCTGATGCCGTTTGGTGCGCGCACGCCGGTTGCGAAAACCTCAAGCTTCTGGCCATCCGGTGAAAGTTTGAGAATCGTTCCCGCGTGATCGCTGTACGGCTGAAATCCGCGCCCACCGGGATTCACCGGTCCGCCTTTCGCGAAGTAGAAGTTGCCCTTTCTGTCGGTCTGCAAATCGAATGCAAACTCGTGGAAGCCTGGAGTCGTCTGGATGTCGTTGTTGAAATTCTCGTAGAAATCGATCTCGCCGTCGCCATTCAGATCGTGGAGTCGCGTGATGCCCTCGCGCCCGTGAACGTAGATTTTTTCATCCACCACTTTGACGCCGAGTGCCTGAAACAACCCGGTTGCCACGCGCTGCCACTTCGCCTCGCCGGAGAAATCCTTGTTTACGCCGCTCACGATCCAGACGTCACCGCTCCATGTTCCTGCGACGATGCGACCATCCTTCAGGAAATCGAACGCGCCGATGCGCATCCATGCGTTGTATGGATTCTTGAACGGGACCTCGATCGTATCGACGACATACGGATCGTTCTCGCCCGCAGCCCCCGCGGTGAGCTTTGTTGAAACCGATTCCTTCCAGCGCTGCGCTCCGCCTTTGGTCAATGGCCGGAGGTCGGAGGCCTTCGCCACGCCTTTCGCCGCAGCAATCAGCTTCGCCTCGTCAGCTGCGGAACCCTTCGCATAAGCCACTTTGAAAGCGCCTCCCGACTTGAAGCCGCCGACATCCAGCAGCGCCTCGGACTTTCCGCCCGTGACTTCCACGCCGGCAGGCAGTCCAATTCCGACAATCACCGTACGGTACTCGCCGTCCTTAATGACGACCACATTCTTCTCAGGCGATGCGACTTCACCGCTTCCCGCCCACAAAATGTTTTGCGCGCCCGCGCCGTCGGCGAGCACGTTAGTGGTGCGCGTAAGCACCGTCACGTCATTCACCTTTTCCAGCGCAGGCATTTCGAGCAGCGAAGCCGTCCCGACCGTGTAAGCCACGAGGACGTTGTCACCGCTCACGAACGTTCCTTTGAACTTCACCCAATCCTTCGGAAGCGGACCAAACGGCACCTTCGCTGCGCCGTCACCCTTGGGCAGAGCACGAGGATCTGCAAACGACCCACCCTTGCTCCAGGTCGGGCCGGGATTCGTTTCAAAAAGCACAGCAGCAGTTTTTGCCGGTGAAGCATTCGGGCCGTGTGCTCCATCAAAAATCACGCCCTTGTAAGTGATGTATCCTCCTGTCCATCCACCCGACCAACGGCAAAGGTCTGTGTCGAAAAGCGCCCCGCCTTCCTTGGCTCCGAGCTGAATCGCGATGCCCTTGTTGGTGGTGCAGCCTTTCCCCTTTAGCGTGTTCTCCCCTTTCGTGTTGTCGAACGAAGCCGTGAGGAATCGACCGTAGTCCATTTCCTCCCATTTCGGAGCTGCGGATGCACTGAGTGAAAGCCCCGCAAATGCTGCGGCGGCGAGACGGGTGTATTTAAACATGTGGGCGTTTTAATCGCCTTCCGCGCGGCACCTTTGATGAAAAGTCGTTTCATCTTATCGCGCGGACCTTTGGAATCCGGGCGACACGGGTTATCACACCCGCAGCATGAAACTACCCGCCTCACTCCTACTCAGCGCCATCGCATTCACCGCGAACGGCCAGCAAGCCCCGGAAATCAAACGCATCCCGCCGCCCGGCATCGAAGTCCCCGCGGCAGACCGCGACGAAATTCAAGCCGGGCTGAAGCAACTCGCAGAGAAGATTGCGGAGCTGAAGAAGAACGCCGCGCTGGCGGGCGATATCCCAAACGTGGAGATTTTCCACAAATCCGCCGACTGGGCGATTCGCTACAACGAGATATTCGACGCGAAGCAAATCCCAGTTGCAAAGGAGCACGTCCAGCAGGGCCTCGTCCGAGCCGCTGCAATGGCGAAAGGTCAGGCGCCGTGGAACACGGCCACCGGGCTCGTCGTTCGTGCCTATCGCTCAAAAATCGACGGCTCCGTTCAACCATACGGCCTGCTCATTCCAGAGGGCCTGAAGCCGGGCGCGAAGGTTCCGCTCCATTTCTGGTGCCACGGCCGCAACGAGAAGCTCAGTGAACTCGCGTTCATCGACGGGTCTCAGAAAAACAAAGGCGAATTCACACCCGATGGCGCGATCGTCTGCTTCCTCTACGGTCGCTTTTGCAACGCGAACAAATTCGCCGGCGAGGTGGACCTTTTTGAAGCGCTCGAAGACATCAAAAAGCACTACCCCATCGACGAACAGCGCCTCGTCATCCGTGGATTCAGCATGGGCGGCGCAGCGTGCTGGCAATTCGCCACCCATCACTCCGGAATGTGGGCTGCAGCCGCACCAGGCGCAGGTTTCGCGGAGACGGCGGAGTTTTTCAAAGTGTTCGCCGAGGGCAAAGAAGCGCCGCCGTGGTGGGAACAAGTTTTGTGGCGTTGGTACGACTGTACCACGATGGCAGCGAACCTCGCCAATACGACGACCGTGGCCTACTCCGGCGAGATCGACGGCCAAAAGCAGGCCGCCGACATCATGGTGAAATACGCCGCGGAAGAAGGCATCAAGTTCCCCCACATCATCGGCCCGCAGACACCGCACAAGTATCACCCGGACTCGAAGCCGGAGATTAACAAGATCGTGGACGAGGCGGTGGCGAAGGGCAATTTTCCAGCGCCAGCGAAGGTTCGATTTACGACTTACTCCCTCGTTTATCCGACGATGGAATGGGTGACGATCACGGGTATGGACAAGCAATGGGAACGCGCGGACATTACGGCTGAGCACACAGGCGGCGTGGTGAGCATTACGACCAAAAATGTCAGCGCATTCCACCTGAACTTTCCCCCGACTGGCGGGCAGGCATTGCGAATTCAAGCGACCGTGGACGGCCAGAAACTCGACACGACGCTCTTTGGCGGGCACGCCGCGTTTCGCAAAGACGGTGTTAAGTGGACGGATGCCGCAACTCCCGACACGCTGTCGAAAGTTGCGCCAGCAGGCCCGCTGAAACTCCCCAAACTTTGCGGACCGATTGACCACGCATTCATGTCGCGTTTTATTTTCATCCGCCCGACAGGAAAGCCGCTCAACGACGCTGTCGGCTCGTGGGCGAAATCTGAAATGGACCGGGCAATCGCACAGTGGCGGCAGGTTTTCCGGGGCGACGTCACATTGATGAGCGATGAAGAGTATCTGAAGTCCACAGCCACCACGCCAGCCAACCCAGATTCGCTGCCAAACGTCATCCTCTGGGGAGACACATCGTCGAACAAAGCCATCGCTCAAATCGCCGCTAAACTCCCCCTCAAATGGTCCGCGCAAACCCTCGAACTGGGCACTCAGAAAGTGGACGCCGCCAACCACGCGCCGATTCTCATTTACCCGAATCCACTCAATCCCGCCCGCTACGTCGTCCTCAACAGCGGCCCGACTTTCCGCGAAGCCGCCGCGCTCAATAACAGCGACCAGACGCCCAAGCTCCCCGATTGGGCCATCGTGGATCTTCGCACGCCGCCCGGCCCGAAATGGCCGGGTCAGATCGTGGACGCCGGCTTTTTTGACGAGAACTGGAGATAGGATCACAGACACCGTCAGAAAAACGTTCCCTTTTTCACGCCAGTTCGG
>SXWH01000151.1 GCA_005791535.1 Verrucomicrobiaceae bacterium | reverse complement strand
GCCGGCGACGCTGTCTCCGGAATCTCCCACGTCACCGCGACCTGCGAGCCGGTGCTCTCCGCGCGGACATTTGCGACCGCGGGTTTGTCGAGCGCCGGGAGGTCGGGTTGCTTCGTGGTGAACGCGTGCTTTTTGTCGCCCGAAATCGGCGCGCCCGTGAGCCGTTGCGGGAGAAGGCCGGGCGTCTGCGCGTATTCGATTCCCACATACTCGTGGTCGCCTTCGGGCACGACGTTCACGACGACGTACTGCGTTTTGTCGATCGCGATGGTGTCCGACTTCCTCCACGCGCCGTCCTTTCGGAAATACCCGAAGCGCCGGTGCAGCGAGCGCACTGCTTTTTCATTCGAGAGCGGCTCGATGAAACCCGCGTTCCCCGTGAACGAAGTCGCGGGAATCGGCAGCCGCGCTGTGCCGATGTGGTGCCATTTTCCGTCGGCGTGGTCTTTGATCCAGCGGGCGACATAGCCGTGGGTATCGTCCACTTTCCACACGCGACCGAGCATCGTGTACCAGCGCTTTTGCTGGATGAACGGCCACGGCGTGCCGCCCACCGTGCCGCTGCTTCCTTCGCCGCCGTAGGTGTTCTTGATGTACAAATTCGGCGCGACGTCTGTGAACCGCACCGGCGTGCCGTCCTTGTCCGCGCCCCAGAATGTCCACACCGAGCCGGGGCGGAATGCATCCTGCAATTTCTCGTCGGGATTCGGCGTCGCACCGGGGCCGTCCGGCAGCGTGCCGAGAAAGCCCGCGTAGAACGTGATGTTGTTCGGCTTGGGATTAAACGACGTGTTCCAGTTCGCGAAATAAGTGCCCGACGGCCACCACGGCCAGCGCAGGTCCATCATGATAATGTCCGCGCCGTTCTCGATATTCTCTGAATACCAAGTCGCGCGTGCCGGGATGCCGGAGAGCGCGGCGGCAAGGGTGAGGATGGCGAGGACGATGGGTCGCAGGGAAGTGTGCATGGTGATTTGAAGGCGGGTTCAGCTAATCAGCAACAGGCGCGGCAGCTCGCCCGCGATGTTTTCCGGCGCGCGGTGCACGCATGGCGGCACGGGGCTTCCGGGGTAATCGACTGCGATGCGCCACAGATTTCCCGTTCCGAAAACAACGGGCACCGCGCCGGGGGCGGCTGTGTAGTGAAGGTCGAAGCAGTGCTCGTTGAGAAACTCCGCAAACGATTCATCGTCGCTCCCGCCGAATTGCCGGAGCAGCTCGGCTCGGGTCGCGGGGATATCGACACGGCGGATGGCCTGTTCATTGCGCAGCAGTTCGCTCGACGGCCCGAAGTAGGTGCAGAGCCACGTGTCGGCCTCGGTCGTGGCGCTGTCCACGTGGAAGTCATACACGTCTATGGGAACCGGCCCGGGCTCTTCCTCGCGGGGATAGCCGCTGATGCAGTCGAGAATCGGCGCGAGCCCGTGCTCGGTGAGAAGCCGCTGGTCTTCGATCAAAACCTCCACTGCCGCGCGTCCGGCGGCGCTGAGCGAAAGGCCGCGCAGCCGCGCTTCGTCGATCGTCGCGATTCCGTCGCCCACGACGATCTGCTCCACGACCTCGCGGAAATCACCCGCCAGCTCGCGCGGCCAGCACATCGCGTTGATGCCGTCGGCAAACGGAGTGGAGACGAGTTCGTGGAAGCTCCCGACGACTTTGATGCGCGGGTAATCACCCGGAAGCTGTGGTGCAGCCATTCGCAGCGGGCGTCAGAGTCCTTTGGGGATGTTCTTCAGCGCGTCCTTGAGCAGCTTGCCCGCCGCCTTCTCGATGTCCTCTTCGTCCTCATCGGCCGCGGCTTTTTTCGGCGCGGGCTTCGCGTCGCCGCCTGCCTCCCAGTCGAGACCCTCGGCGAAAAGCTTCACGGTTGAGCCGGTGCCCGCGGGCTGGATCATGATGGTGAGTTTTGCGTCGCCCTGCTCGCGCTTGAGGATCGCGCTCTTCTTGCTGGCGAGGCCTCCTTTGCCGTCCTTCCAGCCGGCTGCCTTGAGCCGTGCGGAAAGATCCTTCGTCACGGCCTCCACGGAGCTTTTGCTCGTGCAGTGGATCTGCTCCACGATGGCCTTGAAGTCCACGTCCGCGGCATCCGCGGGCAGCGGGAGACTGCGTGCGGAAATGCGCGGTCCGGCTGATTTTACCGGAACTGCCTTCTCCATTTCCTTTTGGGCGACTTGCTTCGGTTCCTCCTTCTCCGGCGTTTTTTCCTTTGCGGCCGCGGGGTTCCGCATCTTCTCCGTGAGCGGCGCGGCGAACTTCAAATCCACCGACCATTTGTCGCCAAAGAACTCCAGCTCGCCGCCGGTGCTGACCTGACCCTTCACGTTCCCGCCCGCGAGTTCGAAATCCTCCATGTGGATTTGCCCGATCGAGCTGAACGTGCCTTTGCTGAGCGCCGTGTGCTTTACCTCGCAGCCGAAAATCCCGCCGTCGTGAAACACGCTCAGGATCAGCGCGCTGCCGAACTTCCCGAACGCTGCATCAAACGCGGGCTTCTTCGCCGCCGAGTGATCCTTCTCGGTGAAAATCAGTTTGATCGCCGGCTTGTTGTTAAAGTCCGCCTCCTCGGCGACCGAGACAAACTTCAGCTCCGCGGGCTTGCCCTGGCCGAGGAACTTTCCACTCACCTCCGGCTTCACCGGCGGGTCGATCTTTGTCGGGTCGATGGGTTTGATCTCCGCGTCGATCTGCGCATCGAAATCGAGCGTCACTTCGCGACCGAATTTCCCCTCGGTGACGAGCTTCAGCGATCCGCGGATGCGACCATCCGCCACGGTCGCGGTGCTCTTTGCATCGCCTCCGCCGGTCGAAAACGACGAATTGTTCCCCTCCGCCATCAGCCGCTTCAACTTGCCGTCCTCGGAAAACACGGCCTTCACGTAGTCCATGTCGAACTTGCCATCCATGCTCTCTTCCGCGTCTTTTTCCTTCACCGACTTCACCATCTCGGCCGTGATGCGCTGCCGCGCTGCGAGCACGACGATCAGGTTCTCGTCGTCAGACTTCGCGCGAATCGCGGCGACGTGTTTGTAAACCGCGCGCTTTCCGAGCGAACTCATCGTGGCTTCGTTTTTCCCTTCCTGCCCGTGCGCGGACGTCGCGACGGCGAGCGAAAGCGTGAGCGCGGTGATTGGAACAATGAGGATGCGTTGAAGTGGTTTCATAATTTTCCGGAGTTGAATGGTTTCACCAAGAATCACCGGATTTTGCGCGAAGGCGAGATTCAAAATCCGTCCGGGCAGACAGCCGGAGCACCGCGCTTCGGGGCATGGTGGTTCCAGGGAAATCGCGAGGATGTCCCGATTGAGTCTACGATGTCCGACGCGGCGGATGCCCGCTCCGGGGAAGCGAACGTCGCGTTGAATGCGAGCACGCGCCGCCTGTTTCGCGTCGCGGTTACAGCAGGCCGAGTCCGCGGAGCACGGATTCCGCGGCGAGACGGCCGCTGGATGCGCCGCCGTTCATAAAGCCGTAGTATTCCGAATCCGTGTGTTCGCCGGCGAAGAGCAGGTTGCCAAAGCGAACCTCCGTGCGGCTGGCGGGATCCTTCGGGTCATCGTACCATGAGAACTCGCCGAACTGCACAAGCTGCCCGGGCGTGAACGATGCGTAAGCGCCTTTGGTGAATGGGTCGTTGAGCCAGTTTGTGCGCACCGCGTTGCCGGTGAATGTCGTCGCGGCCTCGGGGTAGTAGGCCTTGAGCGCCTGCACAAACTCCGCGGCTTTGCCGGATGGCGTGCTTCTGGCGAGCGCGCGCACTGCGCCGTCGCCGCCGGTGAAAAATGTGAGCACGCCGAGCGCTGTGCCGCCGGGCAGTGAGGAGTTGTCCCAAAGCGAAGTGAACGCTTCACCGCTTGCGAGCACTTCGAGCGAAAACCGACGGTTCGTGCGCCAGAACGGATTGCTGAATGATGCGACCACCTTCTCGTTGTAGCCGAGCCCGACTTGCGCGACGTAATTGCGGAACTTCGCGGGCAAAGTCACATCCAGCGTGATGTCGCGCAGAACCGTGTTGGGGACGGTCACAATCACGATGTCAGCCGTCACTTTCTGTCCGTCGCGGAACGTCAGGCTGTATGCGCTTCCCGCGGTCTCCACGGACTTCAGCACTTTGCCGAGTTTCACCGCACTTCCGAGCGCGTT
>SXWH01000150.1 GCA_005791535.1 Verrucomicrobiaceae bacterium | reverse complement strand
AAATCGCCGTGCATTGTCTTCGCCGACGCCGACCTCGATGTGGCGCTCGAATATGCATTGTTCGCCTGCTTCGTCGGGCAGGGCGAAGTTTGCAGTGCGGGAAGCCGTCTCGTGCTGGAGCGCTCGATCGCCGGTGAGTTTCTCCCGAGACTCGCGAAGGCTGCGGAGGGAATCGTTGTGGGCGACGGAATGGACCCGCAGACGGAGATGGGACCGCTGATTTCACGCACGCATCTTTCCAAGGTGATGGCCTACATCCAGTCGGGGCTGGATCAAGGCGCACGGCTCCTGTGCGGCGGCGCCCGATTAAGCGACGGCGCGCACGCTCGCGGCAATTTCGTGAAGCCGACCATCTTTGCCGACACTTGTCCCGACATGCGAATCGTGCGGCAGGAAATCTTCGGGCCTGTACTCGCGGTTCAGTTGTTTGACTCGGAGGACGAGGCGGTGCGCATTGCGAACGACACGCACTACGGCCTCGCGGCGGGTGTATTTACTCGCGACGGCGCGAAGGGAATGCGTGTATTGAAGCGGGTCCGCGCGGGCATCACATGGATGAACACCTACCATCCCACGTTCAACGAAGCGCCGTGGGGCGGATACAAGCAGAGCGGTTGGGGACGCGAACTCGGGACGTGGGGCCTCGATGAGTATCTTGAGACGAAGCAGATCAACATCGCGCTGAATCCGGCCAAACCCGCATGGTTTCGCTCGGTGTCCTAGCGGAACTCCAGAACGCGGCTGAGAAAGCGGCGCACGGTTTCGTCCACGGGCTTTTCGAAGAGCTGTTGTGCGGGCGCGCATTCCACGATGCGACCGCTTGCGACAAAAGCGATGCGGTCCGACACGGCTTGGGCGAATCCCATTTCGTGGGTGCAGAGAAGAATCTGTTGTCCATCGCGAATCAGTTCGCGAATCAGCTCCAGCACTTCGACGGTCATCTCCGGATCCAGCGCCGCGGTGGGTTCGTCGAGGAACAGGATTCCGGGATTTGCCGCGATGGCGCGGATGAGTGCGACACGCTGCTGCTGCCCGCCGCTGAGCTGTGAGGGATATTTCTCCCCGTGTGCGGCGAGTCCGAATCGCTCCAGTTGCTTCGACGCAATCTCACGCGCTGATTCCCGCGTGTGCTGATGGACGTGAATGAGCGGGAGCGTGATGTTTTCGAGCGCTGTGAGGTGTGGGAAAAGGTTGTAGCTTTGGAAGAGAAAGCCGTTGCGCTTCCGATACGCCCGAAGTCCTTCTTCATCGCGCGGGAGTTCCTCGCCGTTGACCCGGATGTGTCCGGTTTCAGGCACTTCGAGACCGCCGATGTGCCGGAGCAGGGTCGATTTTCCGCCGCCGGAGGGGCCTATGAGCGCTAGGCAGCGGATGTCTTCCGGCAGCGCGAGCGAGAGGCCGTCGAGAGCGCGCTGCGTCCCGTAGGTGCGGCTGAGGTTGTCGATTTCCAGCCTCATGAGGTTTTCATGCGACGTTCCCAGCGTCGCGCGAGCCAGCTCAACGGCAGGGTGAGAAGCAGATAGCCAATGGCCATCGGGATGTAGCCTTCGATCGGCGCGCTGGTGTTGCTGACTGCAAGGTCGGTCTGCTTGGCGAATTCGGTGACGCCGATGACGCTCAGCAGGCTGGAGTCCTTAACGAGACTCGCGCTTTGCCCTGCGATTCCCGGCAGCACGCGACGGAGGGCCTGCGGGAGAATCACGAGCCGCCACGTCTGGGCGCGTGTGAGTCCGAGGGCTCTGGCGGCGTCCCATTGTGCGCGGTCGATGCTTGCGACGCCGCCGCGCAGAATCTCCGCCATGTAGGCGGATTCGAACACCACGAGCAGAAGGATTCCCGCGATGATCTTGTCGTTCAAATGAAACGCCGAGGCGACGATGTAGTAGCCCAGCAGTAATTGGGTGAGCAGCGGCGTGCCGCGAATGATCTCCACGAATGTCCGCGAGATGAAACGCGTCACGGGTTCATGCATTTCCTGTCCTGCGGCGAGCAGGAGTCCGAGCAGGAATGTCCCGACGAGCGCCGCGGCGGCGATGCCGATTGTGAGCAGCCAGCCACGGAACATCATCTCCCGTTGCGTCCAGATGCCGTTCCAATTCCACGTCGAGTAATTCAGCGATGCGAGAAGCTGCCAGCAGGCAAACGCCAGCACGGCGAGCAAGAGCAGGCCGATGACGACGCTCCTTCCTGCCGAGGATTTGCTTCCTACTGCGCCGAGGGTGGTCATTCAAAAATGAACGGCACGCCCTGCGTGGCCAGTGCGGCCTTTTCCGTGGCGAGGTATTTGTCGGCGAGTTGATTGAATCCGCCGGATGCGCGGAACTCCCGGAGGAAGGCGTTGATTTGTTCCTTGAGCGCGGTGTTTTCCTTGGTCACCGCGATTGCCCACGACTCGGTTTGCAACGGCTTCAGCAGAGCGCGTGTGGCCTCCGGTTGAGCGCTCTGCATTTTCAAAATGGAAAGCTGGTCGTAGATGAATGCGTCGGCCTTTCGCTGGACGATCTCCAGCAGACACGCGGCGTTTTGGTCGAGTTGAACCACCTCTGCCTGCGGGAGTTTCGTTCGCACGAGGTCCACGGCGGTGGTGCCGAGTCGCGCGACGATCTTCTTCCCCGGTGCATTCAGCTCTGCGGCGTCCTGGATGGGCGAGTCCTTCGGCAGCAGCAGTGCGAGGCCGATCTTGCAGTAGGCATCGGTGAAGTCGATGGATTCACGTCGCTTCGGCGTGTCGGTCATCGACGAAAGGATGATGTCGATTTTCCCCGTCTTCAGCGCGGTTTCGAGGCCCTTGAATGCGATGACCTCGATTTGCAGCGGACGCCCGAGCTTCTGCGCGAGCGCCTCGGCGATGCGCACTGAAACGCCATCCGGCCTGCCTGCGGAATCCGCCATCTCAAACGGCGGCGTGCTGAGTTCCATCCCGACCCGCAGTGGCGCGGGGCCGCCGGTGGTTTCCTTTCCGCATCCGGCGAGGCATGAAAGGACGAGAGCAAGAATGAATAGACGCATCATCCGGGCATCATAGCGGCGCGGGCAGTTCCGGCGAGTCCGGAAAATCGGCGGCTAATTCAATTCACCCGCCGCGGCGAGGGCGGCGGTGAAGACTTCGCGCACGGCTACGCCTGCGGTGCGGGCGGCGGCGGCGCAGCTCTCGAATTCCGGTGAGCGCTGGATGATTCGCCCTGCTTTGAGGCCGAGCTTGATGACCACCTCGCCATACGGCGTCGCCACCGTCCTGAATTCGCGGTCGAGTTTCAGGCGCGTCACTTTCTCCACGCGGAGCCCGAAGGCCGTCGTCTCGGCAAAGAGCACATCGGCCATCGTTTCCACCGCGGTCTCCTCGCAGAGCACCGAGAGGAGCACGCCGGGGCGGCCTTTCTTCATCTGGATGGGCGTGTGCCACACATCGAGCGCGCCTTTTTCAAAGAGCAGCGTCATCGCCGCACCGAGGATCTCGGGCGTGCAGTCGTCGAGATTGGTCTCCAGCCTCGCGACGGTGTCGGTGGCGTAGCCGGGCATGGCGCTTTAAGCCACGGTTCCGAGGACGGCGCGGAGCACGTTGGGCCGCGTGGCGAGGTCTCGCGTGCCGAGACCGTATCCGATTTTCTCCACCGTCATCGTCGGCATCAGTCCGAATTCGGACGCAAACTCCGCGGCGATGGCCGCGCCGGTTGGCGTGATGAGTTCGTGCGGCTCGTCGAGTTGT
Source organism: Verrucomicrobiaceae bacterium (assembly GCA_005791535.1). Taxonomy (GTDB): domain Bacteria; phylum Verrucomicrobiota; class Verrucomicrobiia; order Chthoniobacterales; family Chthoniobacteraceae; genus SXWH01. The sequence continues at coordinate 12,773 of SXWH01000150.1, read as the reverse complement.
CCGAGCGGGATGCCGCGTAGAATCTCCAGCGTCGCGGGAGCAGGGACGGGGAACGTCCCGTGCGCGCAATGCACCGTGCCGTGGCCGTCCTTCAGCGGGCTGCACACCACGCGCTCCACGCCGAGGGCCTCGATGCCCACGCAGGTGAGGACGATGTCGGCGATGCTGTCGAGCGCGCCGACTTCGTGAAAATGAACATCCTCCGCGCTCATGCCGTGGATCTTTCCTTCCGCCACGGCGATGCGGTGGAAAATCGCCAGCGCGCGCTTCTTCACGCCGTCGCTCAAATCGCTCGCGGCGATCAGTTCCTTGATTTCCTTATGCGTCCGACCGTGCGCGTGATCGTGGTCGTGATCATGAACATGCGCGTGTTCGTGGCTGTGTCCGTGATCGTGGTCATGGTCGTGGTCACAGCAACCCTCCTTGTGCTCATGCTCGTGGGAATGGCTGTGCGAGTGCCCGTGCTCATGGCCGTGATCGTGGTCATGATCATGGTCGCAGCACCCCGCCTTGTGCTCGTGCTCGTGGGAATGACTGTGCGAATGCCCGTGCTCATCGGTGTGGGTGTGTTCGTGCTCGTGCTTGTGCTCGTGACCGTGTCCGCAGTGTCCCGCCTCATGCACGTCGAACTTCACGCCCTCGATATCCTTCCGCTTCGCGCGGTCGAAGTGCATGTGCAAATCGCCGAGGTTCAGCTTGCCGATTTCCCATTCCAGCGTGCTGGGCTTCACGCCGAGGTCGATGAGTGCGCCGACCATCATGTCGCCGCTGATTCCGGAAATGCAGTCGAGGTAAATTGTCTTCATAAAGTAGAGTGAGCGCCCGAAGAGTTGCGACGCCGCCCGCCGAATCACAAGCGAATTGACGGAAAAAGCGATGAGCGTCCGCGCCGAAGCGCGAGCCTTCACCGTTCCATGCGGCAATGTGTTCGTCGATGCGCTGCTGAAGCCGTCACCATTTTACCAACACGCATAACCATCGGCCAAGGTCGGGACGCCCCCTACGGATCGAGGATTGTTGCGTTTGGCAGCGCGGCTTTCAAGCCATCGACGCTCTCGCGCGACAGGCTCGAGCAGTGGACTAGGACGACTATAGTCAGACGTGAGAGGCTCTTGAGTGGATCGACATTCGTCAGCCTCGTGCAGCCGATGAGGGAAACGCGCTCCAAGGCGGAAAGGTTCTTTAGGCCGTCGATATTTGTCAGTTGATGACACCCGCTGAGATCGATCTCTTGCAAAACTGGAAGGTTGATGAGCCCGTCTACATTCGTCAGACGCGTGCAGTCTCTCAGATCAATCGTATTCAGGGCGGGGAGGTTTTTGATAGAGTCTACTTTCATCAGCCCGGTGCCGCCTCGAAGGTCGAGGTATTGTAGATCGGAGAGGTGCTTGATTCCGTCGATATTCGTCAGTCCTGTGCCGCCATGAAGGACGAGCACTTTAAGTGACGGAAGATTTTTCAGCCCATCGAGATTTGTTAAGCCGGCGCAGGCTTCGAGCCGTAGGCTTCGGAGTCTCGCGGGAGAGCCGATGATGGAGAGGTCGCGCAGGGTTGAAGCATCTTTGGTGAACAGACTTCGCGATTTCAGTCGATGGACTAGGGCGAGGTGCTTTTCAAATGCGTCGCTCGTTGGAGCGATCACGTTGGTCACGCCATTGGTCCACGTTTCTTTCCGAAAGGCGTAATCCCAGTCCGCCCGAATCGCCTCGACGGGGTCGGTGTATTCCAGAGCCCACCCCAAAGCCTCCGCCTCTTTGATCGCGGAACGATTGTCGTGAACGCGCCATCCACTCCACGCGAAGAGGGCGATCGTGAGGATGATGAACCATCGCTTGAAATGCCAGTTGCGGCGAGGCGGCGGCGGGTCGGTGGGCATGGTTGAGCCTTATAGCCGAAACCTTTACGGTGCGCCATCGCGGAGAGCGGGCGCTTTATTTCACGAGGACGTCGTCCCATTTCTCGATGCCGATGACGGGGAGGGCGAAGCGGAAGGCTTCTTCTTCGCGGGGGGTGCCGGCGGCTTTGAAGCAGTCGTACATGGGGCGGGGGGTGGAGGGGTCGGCGATGGTGTCGGGTTTGCGGCGCCAGAGGCCGAGGTTGAGGCCGCCTTCGTATTGGTGGTCGACGTGGCGGTGGAGGATGAAGGCGTCGATGCCGGGGAGGCGGGCGATTTTTGCCCAGGCGTAGCAGTAGCCGGCGGCCTGGTCGCGGTCGCCGGTGGGGTTGTCTTTTGAGTGGAAGCCTTGTTCGCTGAGGATGACGCTGCGGCGTTTGTTTTGGAGGAGGAGTTCGGGGCGGGCGAAGAAGCGGTCGAGTTGTTCGAGGTTCTTGAAGGTGATGCGGGGGGCGTCGGGGTTTTGGGGAGCGGTCTTGTCTTCCCAGGTGCGGGGGTTGCCGAGGTCTTCGGGGTAGGGGTGGTGAGCGAGGTGCCACTCGAAGTCGCCGCCGGCGCGGGCCTGGCGGGCGAATTCTTCGATGAAGTAGCGGCCGGGCATGGAGCGCCAGTGGTCTTTGTCGGGGTCGATGGTCCAGAAGTGGGTGAGGGACATGTAGCAGCGGGCGGTGGCGCTGGTTTTGCGGACGGCGGCGTTGGCGAGGCGGGTCTGGCGGAGGTAGTCGGCGACCATGGCGTTGCGGGGCATGCGGCCGAGGTTGTGCCATTGCCAGTGGACGTTGACTTCGTTGCCGATGATGTAGCCGGCGACGCGGCCGTGTTCGTTGTTTTCGCGGGAGAACCAGTCGGCGAGGAATTCGATGGTGGCGCGCCATTGGCGGACGCCGCGGGGGGTGGTGGTGTCGAAGGCGGCGATCTTGTTTACGAGCTTCGGGTCGCGGGCGGGGTGGAGGATGAGGGAATCCATCGCGGGCCGGCCGGTCTCGTAGGCGAGGACGATGAGGTAAACGGCCATGCCTTCGTCGCTGAGCTTTTTGACGTTGAGGCTGTCGAGGTAGGATTTGCGGAAGGCGAACGTCTCGCCCTCGCAGACCCACGTGGGGTTCCCGGGTTTGCGCTCCGGGTCCAAATCGATGAGGGCGCCGAGCGAGAGATTGATGCCCGCGTGGCGGACGCCGAGCGCGATGGCGTCGTCGACCATCTGGATTTGCAGGCCTTTTTTGCTGCCGGGATTTGGGAAAGGGCGCGCGTCTTTTGCGATGCCGGCGAAGGTCTCCGCGAAGCGCACGGTGCCGACAGGGATGCGTCCGAGCACCGGATGCGCGACGATTGCGACGAAGCCGCTGGCGGTGCGGTCGTGCTTGCCGTCGATGCGCGGGATGGCGAACTCGGCGGGGGCGGTGCCTTTCCACACGACGGTCGCGCCGGCGGCGTCTGTGGCGGTTTGTTCGGGCTGGAGCTCGGCGATTTCGACGGGACCGGCGAGGCCTTTGACGGCGAGCTTTAGCTCGGCGGGAGTCGCGTGCACGGAGGTGATGCCGGCGTTCCCGGCTTCGATGACGCCGATGCGGCCGATGGTGCAATCGCCCGGCGGGTCGAACCGGAGCCGCGAGCCGACGCCCATGGGAGGAAGCACGACGGCGAGTTCGTTCCGCCCTTTGACCACGCGGACGTGCGCGGAGCGGTCTTCGCGGTCGACTTTATCCGAGGCGAACACCTGCGCCCAGCCCTCGGCCTCGCTGTGAATCGTGGCGACGAACACGAGCGGCACGGCGGACGTGTAGTCGGCCGTCGGGCCGTGCAAAAACGGGTCCGTGCCGGAAGCGGTGAGCTTTAATCCGGCACCGGTGGGCTCGAGCTTCGCGATGTCGTGCGCCGGCAGCCAGCCCTGCGCGGTTTTGCCGCCGGTGAAATCGAGCACGGGCGGCACTGCGAGGGCCGTGGAGACGGCGAGACCGAGGAAGGCGATGGCGGATCGAAACATGGCCCTGACAACCGCGCGCCGGAGGATTTCGCTAGGGATTGTTTGCGCGAGCAGGCGGCTATTTCACTTCTCACTAAACCGTTTGCGCTTTAGTGGTCGTATATCCGACACAATGCCGAAGCTGATCCTGTCCATTTCCGTCTTGTCCGCACTCTCCGCGATGGCCGCGGAGAAGCTGCCCGACCGCATCCGGTTCAATGACCACGTGCGGCCGATTCTTTCGAACCAGTGCTTCGCCTGCCACGGCCCGGACGACAAGCATCGCGACGCGGACCTTCATCTGGACACGCGCAAAGGAGCGACGGCCGACCTCGGCGGATACGCGGCGGTGGTCCCGGGAAAGGCGGACGCGAGCGAGATGATCAAGCGCATCATCACCGACGACCCGGACGAGATCATGCCGCCGCCGAAGTCGAAGAAACCGAAGCTTCCGGCGCGCGACATCGCGATTTTGAAAAAGTGGATCGAGCAGGGCGCGGAGTACGAGGGCCACTGGGCGTTCATCCCGGTGCAGAAGCCGGAGATTCCAAAAGGGACGGAGAATCCGATCGATGCGTTCGTGCTGAAGCGGCTCGCGGAAGAGGGAATCAAGCCCTCGCCCGAGGCCGACGCCGCGACGCTGTGCCGCCGCATTTACCTCGACCTCACCGGCCTTCTGCCGACGCCCGAGGAGATCGACGAGTTTGTGAAACAACCGGATGTGGCAAAGCTCGCGGACCGTCTGCTGGCGTCGCCGCACTACGGTGAGCGGTGGGGGCGGCACTGGCTCGACCAGGCGCGCTACGCGGACAGCGATGGCTACGCGCCGGACGGCTTCCGCGCGGTGTGGCCGTATCGCGACTGGGTAATTCGCGCAGTGAATGAGGACATGCCGTTTGATCGATTCACCATCGAGCAACTCGCCGGCGACCTTCTGCCCAACCCGACGAAACCGCAGCTCGTCGCGACGGGATTTCATCGCAACACTCTCATCAACACCGAAGGCGGAAGTGATCCCGAGCAGTTCCGAGTAGAAGCCGTGATGGACCGCGTGAGCACCACCGGCTCCGTCTGGCTCGGACTCACGGTCGGTTGCGCGCAATGCCACACGCACAAGTTCGACCCAATCAGCCACCGCGAATATTACCAGATGTACGCGTTCTTCAACCACGGCGAGGACCGCAACAGCAAGGGCGCGACGGTGCCGGTGGCCGTGGGCGAGATGTTTGGAAAGGGCGCAGTCGCCGGCGTGGACGGCGCGATCACCGCAGGCGAGCTGGAGCGGCTCCGCGATGATTGGGAGGCTGCGGAAATCAAACGCCAGGAGGCCGCCGGACCGAAGGCGAATCAAAAGCTGCTGGAAGCGCTGAAGCAGCTCGATGCCGCACGGACCAATGCGCAGCGAAAGCTCGCGAACGATGCGTTTGAGAAAGCCGAGCCGCGCGCGAAGAAGAAGAAGATCGGAAACAGCGACCCGGAGGCGAAGCTCGTGGAGCAGATGATCATGCGCGACCTGCCGCGGCCACGGGAGACGTATCTTTTTCTCCGCGGGGACTTCACGCGTCCGGACAAGGATGGCGGGCTTCTCAAACCGGGCGTCATTGCGGCGGTGAACGCCGTGATTCCGGGTGCGCAGACGGAATTCAAGAACCGGCTCGACCTCGCTAAATGGCTCGTGAATCCGGCGAATCCGCTCACTCCGCGGGTGACGATGAACCGCGTGTGGATGCGCTATTTCGGCAAGGGACTCGTGGAGACGGAGGACGACTTCGGAACGCAGGGCGTCGCTCCGACGCATCCCGAACTGCTCGACTGGCTCGCCGGCGAGTTCATCCGCAGCGGATGGAGCATGAAGGCGATGCACCGGCGGATTGTGACGAGCAAGACCTACCGGCAGTCGTCAAACGCCCGGCCCGACCTCGCCGAGCGCGACCCGCGGAACTACCTGCTCGCGCGCCAGGAGCGCCTGCGCGTCGAGAGCGAGATCGTCCGCGATGCGGCCCTTTGCGCGAGCGGGTTGCTCAATCGCGAAATCGGCGGACCCAGCGTGCGCCCGCCGCAACCCGATGGCGTGTATGCTTTCACGCAGAACGCGAAGTCGTGGAAAACGAGCGAGGGCCCGGCACGATTCCGGCGCGGCATGTATGCGACTTTCTACCGCAGCGCGGCCTATCCGCTGCACACGACATTTGATGCGCCGAACTTCCAGAACACGTGCACGCGACGGATTCGCAGCAACACGCCGCTGCAATCCCTCACGCTGGCGAATGACCCCGCGTTTCTGGAGATGGCGCAGTCGCTCGGCGCACGCATGCACGCGGAGGGGACGGATTTGGATTCCCGGCTCGCCCATGGATTCCGCCTGTGCCTTGGCCGCACACCGTCCGCGAAAGAGCTCGCGGTCCTGCGGGAATACACACAGGCGCAGCTCGCGGATTTTGCAAAGGATGAACCGGCCGCGAAGGCGGTTGCTGGTTCCGCGCTGAGCAAGCTCCCGCCGGCTGAGGCTGCTGCGATGTTCTGCGCGGCGCGCGTCCTTTTAAATACCGACAACTTCATCACACGAGAATGAGCCCTGAAGACACGAAACTGCTCGAAATCACCCGCCGCCACTTCTTCGAAAAGTGCGCGGTCGGCGTTGGCGCAATCGCGCTGAATCAACTGCTCGCCGCCGATGGACACGCTGCAGTGAAGATCAATCCCGCGTTTCCGATGGAGCCGCGCGCGCCGCACTATGCGCCGAAGGCAAAACGGGTGATTTATCTCTTCATGGCCGGCGGGCCGTCCCAGCTCGATCTCTTCGATCACAAGCCGGAGCTCGCGAAGCTCAGCGGTCAGAAGCCGCCGGCGAGTCTGATGTCCGGCAAACGGTTCGCATTCCTCAAGGGCAACGAAACGCTGCTCGGTTCGCCGCGAAAGTTCGGCACGTACGGGAAGTGTGGAATGACGCTGAGCGAACTGCTTCCGAATCATCAAAAGATTGTGGATGACGTGTGCTGGATTCGCGGAATGACCACGGATGTCTTCAATCACGGTCCCGCGAAACTCTTCATGAACACAGGCTTTCAGGCGCCGGGACGCCCGAGCATGGGTTCGTGGGTGACTTACGGTCTGGGCTCGGCCGCGAAGGATCTGCCGGGCTTTGTCGTGCTGCAAAGCGGACCGCGCGGGCCGCGTGCGGGCGCGCAGTTGTGGAGCAGCGGTTTTCTCCCGACGTCCTTCCAAGGCGTTCCATTGCGGGGCAAGGGCGATCCGATTTTGAATCTGCGAAGCCCGGAGGGAATGACGCGCGAGCGGGAGCGGAAGTTTTACGACGCCGTCGCGGGCCTCAACAAGGCGCGGCTGGAAACGACGGGTGATCCGGAAATCCTCACGCGACTGAACTCGTACGAGACCGCGTATCAAATGCAGACGAGCGCACCGGACTTGATGGACCTTTCCGGAGAGAGCGCGGAGACGCTCGAACTGTATGGCTGCGATCCCGCAGCGCCGAGCTATGCGCGAAACTGCCTCCTGGCGCGCCGGCTCATCGAACGGGGCGTCCGTTTTGTGCAGCTCTACCATACCAACTGGGACAGCCACGGCGGCAATGGAGAGAACCTGAACAACGATTTCGAGGCGGTGTGCCGCGACGTCGATCGCGCCTCTGCTGCGCTGGTGCAGGATTTGAAACAGCGCGGATTGCTGGAGGATACGCTCGTCATCTGGGGCGGCGAGTTTGGCCGCACGCCGATGGGTGAGGTGCGCGCGACGCTCGGACGGGATCACCATGTCGATGCGTTCACGATGTGGATGGCGGGCGGCGGAACAAAGCCCGGCATCTACGGAGAGACGGACGAACTGGGCTTCGGTGTCGTGAACGGAAAAGTGCACGTCCACGATTTGCACGCGACGATCATGCACCTGCTCGGCTTCGATCACGAGCGGCTCAACTTCCGCTTCCAGGGACTCGATATGCGACTCACCGGAGTGTTCGGAAAGCTGGTGAAGGACATCATCGCCTAGTCGCCGCCCTGACTTAGTCGTTTCTTCGGTGCGTCCAGCAGCAACGCGTGGGCTTCGCGAAGAATTCCCGGAATCCTGTCGGCGAATGTCGACGACGCGCATGCAGCCTTGATTGCGTCGTCTTTCACCTCTGCAGCCATTTCGCCGGGGAACCAGTGCCCGCCGGCTCCGCCAAGGAGATTGTAGCGCATCTTGCCCCAGTCGATGAGGTCGAGGCCGCGGGCGTATGTGTAGAGACGAAGGATTTCCTGAACATTGATCTGGCCCGGGACGTCCACGTAGTTCGGAAGGCCTTCCGGCCAGCGCGCACACCAGTCCGCGCCGAGAACAGACTCCATCCGGCTGCGGAGTTTTGCCGCGATGGGGCCGGTGATTTCCGCCGCCCGCTCGTAGTGTTCGAGACCGGCAACGTGTTCATCGAAGTCGCGCGGATTCGAAGCTCCTAGGCTAAGCGTGTGAACCTCGGGACGGGCGAGACACCACAGGTCGTTCCACTGCATCGGCGAAAGCGGGGCGCAAAGTTCGCGGAGCACCGGAGGCGGCGTGTAGAGTTTTCCTCCCTTGTCGTTCGGGGAGATAATGAAAACGCCCATGTCACGCGCGGTGGCCGCCAGCACCGCGGGCCAGTTCAGTTCGTTGACGAAATACCAGTGCAGATTCACGTAGTCGAAGGCGTCGGATTCAATCGCCTTCACGATGATATCGGTCGTGGCGTGCGTGCTGAATCCGATGTGGCGGCAACGGCCTTCGCGCTGGAGCTTCCGGGCTTCATCGAGGCATCCGCCCTTGCGTAGCGACCAATCGAGCAGCTCGGCGTTGTTGATTCCGTGCAGCGAGAGCAGTTCGACATGGTCGAGCTTGAGATACTTCATCGACTTCTCAAACGTCTCGCGAAACTCGCGTGCGGTGGCGAACGGCGCGACTTTCGTCTGCACGATCATCTTGTCACGCGGCAGCCGCGGGAGAATCCAGCCGAGCTGCATTTCGCTGCTGCCGTATCCGCGCGCGGTCTCGATGTGATTGATGCCGAGTTCCAGCGAACGCAGGATGGTTTCCTCAAGATTCCGCTGACCGGCTTCATCGACCTTGTCCGGCGCGACATCATCCCACGATTGCTGGTAGCGCATGCCTCCGCAGGAGAACACGGGCATTTGCAGATTTGTGCGGCCGAAGCGACGGTATTTCATCGCTGCGGGCGTTAAACGGGAAGCGCCGCGAGGTAAAGCGCGGAAGCGCCGATGTTATCGTCCGCGCCGCGAGGTTGCGATCGTCGATGCCTTCGTGACGAAGTTCAGGAAGACCGTGCGGTCGGAGCGCGGAGCTCCGCTGGATGAAGAGCGGAAGAGCTCGCCGAGACGCTTCCAGTTTTCGGGTTCATCGACGCTGCTGCTGCGAAGCAACATGCCGAATGTGGCCACGGAGGCGGCCCAGCGGAAATCATCATCGCAATCGGCCCACGATTTCCCGGTGTCGCGTGTTCCCGTCTGGATTGAGCGTTCCGCGCCGGAGCCGGGTTGCGTGTAGTTGAGCGAGACGGTTGCGAAATCATCCGTCGTTTTGAACATCGCGGTGGCCGGCACGAACTCGTAAAGCGCGGTCGCTGTTTCGCCGGAAATCAGGCTCCGACGCGTGGGGCCCGCGGTGGAACTGCCCTGACCTTCGTAGCCCACAAGGCGGTAGGACGCGACGAGTGTGCGGTTAAACTCGACGGACGTGCCGATTTGTTCAGCCACGATTTCGCGCGTGCCGCCCACCCGTGTGCGAATGCCGATGCGGAGCAGGCGATGCGCGGCATTCCACGGGCATGGACCTGCTTCCAAGTCGATAGTGAGAGGCTTTCCGGTGGATGGCTGGTGGTAATCGAAGCTGAAAAAGTTCAGCAGTTCATCGATGCGCACATTCTCCGGGCGGGGCAGTTGATTCTTGCGGAGCGAAGCAGAGATTTCCGCGTAGCTGCTGGTCCCGATCGCGATTGGGAAGGATGAAACCGGCTGACGCGCCGTCTCCTGAAACACGCCCGCCGACGAGACCGAGACCGAGTTTCCACCGGCCTGCGGCTTCATCAAGCCACCCGATGTCGCTGACGCGTATGGCTCGGAGGCGGGGACGGGTTTGCCCGGACTCCGCTTGATGCCTTTTGGAGTCTTTTCAATCGCGACCGGCGCGCCGATTTGCACAGTCGCCGGATTCGCGGCGGCTGACGCGCCCGGCTCAGGCACGGGCAACTCCACCCGTGGCTCGACCGTCGGCGAGAACACCGTGAGTTTACCCACCGGGCTTGCGGCATTCGCATTGCCGGCAGCCGATGGCGCTCCGACTGCGACTTCCGCAGGCGCATCGTTTGCTCCGTTCGGTTCCCTTTGAGCGCGGCTATCAGCATCGTCGCCGGGGACGCCGATCATCATCCGCTCCTGCGGCGTCTGCGTGGATGTCGCGAACTTTGGCCGCCGCTCGGTGAGTGCGTCGAAAATCGCATAGGCCCCGAAGCCAAAGACCATGCACGCAGCGGCGGTTGCTCCGAATTCCCACGTGCGCCACCATTTCGGCCCATCGACGATGTTTCGCTTCTGCGCCGGTTCCGCGTTCAGGCCGGCTGCCTTCAAAATCTCCGCACGATGCGCCGGAGTCAGCGTCCCGGCGGGTTCGTTCGCCAGCGTTGCGCCGAGCATCCGGGCGAGTCCGCGGGTGCGTTCCGCTTCGGCGGCAGCGGCCGGGTTCTCGTGGAGAAGCTGCTCGATTTGTGCGCGCTCGTGCGGTTCGAGTTCGTCGAGTGCGTAGGCGGTCAGGATCGGGTCGTTTGCGTTCATAGTGCGGCGCGAAATTGAATGGGAATGGTGTCCTTCGGAGCCTCGTTCAAGAGGTCGCGGAGTTTCTTGAGTCCCACATGCAGCAAGAAGCCGACGTTCGTGGCTGAGAGCCCCGTAACGTCGGCGATTTCCTTGTAGGAAAGATCGTTTTGAAATTTCAGCCGGATGACTTCGCGCTGATTCGGCGTCAGTTCATCGAGAAGTTTCAGCAACCAGTCCGCCGCCTCGCGTCCGGCGAGGTCTTCATCCGGGCTGTGTGCCTCTGAGCGCCGGTCATCCGGAATGGGCATCGGGATGATACGGCTGAACTTCCGGAGGTGATCCAGCGCGCCGTTGCGGGTGACGGTAAAAAGCCACGATTCAATGTGCCGGGCCTCCGAGCTTTCCGGAATGAGCGGCTGCTCCGGACCCGAGCGGGCACGGACGTATTTGATGAACGACTCCTGCACGACATCGCGCGCGGACTCGAGATCGCCCGTAACGCTCTGCGCGTAGCGCACGAGGGGCCGCTCGTAGCGGTCCATCAAGGCGTTAATATCGAGCGCGGGAAGCGTCATGGTTCGAAGGTGATACGCGCGACCCGGCAGGAATATTAGGGCAGGTTTCGAAATACGGCCGTGCCGCCGCCCGGGTGGTCCGGCTTCCCGGTCCCCGGCTATGCCTTCCCGGGTGCTGCGGCGCAGACTTTCTCAAGCAGGGTCGTCATGCGGGCGAGCATCGTGCGCGGGTCGTCGAGCAGGTTGGCTGCGACCAGGCTTTGGTCGAACAACTGCTCGGCAATCTGCGCTGCGAGCGATTCGTCCGCATGCCGGGTCTTCTCCAGCGAGACGATGAGCGGATGGTCCGGATTGAACTCAAAGTCGGGCTTCGGCGCGGGAGGAAGCTCGGCATCGCGGTTCATCGCCTTCATCATGCGGCGCATGTTGGTGGTCATCTCGCTGTCGCCATTCACCGCAATCGCGGGGCTGCTCGCGAGGCGCTTGCTGGTGCGGACTTCTCCGACCCGGTCGCCAAGCTGTGTTTTCACGAATTCCGCGAGCGACTTCGCGGTATCCGCGTCGAGGCCGGTGGCGTCCTTGTCGAGCTTCACGTCCGCCTTTTCCGCGGACACGAAATGCTTTCCGTCAAACTCGCGCAGTTGTTCGAGCAAGTATTCGTCGCGTGCGTCGGTGAGGAAAAGCACCTCCCACTTTTTCTCGCGGAACACTTCATAAAGCGGCGAGGCCTCTGCGGATTCGCGGTTTGGCGAGCTGAGGTAGTAAATCTCCTTCTGCGCCTCCGGCATGCGCGAGACGTATTCGGCAAAGCCGGTCAGCTTGCCGGCTTCCGTGGCGCTGGATTCAAAACGCAGCAGCTTCGCGATGGAGTCGCGCTTCTCGCCCCACTCGATTGTCGCGCCTTCCTTCAGGCAGTGGCCGTGCTCGCGGAAGAAGGTCGCGTATTTCTCCGGCTCCGACTTCGCCTCCTCGTCGAGGAACTTCAGCCAGCGCTTCACCAGCACGTCGCGGAGCTTTGCCAAGAGCGCGCTGTCCTGCATCGTCTCGCGGGAGACATTCAGCGGGAGGTCCTCGCTGTCCACCACGCCGCGGAGGAAGCGCAGCCAGTCGGGGAAGAGTCCCTTTGCGCGCGCTGCGATGAGCACCTTCTTGCAGTAAAGATCCACGTGATGCTCCTCGTCGCGGCGCAGGGTGAGCAGTTCCGTGCTCTTCACCGGCGCGAAAAGCAGCGCGCGGATCGAGAGCGGCGCGTCGGCCGCGAAGTGCAGGCGGTAATGCGGCGCTTCCGAGTCGTGCGAGATGAACTTGTAGAACTCGTCGTATTCCTCCGCTTTCACCTCGCTCTTGCTCCGCATCCAGATGGCCTGAACCGTGTTGATGGCCTTGCCGTTGAGCTCGATGGGGAAGGGGACGAAAGCCGAGTAGCGCTTGATGATACTCTCCGCGCGCCATTCGCCTGCGAACTCCGCGTCCTTCAAATGCACCACTACTTTCGTGCCGCGCTGAAGGTCGGCCGCGGGCTCGATTTCGTATCCGGTGCGGCCGTCGCTGGTCCAGCGCCAGCCCTGCTCGCCGGGGCGGTGGCTCTTGGAGAAGACCTCCACTTT
>SXWH01000149.1 GCA_005791535.1 Verrucomicrobiaceae bacterium | reverse complement strand
CAACCGCGGTGGCTGGCGCTACACGCCGGATGCGGCGGATAGCGATATGTCGGTCACGTGCTGGCAGGTGATGGCATTGCGCGCCGCGCGAAATGCCGGCATGGATGTGCCGAAGGAATCCATCGACCTCGCCGTGCGCTACATCAAGAGCCTCTACTCCAGCGGCGAACGTCGTGGCGGGCCGGGCGGCTTTGGCTACGCGAGCAAGGGCACGGAGCTTTCGACTACTGCGGAGGGGCTCCTGGCACTTCAGGTCTGCGGCGAATACGAAGCGGAGGAGACCAAGGGCGCGAGCGAGCGTCTTTTGCAAAAGGGTCTGCGCTCCGGGGACAAATGGTTCTATTACACCGCCTATTACATGGCGCAGGGAATGTATCAACGCGGAGAAAAGTACGCCACGGAAGGGCGCCGGATGATTTATGATGCAGTGCTTCCCTTGCAGCGTGGTGACGGCTCGTGGGAAGGCGAGGGCGGCGAGGAACGGCAGGGCGGAAAAGTCTATGCGACCTCGCTCGCGATGCTTTCGCTCGCGGTAAAGAATCACTTCCTGCCGATTTATCAGCGGTAATTGGAGTTGCTCAGAAATTACGCCCCCGTCACTCTCCGCGCCCGCTATGGCTCAAGAATCCAATCATCAACCCTGGTACAAAGACCTCACCGGCTATCACTGGTTCGTCTTCATCGTCGCGTCACTCGCCTGGCTCTTCGACTGCCTCGATCAGCAGCTTTTTATTCTCGCGCGTGCGAACGCAATGAAGGCGCTGCATCCGGAAGGAACTCCGCAGGATGTTCTCAACCACGCGGGTGGGTTGGCGACGATGTGGTTCATGATCGGGTGGGCCACCGGCGGATTGGTGTTCGGATCAATCGGTGACCGGATTGGACGCGCCAGAACGCTGGCGATCACGGTACTCATTTACTCGCTGTTCACGGGCCTTTCATCGTTTGCGAAAACGCCGCTCCAGTTTGATATGTTCCGGCTCATTACAGGACTCGGTGTCGGCGGTGTTTTCGGCCTCGCTGTAGCGCTGGTCGCCGACAGCCTTCCTGAACGCAGCCGAACCGGCGCGCTTGGTACCCTGCAGGCGTTGTCGGCAGTTGGGAATGTGACCGCGGGTTTGATCAGCATTTATTTCGGCCGGCAGGTGGCGTCCGGTGCCGTTCAAGCGTCCGATACGTGGAAGTATATGTTCTGGGTTGGAGCGCTCCCCGCATTTCTCTGCGTGTTTATCCAGTTCCGTCTAAAAGAGCCGGAGAAGTGGGTCAAAGCCCGCGAGGAAGGGCGGGCGGCTGGTGTTAAGTTTGGCTCGTACGGTTCGCTGCTTGGCGAGCCGCGCTGGCGAAAGCACGCGCTCCTCGGAACGCTGCTGTGCATTGCGGGCGTTGTCGGTCTTTGGGGGGTCGGCTTCTTTTCGCCGGAGCTCGTGGGCTCAGTCATCGAGGCGTCGCTCAAAGCCGAGGGAATCAGCGGCAAGGCACTCGCGGCGGCAAAGCCGGAATGGATCGGGATCAACGGCATCATTCAGAACACAGGCGCATTTCTCGGGATGCTGACGTTCACCGTGCTTGCCCAAAAGTGGGGCCGCAAACGCGCTTTCGTCGTCGCCTTCATCGGAGCGTTTGCAACAACTTTTTGTTTCTTCCGGTTCTTTAATGGCAGGGAGGATATCTGGATGAGCGCCGTCATGGGCTTTTTCCAACTCGGAGTGTTTGCAGGCTTCGCGATCTACCTGCCCGAACTTTTCCCTACTCGCCTTCGCAGCACCGGAACGAGCTTTTGCTACAACGTGGGGCGTTTTATCGCCGCCTCCGGTCCGTTCACGCTCGGTGCGCTCCAGAAGCACCTCGCCGTCGGAGCAACATCGCCCGAGGCAAAGCTCATGGCTTTCCGCGAAGCTGCATGCTGGCTGAGCGGAGTGTTCCTTATTGGGCTGATTGCAGTCTCGCTCCTCCACGAAACCAAAGGCCAGCCGTTGCCGGAAGATACGAAATAGTCTGCCATGCTTAAGACCACGCTGCTTCATCCTGACATTCTGCGCGTCATCGCGCGGGGCGGTCATCATTCGAAAATTCTCATTACCGACGGCAATTATCCCGCGGTGAACAAAATGGGGCCGAATGCCGAGCTCGTCTGCCTACAACTGATGCCCGGTGTCCCGACGGTCGCTCAAGTATTGGAGGCCGTCCTGAGCGTAACGCCGGTGGACATTTTGAACACCATGGGAATTCCCGCGGATGATCCCTACGCGAAGTATGGCGAACCACCCGCGTGGGCCGAGTTCCGAAAGCTCGCGGGCCAATCCGGAATCGGCACGATGGAGCCGATATCGAAGTGGGATTTTTACAAAGCCGTGGAGAGCCCCGACCACATCCTCACCATCCAGACCGCGGACCAGGCGCTGTGGGCCAACGTGCTTCTCACCGTCGGATGCCGCACCGCATAAAAAAAGCTCTCGCCATGAAACACACCATCCTCGCAGCACTCACCCTCGCCACCACCGCATTCGCCGCTCCGGAAGGCCTCGGCGTCGGAGCAAAACCCATCGAAGGAGCTGAATTCGTCTTCGACGGCACTCGCGCCATGCTCGACGATAAATGGACTTATTGGCAGGGCCCGGGGTTTAAATCCTCGCTCCCGATTAAATGGAAGATCGTCGATGATCCGGTGGACAAGGGCACCGTGGTGATGACCGACGATCCCGTCTCGGCGGGCGGAAAATTTGGCACCGCCGACATCGTGACAAAAAAGGCCTACCGCGATTTCCGTCTCCATATCGAGTTCCTCGTCACGAAGCCACGGGGCAATAGCGGGGTCTACCTCCAGAATCGCTATGAAATCCAGGTTTTGGACGGCGACAAAACGCCGCACGGAATGGGTGCGGTCATCAACCAGACCGAATCGCCCTACGATTCGTACGCCGGAACCGGGAAGTGGAATTCGTACGACATCCTCTTCCGCGCCGCACGATTCAAGGACGGGAAGCTGACCGAGAAAGCAACGGTTTCGATGTATTTCAACGGCACGAAAGTTCACGACAACATCCAGATTACCCAAGTCTGGGGCGGCCCGAATTCGGGAGTTGATGGCGGGAACAATGGTGGCAAGGGAATCACGGACAGCCCGCAGGGACTCAAGCTTCAGAACGAAGGTCACGATGTGCGCTATCGTAACATCTGGATCAAAGAATTGGACCTCGCGGACCCGAAGCTCGATTTTTAACCCCCTCGGACGCGCGTCATTTTCGCGTAAAAGCAGACGATTCCGCCAGTCGGATGCAGAAACCTTTTGACGCATCGCCTGCGCTCGTTTTATCTCCCCGCAGACCCTGCAACTGGAGAGGTGGCTGAGTGGTCGAAAGCAACGCT
>SXWH01000148.1 GCA_005791535.1 Verrucomicrobiaceae bacterium | reverse complement strand
CCACTGCCCACTGCCCACTGGCGCATGTTCTCGCGACTCGCGATAAACTCCATCTCCGGCGTGATGATTCCAGCGCGGGCGTAGGCGAGCTGCGTCACGACTTTGCCCGCCTTCGCACGGAGCGGCTTGCGGCGCTCGCCTTTCAATCCGGGGAACTCGATGAGGCGGTTGCGCTCGGCCTTGCTGGCGTATTCCGCGTGCTTGCCGGAGAGGTATCCGTTGTCCTGCGGCAGGACTTCGCGGCCTTCGTATTCCTCGACATCGCCGCGCTCTTTAATCCACGCCGCACGCAGAGCGGGCAGTCCTTCCTCAGGCGTTCCGGTGAAAGCAGGATCGCCCCACGGACCGCTGCAATCATACACGCGGACGGGTTCATTTTGCTCGATTTTGCCGTTGAACGCCTTCGTGGGCGAAAGCGCGATTTCCCGCATCGGCACACGCACGCCGGGCAATGTGCCCTCGACGTAAACGCGTTTGCTGGCGGGAAGCTGTTCGCTGCTGTGTGGCTCGAAGGATGTTTTTGGGTCTGCGATCATGATTGGTAAAAATGCTGGCACGAAAGCGCACAGCCGACCGAGAAAAACTCCGCTCCCTGCGGCGGCATTACCCGCGTTCAGGTTCGAAGGGTCAGGCGCTTTTCAGCACCACTCTCAGCCGGCATAGGCTCCCCTGCGTTTCGTGTTGGAGGGTAGGGGAGAATACGGTGGCGTCAATTGCGCACTCACAAGGAATCTTCGCTCGACACACCGTCGCGCACTGCGTTTGCCTGTCTCGAAATTATGGACGCAAAATCTAAAGCCTTTCTTTTTGAACTCCTCCGCACACCGAGCCCGACGGGATTTGAAGTCGCGGGTCAACGCGTGTGGGCGAAATACGTGAAGCAATTTGCCGACAGCGTGGAGAACGACGCCTACGGCACCGCCTGGGCCACGCTGAAAGGGAAATCCAAAAAGGGCCGCCGCGTGATGATTGAGGCGCACGCCGACGAAATCGGATTCATCATCAAGCACGTCACCAAGGAAGGATTCATCCGCGTGGATCGCGTCGGTGGCAGCGACACCGCGACGGCGCGCGGGCGCAAACTCGATTTCCTCGGCGACAACGGAACGGTGCGCGGAATCATCGGAAACACGGCAATTCATCTGCGCAAGGACGGTCTCTCGGACGAGAAGGCACCGAAGATTCACGAACTCTACGTGGACGTAGGCGCATCCTCGGACAAGGAAGTCGCGGAGATGGGACTGCGCGTCGGGCATCCGGCGGTTTATTCCGACGCCGCAGAAGAATTCGGCAAGGATCGGGTCGTGGGACGTGCCATCGATAACCGACTCGGCGGATTCATCATCGCGAAGGTGATTGAGCGCCTTTCGAAAAATCGCCCGGCTGCGACGGTGATTGCGGTGAACGCCGTGCAGGAGGAAATCGGCGGATACGGCGCAAAGATGGCCGCGCATCGGCTGATGCCCGACGTGGCCATCGTGCTCGACGTCACCCACGCTACCGACATGCCCGGAATCGAACACTCTATCCACGGCGAAGTGAAACTCGGCGGTGGTCCGGCAATCACCCACGGCACGTGCAATCATCCCAACGTGATGAAGCGCATCATGCAGGTGGCGGCGAAGAAGAAGATAGCGCTCCAGCACGAAAGCAGCAGTCGCTACTCCGGCACGGATACGGACGTGATCTTCGACGTGCGCGAAGGCATCCCGAGCGGGCTCATCAGCTATCCGCTTCGCTACATGCACAGCATCGTGGAAATGTGCCAGTTGTCCGATGTCGAGAAGACCATCGACCTCGTCGCGGGCTTCGTCGAGAGCGTGACGGACTCCGACGAGTTCGGCGTGAAGCTCTAGCGGCTATCCGCCAAAAACCGCGCACCAATAGGGACGCCCGCTTTCATCGTAGGCGACTCCGAATCCGGCGTGGGTGTAGCGGTCGTTGAGCACGTTCTTCCGATGGCCGGATGATTGCATCCACGCATTCATCACTTCCGACGGAGACTTCTGCATCATCGCGACGTTTTCCGCGCCTGCGGAATAGCCTGAGCCAACGAAGCGAAGTGAGGAGTGTTTCATCGACCCGGAACGCGCCATCGTTTCAGCCCAGTTTCGTGCGTAGTCGGAAAGCTCTGCATCGCGCTGAAGTGGTGCGGCGCCGTGGAAGCTGCGTTGATGATTATGGAGGATAAACAGGGCGTCTTCCGCGGACTCGTGCGCGGGAATCGCCGGGACTGCGGGCACCGGACGCCTTTCCCGCGGCGATGAGCAGGCTGCGACGGACAGCGCGAGCGCAAGCGACACGGTCCTGATGATCGAGAGTGTGTGGGCGTGTGGACGGAACTTCATGGAATCAGCGCAACGCACGTGCGACTCGCTCGGCTGCAGCGAAGCCGAAGAGTGAGTAGATGATTCGATAACTTCGCGGCGCAGCGGGGCCGGAGACGTTGAAGCAGCCGCGCGATTTGCGCTCGGCACAATAGGCTTTCGCTTCTCCCAGATCGTAGCGCGCCCATGTCCGCGCTTGCTCGAAAAACACGCGTCCAGCGGCGGCTTCGTGGAGCGGTGTTCGTTTATTGTTTGCCGAGAGCCAGTCGAGCATCGTGTCCACAAGGCCGGTCCGCACACGCGCGACCAGTCGCGGGTCTTTCCTGCAAAGCGTATCTTCGCTCCAAATCCGATAAACAGCGCCCGGTGTGGGAGCGTAGCGGAACGTCGTTCCGGCCATCAGCGCCCGGAGATACAACTCGTGCTCCTGACAGCAAGGCTGGTCTTCCTTCCAGCCGCGGAGTCGTTCCAACGTCTCGCGCCGCCATAGCGCGCCGCCGGTTTGCGGAATGCGCCACTGAATCCATTGCGTGAAAATGTCCTTTTCCGGCGCAGTTTCGCTTTTCTCGCGCGTAGCGTTTGGGCCGGTCCACGTCTCGATCCAGACCGGGCTGTAAATCACGTCGCCTGCGGATGCGGCTTCCGTGAGTTGCGTGCTGATTTTTCCCGGTTCGAGATAATCGTCGGCGTCGAGGAACTGCACCCACTCGCCGGTGCCGTGCCGCCAGGCGAGATTGCGAGCGGTGGTGGCTCCGCGTCGTGGGCCGGTGAGAAGGGTTATTTTCGATCCAAATGATCGCGCAATTTCGAGCGAGCCATCCGTCGAACCGTCATCGACTACGATGACTTCCGGCTCCACGCCGGTTTGTGCAAGCGCGCTTTCTATGGCCTGGGCGAGCCAGCGGGCGGCATTGAAGCAAGGGATGCAAATCGTCGCTTTCATCGGTGCAGGCCGCGGACCCAGACTTCATACAGCCAGAGCGCGTAGAACGCGTAACGACCCTCCCATTTGCCGGCCATGTAATCATCCCACGCACGACGCAGGAGCGGACGTTCGAGCCTCGTGCAAACGACGGAGTCGGACGCGAACAGCGCGCCTTCGACCTGCTCGCGGAGCGGTCCGGCGAACCATGCGTCGAGCGGGACGGGGAAGCCCTTCTTCGGACGCGTCATGTCTTCGTTCAACTTCCGTCCGAGTGTTTTTCGGAGGATGTATTTCCCGATGCCGGATTGGTGGAGCTTCAGCGACGATGGAATCCGCGCGGCAACTTTGGCGACTTCGATGTCGAGAATCGGGGTGCGCAACTCGATGCTCGCGCCCATGCTCATTTTGTCGGCTTTTTGCAGGAGCGATTCGGCGAGTTGCCAGTCGAGATCGAGAGCCAGCAGCGCGCTGAGTTCATCCCTCTGTTTTCGAACGATGGGTGACATTTGCCCGGCGCGTTCCAGCATCCGGGCGAGTTGGCGGGTATTGAAGCCACGCGGATTGCGCGTATCTCCCGGCAGCCCTTCACAGCGTAGAAGGAGCGTCTCGGCCGAACGCGAGAGCGAGACCCGCTGAAGGAATCGCTGCCACCGGGAGGCGCCGCTGAAGTCGGAGCGTGGCAGGATAGCTCCCAATCCGCGATAGAAGTCCGAGCGCTTCAATGTGGAGAGCATTCCGCCGTAGGGCCCGTAGCCGCCGAAGAGTTCGTCGCTTCCCTCGCCGGAGAGCAGGACTTTTGCGTGATTCCGCGCGAACCGGCATATTTGCATGACTGCGAAACAGGCGGGGTCGCCCACAGGCTCATCGAGGTGTGCGGCGATATTTTTAATCGCGGACGCGAACGCGGCGGCATTGAGTTCGAGGGCGTGATGGGTGGAGCGAATTTCCCGCGCGGTCTCCGCGGCTCCGTGCAATTCCGAATCTCCGGCGCCAAAGCCAACGGTGAACGTCTGCATCGCGCCTCCGGTCAGTTCCTGCGCGTAGGTTACCACAGTGCGACTGTCCAGACCGCTGCTTAGCAGGACGCCGAGTGGAACATCCGCCCGCAGGTGAACTCGCAGGCTGTCCTTCAGCGCTGCGTCGAGAGCTTCGATGGCTTCGTTCTCGTTTGTGAGGTCGGGAGCTTCGCTCAACTCGTAAAGCCAGTATTGTTGCGGGATGGGCTGCGTCGGCGAGTCGAGCGACAGGCGGATGAAGGAACCGGCCGCGAGTTTGTGGATGTGCGCGAAGTGTGTCCTCGGAGGCGGGAGCGAAAGCCAGGAGGCATAGTCGAGGAATGCGTCGTCCGCCATTTCCCTGTTGACCCACGGAATGGCGAAGAGGGATTTCATTTCGCTGCCGAATGCGAATCGTCCGGGTGCTGCCGTGTAGTAGAGCGGCTTTTGCCCAAAGTGGTCCCGTGCCAGCAAAACGCTGCGCTTGGGACGATCGAGGATCGCGAAGGCAAACATCCCGCGCAACCGCTCAAGCATCTTCTCAGCGCGCTCTTCGTAGAGGTGGACGAGCACCTCGGTGTCGCTGTCGGTCGCGAATCGGTGGCCGCGGGACTCAAGGTCGGGCCGGATTTCAAGGTAGTTGTAAATCTCGCCGTTGAAGACCACACCGATGGTATGGTCCTCGTTCCAGATGGGCTGCCAGCCGCCTTCGAGATCGATGATGGAAAGGCGCCTCATCCCCATCGCAAATCCGTTCTCGGTGTGGAGGCCCTCGCCATCGGGACCGCGGTGGATGATGCGTGCAAGCATCCGCTGCAACTGCGCGCCGGCTTCCTGTTCAGGCAAGTCCCTCTCGATGAATCCTGCGATGCCGCACATGGTAAGTTCCTCTCAGAGGCGTGGCCTCGGTCCTTTCATGGCGCGACGATAGCCTTCAAGAGTCAGTCCGGCAACACGGCTCCAGTCGGTGGTTTCACGCCAACCGGCGGCGGATTTGAAATCCTGCGGGGTTGCGAGCGCATTCCGGAGGCACGGTTCGAAATCGGTGTCGATGGATTCAAAACGGTGGGCAAGGGGACATGGTTCGTCGAAGACCACGGTATCGAGACGTTTCGGTAGCACCATCGGGATCCCCCACGAACGCGCGAGGTTGGCGGCGCCCGATGTGAAGATCTTCCGATAGTTGAAAATCGTGCAATCGGCCGCACACAGGTAGTCGCGGAGCATGGTGTCGTCGAGCCACTCAAATCGCGCGACGATGTTTGGCGCATCGCCAATTTGCGCCCGGATATGCTCGCGGTATTCAGCATTCATGGGCTTTCCGGCGATCACGAGCAGCGCGTCGGGATTCGCCTTTCTCCACCAGTTGATGACTTCCTCCTGCCCCTTATACGGCTCCACCATTCCGAAGATGAGCGCGATTTTTCTCTCTTGCGGGAGTTGCAGTTTTTCGCGTGCCGCGTGCACGGGGACGGGTTCGCCAAGCGTGACGGACAGGTCGCCGTGAGGGACGACATCGATGCGCTGCGGTGGCACCGAGAAGGTTTCAGCGAGGCGTGTCTTTGCGATTTCGGAATGCGCAAAGACGACATCCGAGCACCGGTAGGCGTATCCGACATTCGTAGTGGCAAAGGCTTCACGTGCGCGATTGTGCGGCGCCAAATTGTGGCCGGTTGTCGCGAGTCGGATGTTCTGAAGTGTGAGGAGCAGATCGACACGAAAGCGCGCGCGCCGCCACCAGTCCCATCGATCCTTGCGTGGGGGGAAATAGGCTTCTGGCCAGTGAAGATGAAGAAGGTCTGCCTTTTCCTGCCGCAGTGCGCGGGAGAGCGGAAGGAGGCGCTTGTAGCCGTACAGAAAGCGGACATTTACGCCGTGTTCGCGGAGGCCCGATGCGAGCAGACGCTGATAGGGTACGCCGTCAGACCAGTCGGGCGCGAATATGACGTCCATCACAGTTCGTCCTTGTAGAGGAGGAATGGCGCGAGTCTCGCGATGCCCTCGGCGTAGAAGCGATTGCGGACCGCCCCGACGTAATGGCGCGCAATCGTATCGGAAGATGCTCTCTTTCCGAGCGACACTTCATAGGTTTTTGGCAGGACTCCGCCGCGTCCATGCCGGGAGGCACAGAGTGCAATGAGCGTTTGCTCAATGCGCCAGATGTGTCCTTTGAGGATGTTCGTCTCTCCCATGATGCGCTCGCAGAACTCCAGATCGACCGCGGAGCGCTGCATGAGACAAAGGCCGCTGTTCACACGCGGCCAAAGCTTCACTCCGAGGTCGTTCCACGCGTCCTCGCGCGAAACGAGGGATGATTCTTCGACGTCCTCGTTGAAGAGACAGTCTTTGGAGTCGCTGTTTACCCACTGCATGATCTCCGGCGGGTAGCGGAAGAAGAGCAGGTCGCTATCGAGAATGATGAAGCGCTCGGAATCCGCAAAATGCGGGATATCGAATATTTTCTGCGAAAGCGGATGTTTCCTTCGATAGTCGTGGCAGAGAGGGAATGGACGAAGCAGCTTGTCCATCGCGGGATCCGCATCGTTTCGGGAAATGAAGCGGGCCGTCCTGAACATTGATGAAAGGGTTTTCCGCGCGGACGCGGGAAGCGTTCCATCATCGTGAATGACGACGCGCCACGTCTGCTCTGTCGCCGTAAACCAGCTGGAAAGCATCCACGCGCACAGCAGCCAGTCGTTTGCGCCCGTCAGCACGTGAACGGGCACGGACGAGGGCGTCTCATTCCAGTATGGCCATGTCCACTTGGAAAT
Source organism: Verrucomicrobiaceae bacterium (assembly GCA_005791535.1). Taxonomy (GTDB): domain Bacteria; phylum Verrucomicrobiota; class Verrucomicrobiia; order Chthoniobacterales; family Chthoniobacteraceae; genus SXWH01. Next base: position 31,336 of record SXWH01000148.1, on the reverse strand, counting down.
GAGCGGCTTTGTCTTGTAGTCGTGATAGCTGGCTGCCCAACCGCGCTTTATATCGCGCAGGAAGTTCATCCATAGGCGTCCAAGGGATATCATCTATGGGATGTGAATCGTTTAATTCCCATGACTTTGGCAAGGCCGGATTGCGTCCGGGATCTTGCGGCGGGGCTGAGCAACCATGCGGGATTTCGCAACAGGCCCTTGAGAAATGACGGACGGTTTCCGTGCGCGTCGGCCGTCTCGCCGAGTTGGTAACGGTCGTATGCAATCTGCGCCCGCAGACTCCAGCGTACCCACGGAGGAACAGGCGCACCCGCGTCAAGATACCGGGTGACGATGCTCCGGATCTCGCGCGCCGCGAGTTTGGACTGGGCGGACTTTTGCCGGGGGTGAAGTCGGAACTCTGCAAAAAACTCCGGGATATGTGCGATTCGCGCTCTTTTGATGAAGCACCGAACCCAAAAATCGAAGTCGAATGCAAGATGGTAGCCGATGTCGAAGTCGCCGACCTTCTCAAAGAGTGAACGGCGGAAGAAAACCTCCGGTTGGACCCACTGCCTTCCGCCCCACCAGACCCTGTAAACATCCAGAACTTCGGCGAGGTTTCTTATCGAGCCCGCGTGCTGCCCGGTGATGTCGCCAGCTTCGTTGATCCATTTCACCTTCCCGTAAATCAGGTCGATTTCCGGATGGCTTGCGAAAAAATCGAGGACACGAAGCGCGGTTCCGGGACAGAGCCGATCATCGCCGTTGATAAACCCGATGATGTCGCCACCCATCGCATGGAAGGCTTTGTTGATGGCATCGGCCTGTCCTCTGTCTTCTGCCGAGTCGATGACATCGCCGGTCCGGGCTGCTTGGCGCGCGATATCAAGCGTGCCGTCGGTCGATCCACCATCCTGGAGCCACCAGCGGACCGAATCGCCCTCGGCATTCAACGATTGCAGTGTGTGCGCTAGAAATCGTTCCGCATTGAGAACAGGGACTGCGAGTACGAGCTGCGTCATTTCAAACCGCCGCGTCGGGCAACTCGGCTGTCGTCCAGCTCATTTTCGGGCAAAGGACTCCGGGCCATGCTTCCGGGAAATGCGACGATTGATTTCCCGCGCCCGAAACCAGGAAGTTGATGAACTCAGTCATGTGCATGATGTAGCGGACTCCGGCGAGGTCGGCCTGCACTCCGAGCACATACATACGGCGGTTGAGCAGCCCGCCCGGAATGCGGCATGTCGTGCGGTAGAGCCCCGGTTCGTGCAACTCGCGTTGGAAAGTGTGATCGGTCGCCTGAAATGCGAGTTCGCCTTCGTGCGTAGTCAGTTGGATTCGAAACCGGAGATCACGAAGGGGCGCAAGAATCCGGTAGGTAATCTCGACATCGATCGAATCCGCCGCCTCGAAAGTCGTTTGAGGTCTGCCCGTGGGATCGAGTGTCCGGATTCGCTGGATGCGCATCTCGGAGTTCCCGGGTTGCTCGGCGTGGTGGCGCCAATCAAGATCGCCGCCTTCGCTCGCATCGTCAGGAACAGTCGCTGCGAGGTAGCGCGAGATCACATCCGAAGGCGTGCCAGAGAAAGCCACGGTTCCGTTCTCGATGAGGATCGCTTCGCGACAAAGTGCGCGAATCGCAGACATATTGTGGCTGACGAAAAAGACCGTCCGGCCCTGCCTGTTTGCGACATCGCCCATTTTGCCTAGGCACTTTTTCTGAAAGCCAGCATCGCCGACTGCGAGCACCTCGTCGATGAACAGAATCTCCGGCTCAAGGTGTGCGGCGACCGCGAATGCGAGACGCACAAACATGCCGCTTGAGTATCGCTTCACCGGCGTGTCGAGGAATTGCCCCACTTCGGAAAACTCCACGATTTCATCGAACTTGGCGGCGATCTCCCATCGCTTCATTCCGAGAATCGCGCCGTTGAGGAAGATGTTTTCCCGGCCCGTGAGTTCGGGATGAAAGCCGGTTCCGACTTCGAGGAGCGACGCGAGTCGGCCGCGGAGAATCGCACGGCCCGAGGTCGGTTCTGTGATTCGCGAGAGGATCTTGAGCAGCGTGGACTTGCCCGCGCCATTGCGTCCGACGATGCCGACGATTTCTCCGGGCATTGCCGAGAATGAAACGTCCTTCAGTCCCCAGAACGTGTTTGGATACGGTCCGCGGCGAGCGGCCGAGACGCGGTTGTCATCGTGTGTCGCCTTGGAAGTATTGCGGCCCATGATGCGCTCAAAAGTCTCACGGAGGCTCGTGGCGCCAATACTTCCGAGATGGAAAAGCTTCGATAGGTTTTGGACTTCGACGACGGGCTTCATGAACGGAACAGTTGTTTGCGCACGGCACCGAGCCATGGCCGGAAGAAGAGCAGGCCGGGGTGCGAGGCTGCTGCTTGAAGAAGTGCCGAGAGGCGTGCAGCGCGTGATGTCGATTGGGTGCCCAATTCGATTTGCCGGACCGTGTACCACTTCTTCTGGTCTGCGATCTCGCGGGCGAGTTCGGCTTGTTGATCCGCCGGGAGTTTCCCGATGTGCGCTTCCGCGATTCGAATTTCCTCCTCTGTGAACCGGTAGGCGTTTCCGTCCTTCACCGTTTTGCACTGCTCGTGCCACCGCCAGCGACCGAGGGTGTCCGGAAAACGATGAAACCGGATGCCCGCGAAAATCGCGCGGATGTAGTACTCCATGTCCATCGAGTAATGGTAGCTCTCGTCGAACGCGCCGAGTTTCTCATACACGCTGCGGCGCATGTAGGTGACATTTGAACATGCGAACACGTGTTGGACGGAACGCTGCCATGGCGTGAGGTATTCGATCAGTCGGGCGGGTTCCTGCGGCGTGACTGTGTCGCGTGGTCCGGTGGCGTCGAAGATTTCACTTACGGCGCCGATCCATTCCACGGCCGGGTCGGCGAACATTTGTGCGACGCGTTGAAGCGAGCCGGGCGAAATCAAATCGTCGCTATTAAGGTATGCCCAGATTTCCCCCGTGCATCTTGCGAGCCCCTTGTTGATTGCGTGGGTCTGCCCCCGATCTTTGGCGCTCTCCCAATGGGCGAGGCGTGTGCTGAGTTTCTGCAGCACTTCGACGGTTTGGTCCGTGCTGCCGCCGTCCATCACGATCAATTCAAGTGCCGGATATTCCTGTTCGAGCACAGACAGGAGCGTCTCCTCAATGTAAGCCCCCTGATTGTAAGACGGAACGATGATGGAAATGCACGGCGGGTTCATCGGAAAGAAGGATAGGGTGCTGCGAGTGCGTCGCGTTCGATGAAGCGCCAGGAGAGGCTTGCGATCGCGATGGTGACGGCCAGCGCGATTGCGCCGCCTGTCAGGAACAGCGGCCAGCCTGATAGATTTCCTCGCAGCGTTCCTGCGTAAACGGCGTGAAGCACGAGATCGTGCCACAGGTAGATGCCATACGAAATCGTGCCAGTCGCCGCGATCCATCGCGTCGAAAACAGCTGCGCGAAGTAATGCGACCGGGCCAGCGATGCGGCGAATGTGCCGAGCACGAGTGCGTTGAGCGGCCAGCCAAACGTGCCCATGGTCCGCCATCCGGCCTCGTCGCCGAGCGTGACTACCGCGCCTGCGGCAACCGCCGATAGCGCGCAGACTGCGTCAGCCTGGGCTTTTGAGAAGTGTGCGCGAAGCACGGCGAAAGCGGCGGCGATTCCAAACGCGAAGAGTTTGAGATACGAAAATACCGTTCCACTTATCACCGTGCCGTTCTCCGTGAGAAAGCGGTCGGGTATGTGTGGTGCCAGCGCCCGCAGTGTGGCGCCGGCCGCGAAATCGATTCCCCAGCATGTGAGCACAAGGACCGCGATGGAAGCAACCGCCCCTGCTTTGCGGAACACGGCACCGACTCCGCGCATGATGAGCGGAAGAAGCAGGTAGAACTGGAATTCGATCCCGATTGTCCAAAGGTCGGGGTGAACGCCGTAGTATGCGTAATCCGCAAACGGATGCAGAAAGGAGGCGTGAAGAAGAAAATCGATGGCTCCGTAGAGCGTGTAAGTCCCGCCCCGAATGAGGTAGATGGCGGTGAGCACCGCGTAGTAGGCGGGCACAATGCGGCACGCTCGCCGCCAAAGATACCGCGATGTATCCGGTGCGGGTTCATTCGCGAGAATGGCGCGCCAGAAAGGCAGCGAGAGCAGGAGCCCGGAGAGGATGAAGAAAATAGCGACGCCAATATCGAATTTGCGCAGCAGGAACTCCACGTTGAATGGCCCTGCGGGGAGTTGAAGCGGCTCGCTGTTCGAAGGCTGTGCGTTCCAGCGCAGGTGGTAGAGAAAAACCATCAGGCACGCGAGACCCCGCAGGCCATCAAGGCCGGGCAGTCGGGAGTTTTGCGTGGAGTCAGCGCTGTTCATTTGGCGTTCGGGATGGCTTCGAGTTTCGTTTCAACCCGCGGACAGACGGCTCCGGGCCAGCGCTCCGGGAACTGCGAAAGGTGATTGGGGGTTCCGCCGACAGTAAATGGAAGGTAAGGGCCGGATGTCAAAATGTGGCGGTGGCCGGGTGCGTCGCACGACGGGGTGACCGCGTAGGCTCGCCGGTTCAGGATGCCTCCGGGAATTGTAATTGTCGTCCGGTAATCGCCCGGTGAAATGACAGCTTCGTGCAACTGATGATCCGTTGCGACAAACGCGAGTTCTCCATCGGATGTGTAAACTGCAATCAGCATCCGTCCGCCGCGGATCGGCTGGAGAACGCGGTAACACAACTCCACTCGGACAGGTTCTGCCGCATCAAAAAGTGCCGATACTTCTCCGCGGACATTTGTCAGCGTGAGCGATTGGAGTCGAAGTTCATTCGTGGCGGGGGCTTCCGCATCGCTCCATGCGAGCCTTCCGGGAACGCCGCCGCCGCCCGTTTGCGTCGTGGATAGGTAATGGGTAATGACGTCCTCGGGCGGGCCGCTCATTTTTGCGGTGCCGTCCTCGATCAAGACCGCACGTGTGCAGAGTGAGCGGATCGCACCGAGATTGTGGCTCACGAAGAAAATGGTCCGTCCGGTGCGATTCGCGACGTCGTTCATCTTGCCGAGGCACTTTTGTTGAAAGCCTGCGTCACCCACGGCGAGCACTTCATCGATCAACAGAATTTCCGGCTCCAGGTGCGCGGCGACGGCAAAGGCGAGGCGCACAAACATTCCGCTGGAGTAGCGTTTCACCGGGGTATCGAGGAAGCTTCCGACTTCCGCGAATTCCACGATTTCGTCGAACTTCGCCTGAATTTCCCAGCGCTTCATCCCGAGAATGGCGCCGTTGAGAAAGATGTTTTCGCGTCCGGTGAGTTCCGGATGGAAGCCGGTTCCGACCTCGAGCAGCGAGGCGATTCGTCCGCGAAGGCGGATAGTGCCTTTTGTTGGCTCGGTGATTCGGGAGATGAGTTTCAGAAGCGTCGATTTACCCGCGCCGTTGCGGCCGATGAGGCCGATAATCTCGCCGCGCTCCACGGAGAGATTGAAATCCCGGATACTCCAGAATGTGCCGGGCAAATCGCCGGTGCGCGCGCCAAGATCCATTGCGGGAGTCGTGTCCCGACGCCCGAGGGCGCGACGCAACAATCCTCCGAGCGTGGACGAATCCTGCGAGCCGATTCGGTATCGTTTTGAGACGTCCTGTATCTCGACTATGGGCCGCTGTGTGTGCACCGCCGTCATTTAAACGCTGTCCACGACTGTGCGTTCGGCGCGGTTGAATGCGGCTACGCCGAAAATCAGGGCAAGTATCGCCGTGAGGGCTGAAGTGACGAGCATCTGTGGCATTTGTGGAGTCGCCCATGCGCCGCCGGAAAGCAGGATATCCCGGGTCGCCTCCACGATTGGAGCCATGGGATTCGCCCAGCACAGCCATGAAAACGACGGGTGATGCTCCATTTTTGCCATCGGATAAAAGACGGGCGATGCAAACATCCAGAGTTGCAGCAACACCGGCGTGAGGTGGGATAGGTCGCGATATTTCGCCGTGGATGCCGCGATAAGAAGGCTGACTCCGAGGCTCAGGATGCCCGTGAGTAGCATTAACGGAATGATGAGTAGCACCGAGGCTCCCATGTGAATATCGGCACCGGAAAACGCGTAGTATAGATAGAACGCGACAAAAACGATGAACTGCAGCGCGAGCGCGAACATGTTCGAGATGGATGCCGCCGCCGGAACAACGAGACGGGGGAAATAGACTTTCCCGAACAGGTGCGAGTTTGCGGTGAAAGTCGCGGCACCGGTCGTTACGTTTTGCGAGAAGTAACTCCACGGCAGGAGGGCGCAGAGGTTGAAGATAATGTCGGGAATCCGACCGGTATCAACGCCTCCGATTCGATTGAATGCGATGCTCATCACCAAAGCGGTGAGCAGTGGCTGGATGACAAACCACAGCGGCCCAAGAACGGTCTGCTTGTACTTCGCGAGGAAGTCGCGCCTCACGAGAATGCGAAGGAGGTCGCGGTATTCCCAGAGCTCGCGCCAGTTGATTCGGAGCCATCCGCGGCTTGGCTGGATGATGATTTCGTAGCCGTTTTGCGGGCTTTCTTTGCTGGATGCGTCGGGCATGGATGCGTGTGAGTCCGGCATTTAGAGACTCCACTCCCAGTATGCGAGCTTCCAGTCTGCTCCCTCGCTTGCGATCGCTGCCGAGTAGCCTTCTGCAAGTTCCAGTTGCCTGACCGACCACGAGGCGCGGGAAGCGGGTGCTCCGGCAAGCCCGATTCCCTCGGCTTTGAGTCGCGCCTCCTTTCGCGTCCACAATTCAAAGAACCTGGTCGCACGCTTTTCCTCGGGCGCGGAGCGCAGGTCCCAGTTCTCACCCGGATCAAAGTAGTAATCCGCAATCGGCTCGAACGCGATGTCGGGTTGCACCCATTCCAAGTCCACGCCGACTTCCCGTCCACGCGTGACGGCGATCATCGCGAGGTCCCGCGAATGGCTCACGTTGAAACGAATATCGACGAACGGGTGCACGATGAATGGTTTTCCATGCGGCCCTGTCCGGAACTCGAGGTCCGCGGGATCGCACGCGAGGTAGCGGGCGAGGATCATGCGGGCGGCACCGCGCGATGCGATAAACCGTTCCGCGTCCTCGCTGAAGTGATATCTCGCGGCCCGGGTCAGTTCAGCCGCGGAGAGCACAGCCCGGCAGGCACCTTGAGTACGCGGACTGGTCAAGGTGACTTTCCAGAGATGGATTTCTCCCTGCGCGAGATCGATGCGATCCGGCGCGGCGGGCCAGTTGGGCTGAAGCTGAATCATGATTTTGGGCTGCGAAGCGAGTATGGTGCCCGGCTGTTTCGCGGGCGAGCAACTTCCTCTGTTGGTTGGGCAAGGGCCGTTTTCGGCCTCGATAGAGCGGACTCCGTGCCATTTTGCCGCTCCGCTTTAGGGGGATTTCCGGCAGGGTTGCCGTTTTGGCCGGGCACGCATATAGCTGGCGCTGCCAAATGCCCGTAATTCGCTCAATGCACTGCCCGCGTCGCCATTCCAATCCATGATTCGACTGGACCGATACTCCACGCAGGGATTCGACCGCGGCGCATCAGCGCTGAAAGAGGCGGCGTGGATTCTTGTGAAATGGTTCTTTTTTCTCACGCCGCTTCCATGGCCATCCGCGGTTCGATGCGCTTTGCTCCGCGCGTTTGGTGCGGAGGTTGGCTCAGGCGTGGTGATTCGGGGTAACGTGAACATCACCTTCCCGTGGCGACTCAGGATCGGGAGCGATGTGTGGATTGGAGAGGAAGTGCTGGTGCTCTCGCTGGCTCAGGTGACCATCGAATCAAATGTGTGCATTTCCCAACGCGCGTTTCTTTGCACGGGTTCGCACGATTTCGGAAAGGAGACGTTCGACTTGATTGCACAGCCAATCGTGGTTCGCGAAGGCTCGTGGGTTGCGGCGATGGCCTTCGTCGGGCCTGGGGTCGAAATCGGGCAGGGGAGTCGCGTGGCTGCGGGCGCAGTGGTTTCGCAGAGCGTGCCTCCTGCGAGCAAGGTGAAGGGAAATCCGGCGGTGATTGTGCCGGCCAGTCCGGTGGAGTGATTTGAATGATGTCTGATCCCAAATCCCCTCTCCCTGCATGGCGGCGCTGGCTTGCGCGGGCGGGACTGCTTCTGCTCATGGCTCTCGCACTCGCGGCGCGGACGCACAATCGCGACGACGTCTTTCACGGAGGGGATGTCTATTTCCTCGAAGGCGACTGCTACTCGCGCATGACCAGGGCAAAGATGGTTGCGGAGGGGAATCTGGTCATCCGGCATCACGATTTTGAGAACTGGCCCACTGGAACGACACCGCACACGACCGCGCCGATGGACTGGCTGATTGCGGGAGCGCGGTTCGCTTTCCGTCCGTTCTCCGCCGGAGTTCCGGATCGGGATTTGGAGTTGTCTGGTGCGTGGATATCACCGCTGCTGGGCCTCGCGACGATGGCCTGGCTGTGGTGGTGGGCCGGGCGGATGCGGGTGCCGTTTCGATGGCTGATGATTCTGTTCTTTGCAATCTGCCCAATCCTCGTTCACGGCACATTGCTGGGACGTCCGGATCATCAATCGCTGCTGCTCTTGCTGCTTTCCGTGGCCGTCGGCGCGGAATTGGCGCTTGCGGATTCCGGCCTGGGCGCCCGGCTTGCGAGAAGGTGGAGTATTGCTGCGGGAACCGCATGGGGCCTTGCTCTTTGGGTGTCGCTTTACGAGCCGGCTGTGTGGATTGCGCTGGCAATGGCACTCCATGCGTGGGGCGGACGAATGGCTCTGACCGCCCGCGCCGTGCGGCCACGCTGGATCGCGCTGGGAGCGGTTCTGCTCGTTGCGCTGCTCATCGATGGATGGCGGCTGACGCTTCCGGATCCGGCATTGCGGGAGCGGCTCGTTGCGTGGAGCCGGACCATCGGCGAGTTGAAAGCGATGGACATCACCCGGTTGCTTCCGTGGCTGTGGTTTGGAGCGTTTTGGGTATCAGCGCCGATCCTTTTGGTCCTCGCGAAACGTGCGGACCGCCGCAGTATCGGGATTCTCCTGCTGGTGTTGGTAACAATTGCGCTCACCGTGTGGCAGCGGCGGTGGGGATACTTCTCGGCGCTGGCCGTCGCAATGAGCATACCGTGGCAATTGGGTGCGCTTCGGAGCGTTCCCTGTGGATGGGTTTTCGGACTCGCGGCGCTTCTTCCGATGGGAAAGGAATGGCGCGACCGCCTGCATCCGCCGCTGGATGTTCGGGAGCAGCGCGACGAAACGAAGGCGCGCGACCGCGCTGTGCAGGTGGAACTGCGCCGCATTGCGATGCTGATGCGCTCGCCGGAAAGGCGCCCTTTTCTTGCCGTGTGGTGGGAATGCCCGCGGCTCGCGTACTGGTCCGGACAGCCGGGCATTGCGGGAACGAGTCATCAGAGCTTTCCGGGTATCTACGACAGCGCGCGTTTTTTCCTCGCCGATAATGATGACGCTGCTGCGGCGATCGTGAAGGAACGCGGCGTGCGCTATGTGATTATCCACGATCTCGCCGTGGACGACGATCCGCGGAAGTATCCGGCGGTGATTAATTCCGCAAATATCACCGGCGAGGATGCGCCCGCTGCGCCGCTTGTGTTCCGGCTCGCGGAAAGTCCGCGAAAGACACCGCCGTGGCTCCGGTTTGTTCCGCCCGATGAGCGCGGGCTGGTACTCGGAATTGGTCGCCGCGAAGCGGGTTCGGTGACGGAGACCAATCTGAAATTCTACGTTCCGCAGTTTCTCCAGCTATACGAAGTGCAGCCCGCGGGTTTTCCAAATACACCATGAACTACGACTACGACTTTTTGATCATCGGCGGCGGCAGCGCTGGATACGCTGCGGCGCGAACGGCGGCGGGGCAGGGGTTGCGCACCTGTGTTGTGGACGGTGCTGCGGAACTCGGCGGCCTTTGCATTCTCCGCGGCTGCATGCCAAGCAAGACGCTGCTCGCGTCGTCCACGCGCTTTGCTTCGATGAGGCGTGCGGAGGAATTCGGTCTGCGCGCATCGGGGCTCCGTGTCGAAGGCGCGGAGATCATCGCGAGGAAGCGGCGACTCATTGGCGGTTTCGCGGAGTATCGTGCGGAGCAATTGCAGGATGGTCGCTTCGATTTGATTCGCGGATTCGCGCGTTTTACCGGTCCGCATACGGTCGCGGTTCGGTTGCACGACGGCACAGAGCGGTCCATCAATGCTCTCAGTTTCCTCATTGCCACAGGATCGAAGGTCAGCGGAGTGCCGATTCCGGAGCTCAATGAAGCGGGCTTTTGGACGACGGACGACGTCCTCGACAGTGAGGAGATTCCGCAAAGTGTCATCATCCTTGGCGGCGGTGCGACCGCGGTGGAGTTTGCGACCTACTACGCTGGTCTCGGTCGGGAGGTGACGATCATTCAACGCAGCCCGCAGCTGTTGAAAGGCACCGACCTCGACGTGGCGGAGGCGCTGGCCGAGGGGCTGCGCCATCACGGCATTCGTGTTTTCACCGGCACAAAATTGCTTACCGCCGGACGGTCCGCGTCGGGACGCAGCGTGACTTTCTCGGACGCGAACGGTGAGCACACCATCACCGCCGAGCGGATTGTCCACACGCTGGGACGCGAGCCGAATCTCGATGGATTGGATCTCGCCGCAGCGGGAATTACAAAGCCCGGCCGCCCGCACGTTCTCCCGACGCAGCAGACATCGCAGCCGCATATCTTCGCCGCGGGGGATGTCGCCGGACCTTACGAGATCGTCCACATCGCCATCCAGCACGGGGAGATTGCCGCACGCAATGCGGCTCGGATTCTCGGGGGAGCGGGCACGCTGGAGGAAACCGACTACCGGCTGCGGCTGTATGGCATTTTTTCGGAACCGGAGGTCGCTGTTGTCGGCGCGTCCGAGCGCGAACTGCAGGACGCAGGCATCGCATTTCGGAGCGCAAAGTATCCGTTCAACGACCACGGGAAGTCGCTCTGCATGGGCGAGACGGATGGTTTCGTGAAGCTGATCGCATCGACCGAAACCGGCGAGATCCTCGGTGGCGCGGTGGTTGGTCCGCACGCATCCGAGCTCATCCATGAAATCGTCGTCGCCATGCATTTCCGCTCCACTGCCGCCCAACTGGCCGCCGTCCCGCATTACCATCCGACGCTGAGCGAAATCTGGACGTATCCCGCGGAGGAGTTGGCGGAGTAGGCAGTTGGCAGTTGGCGGCGCTTTGCTGAGGGGCTACAGTCCCCTGCCTACTGCTTACTGCCCACTGCTTACTGAACATGCTCGCTGAACTTCGCAACGTCACCAAATCCTACGCCAACGGCGATACCTCCGTGCCTGTCCTGGAAGGGTGCGACTTCAGCATCGAAGCCGGTGAGACAGTTGCAATCGTCGGCCCGAGCGGCTCGGGAAAGAGCACGCTGCTGAATCTCCTTGGTGCGCTGGACAAGCCGGAGAGCGGCGAAGTCATCGTGGCGGGCAAAAATCTCGCCTCGCTCACCGCGGAGCAGCTCGCGGAGTTTCGCAATACCGAGGTCGGGTTCATCTTCCAGCTCCACCATCTGCTGCCGCATTGCAGCGTGCTTGAGAACGTCCTCGTCCCAACGCTTGCCCGCAAAGCCTCGAAAGCCGAACGCACCGCCTTCCGCGAGCGGGCTGTGAAATTGCTCGAAGCCGTCGGTCTTTCGCATCGTCTCGACCACCGTCCCGGCCAGCTCTCCGGTGGCGAACGCCAGCGCGCGGCCATTGCCCGTGCGCTCATCGCATCGCCAAAGCTCCTGCTGGCCGACGAGCCGACCGGCGCTCTCGATGTAGAAAATGCTGCGCGCCTTGCCGAACTCCTAGCGGAGATCAACCGAGTGGAAAACGTTGCCATCGTCATGGTCACTCACGCGCCGGAGCTTGCGCGGAAAATGGGTCGGGTTCTCGAACTGCGAGGTAAGAAGCTCGTGGAGTCGACTGGGCGTTAGGTCATTTACGACGAACTGAAATCGCTCACTTGAAATGCCATCCTTAATCCGCAATTCCATCCGCCACAACTGGCGCACGCACCTCGGCGTCGTGCTCGGCTGTGCGCTTGCGTCGCTGGTGCTCGTTGGTGCGCTGATGGTGGGGGATTCGGTGAAGGGGACGCTGAGGGCGCAGGCGGAGGCTCGCGTGGGGAAAATCGGCGAGGCGCTGCTGTGTGGCGAGCGGTTCGTGCCGTGGCCTGCGGATAAGGCGAAGCGACCGGCGGTCCTCGCGCGGATGTTTTTCCCGGGAAAAGACGCAGCGGGCGTGCTGCTCATGCAAGGCTCGGCGGTGCGAAGCGATGGCAAGGCCCGCGCGAACAAGGTGCAGGTGGTCGGGGTGGATGGCGATTTCTGGAAGCTCTCGCCCAGCGGCTCGGACAAAGCGGACGGCTCGGTCGCTCTCAATGAGCGCATCGCCGCGCAGCTCTCGCTCAAAGTGGGCGACGAACTCTCGGTCTACGTCGAAAAGCCGGGCGCGTTTTCCAAGGACGCGCCGCTCTCGGGCGAGGAAGCGGCGCTCGTCACTGTGAAGGCGCGGGTCGGGCGCATCGTGGGCGACGAAGACTTCGGGCGCTTCGCCCTCACTGCCAGCCAGGTCCCGCCGAATACGGTGTTTGTGCCGCTGGCGGAGTTGCAGGCGAAGGTGGGGCTGGGGGAGAAGGTGAATGTGGTGCTCACATTCGATGATCCGCTGATTTACGGCGGAGGGGAGGGGGGGGGCGGACTTGACTCCCTGCTTGAGCGATTTGGATTCAGGAAGGTGAATAAGGTTTCTCTCGCAGGAACCAGAGACATCAGAGAGCCGGATGTGATCTGGTCTCTCCGTCTCTTCGAGAAATTCCAAGGGGTGCCAGAGTTCAAAGATCTGAACAAGGATGCGGCGCTGCGCGAAACACTGTCCTATTTCGAGATACGTCTTGGCGACCTTACCAACAACTTGGGCGCCGAACTCCGCTCCCCGCGCATCTTCCTCGACGCACCAATCGTCGCCGCCGCCCGAGCCAACGAATCTACCAAGTTGCCTGAGTCACCAATCACCGCTCCACCCCCCGGCCTCGACTCCCTCACCTACTTCGTCACCGCCATCGAAAAAGGCGCTGCGAGCGATAGCGAGCCAAGGAGCGGCGGCATTCCTGCCGCCGAAAACCAAACGCGAAGCGCAAATCAAGGGAGCGCGCCACCCACAGGAGATCAGGCGCTTCGCGCTAAAGATACGGCGGCAGGAATGCCGCCGCTCCTTGGCTCGTTACACTCGCAATCGACGCCATATTCCATGGTCACCGCCATCGATGCCCCGGCCTCCGGCTTCGTGCAGGCGGAGCTGGCCGACGACGAAATCCAAATCACCCGCTGGCTGGCCGATGACCTCGATGCCAAGCCCGGTGACAAGCTCACGCTGCGCTACAGCGTCATGGGCGAACGGCGCGAACTCATCGAGAAGACCCGCACTTTCACCGTCCTTGCGCCGATCATCGAGATGGAGGAGCCGCATCTCGACAGCTCGTGGATGCCCGATTTTCCAAACGTACCGGACAAGGACAGCTTCTCGAAATGGAAGCCCGGCTTCCCGTTTGACTCCAAGCGCATCCGCAAAAAGGACGAGGAATACTGGGAGAAACATCGCGGCACGCCGAAGGCATTTGTGAACCTCAAAGTCGGCCAGGAAATGTGGGGCAACCGCTGGGGAAACCTCACCAGCATCCGCTACCCCGCAGGCACGAAGCGCGAGCAAGTCGAGCGCATCGCGGCATTTATCGACCCAAAAGCCCTCGGCTTCCGCGTGGTGAATCTGCGCGAGCAAGCCCTCGCCGCCACCGATGCGCCGGTCGATTTCGGGCAGCTCTTCGCGTCGTTTTCATTCTTCCTCATCGCCGCCGCCGCCGTGCTCACCGGACTGCTCTTCACGTTCACCATCGAACAACGCGCCGCCGAAGCCGGGCTGCTGCTCGCGGTCGGCTGGACGCGCAAGAAAGTGCGACGGTTGTTTCTCAAAGAAGGCGCGCTGCTCGCCCTCATCGGCGCTACGGTCGGAGTCGCCGGAGCGGTGCTCTACACAAAAGCCGTGCTCGCCGCCCTCGCCGGAGCGTGGAGCGGCGCGACTGGCGGGACGACGTTTCTCTTCGTGGTGAATACGGGCACCATCGTCGGCGGCATCCTCGGCAGCGTGCTCATGGCCCTCTTCGCCATGTGGCTGGCGAGCCGCAAACTCTTCAAACACGAGGCCTCCGCCCTCTTGAGCGGCAACATCGCGGAGGCGGCCAAATGATGCGCGGCTTTGCCGGAATTCAGAGTGCCATAGTGGCACACCGAGCACCTTTTGAGGCGGTGCAGAGTGATTCTACTCTACCCCAGGATGGTTCTGTCGTGTCGCAGAATGATCCTGCGCCGCTGCAGGATGGTTCTGTCGCGTCGCAGAATGATCCTGCACCGCCGCAGGATGGTTCTGTCGTGTCGCAGAATGATCCTGCACCGCCGCAGAATGGTTCTGTCGCGTCGCAGAATGATCCTGCGCTGCCCCGGAATCGTTCTGTCGTATCGCAGAATGATCCTGCAGTGCCCCAGGATGGTTCTGTCGTGTCGCAGAATGATCCTGCACTGCCGCAGGATGGTTCTGTCGTGTCGCAGAATGATCCTGCACTGCCGCAGGATGGTTCTGTCGTGTCGCAGAATGATCCTGCGCTGCCCCAGGATGGTTCTGTCGTATCGCAGAATGATTCTGTTGCGTCGCAAAACCACCCGTTCCGGCGCCAGTTTTAGAGAAATGAGCCGCCAGATGAGACAGCATAGCGTCATTTATCAGAAGAAAAGCCCCAGTCGGCGGTTGTCACGCGGCCGGAGCGGCGCTGCCGACAACACTGTGCCTCAGGGAAGATGCCCCGGCTATCGAGCAGCCCTTCCCGGAGCCTGGACGCTCCTTTACGCACACTCAGAAAAGCCCATCGAATGAAAATCCTCGGCACCGTTGTTACATCTACCGTGCTCATCGATGTTCTGGCTATTTCACTGCCCCGTGTGACGCTAAATCCCATGGCCTTCTTTGGCATCGGCTTCGCGCTCCTCGGCATCGGCATCTGGCTGTGTCGTGTCATCATGCGTCGGCTCGACAGCCGCTCGACGCTCGAAACCGCCGCCGACCTCGCGCTCCGCAATACCACCCGCCGTCGCGGACGCTCCATGGCCACCATCGGCGTCTTGGCGAGCGGTGTCTTCATGGTCGTCGCCGTCGATTCCTTCCGCAAAACCGGCGACATCGACGCCACGCGCAAGGACTCCGGCACGGGCGGATTCGCGCTCATCGGCGAAAGCGCCTCGCCCATTTACGAAGACCTCAATTCGCAGAAAGGCCGCGAGGCTTATGCTCTGGATGACAAAATCATGGAGGGCGTGCGCGTCGTGCAGATGCGTGTGCGCGATGGTGATGACGCGAGTTGCTTGAACCTCAACCGCGCTTTGCAGCCGAAATTGCTCGGCGTGCGAGCCGACGATTTCCATTGGACATTCAAGTTTTCGGGTGGAGCACGAAAGGGTTCGCCCTGGGTTCGGTTGGAACGGAGCGAAGAGAACGAACCGTTGTCGATCGTGCCGGCAATCGTGGACGGGAACACGCTCCAGTGGGCGATGAAAAAGAAGGTTGGAGAGAGTTTGCAGTACGCCGACGAGCGCGGGCAGCCGATGGAGGTGAAGATTGTGGACAGCCTGCAAGGCTCCATGCTCCAAGGGCTCGTCCTCATATCAGAGGCCCGCTTCATCGAGAAATTCCCCAACTCCGCCGGGACCCGCTTCTTCCTCATCGACTGCCCGCCCACGAAAGTCGCCGCCGTGCGCGAGCACCTTGTCGAGCAGCTCGGCGACCGTGGTCTGGAACTCGTCCCGACCGCCCAGCGGCTCGCGGAATTCAACGCCGTGGAAAACACGTATCTCTCCATCTTCCAAGTCCTCGGCGGGCTCGGCATGTTGCTCGGCAGCGCAGGACTCGGTATCGTCGTCGCGCGCAATGTGCTGGAGCGTCGCCGCGAATTCGGCCTGCTCGAAGCCATCGGCTACACGCCTGCGCAACTCCGCTCGCTCGTCTTCGCCGAACACCGCTGGCTCATCGTCGCAGCGCTCGGCATCGGCGCGGCAAGCGCGCTCATCGCGGTGCTCCCGGGCATTATCCAAAAGGGCGCGGGCTTTCCGTGGACCTCGCTGCTCGGGCTGTTCGCCGGCATGGCCGTGCTGAGCGTCTTTTGGGTATGGCTCGCTACGCGCTTGTCGCTGCGCGGATCGCTGCTTGGCGCGTTGCGCAACGAATAGCGCTTACTTCCCGAGCAACTGCCGCAATTCAGCGAGGAAGCGCTCGTTCTGCGCCGCCGTGCCGATGCTCACGCGAATCCACTCCGGCAGTCCGTAGGAATTCATGTCGCGGATGATGACGCCCTTTTTCATCAGCGCGCCGAAGACCGCCTTGCCGTCGCCGACTTTCACGAGGATGAAATTCGCGTGGCTCGGGACAAACTCCAGACCCATCGCGGCGAATGCGTCCTGCATCTTCGCACGCCCCACGAGCGTGAGGTCGCGGGTCTTTTGCTGATGCTCGTCGTCGAGCAAGCCAGCGAGCGCGCCGGCCTGCGCGATGCCGTTTGCGTTGAATGGCTGGCGGGTCTTTTGGAGTACGTCGATGAGTTCCTTCGGCGCGATGCCGTAACCGATGCGGAGGTTCGCGAGGCCCTGAATCTTCGAGAATGTGCGCAGCACCACGACCTTCCGGCCCTGCTTCACGTATTTGATGACGTCCGGCGGATTCGGCAGGAATTCGTAATACGCTTCGTCGAACACCACCACGACATGCTCCGGCACTTTCGCCATGAACGCGTCGATTTGCTCCTGCGTGAGCAGCGTGCCGGTGGGGTTGTTCGGATTTGCGATGAAGACCTCCTTGGTCTTCGGCGTGATGGCAGCGAGCATCGCATCCAGGTCGTGCGCAAAGCCGGGGTCCGGCACCTCAATGGTCGTCGCGCCGAAGAGGGTCGCCATCAATTTATAAACCACGAACGCGTGGCGCGCCGCGATGATCTCGTCGCCGGGATTCAAAAACGCCTTGCCGATGAACTCGATAATCTCGTTCGAGCCGCAGCCGAGGATGATGTTTGCGCGTTCGAGTCCGAGCCGCTGTGCGATGGCCTCGCGGAGGTAGTAGCCACCGCCATCGGGATAAAAATGCGACCGCTCCAGCGTCTCGCGCATTGCCGCAAGCGCCTTTGGCGAGGGACCGAGCGGATTCTCGTTTGAAGCGAGCTTGATGATTTCCTCCGGGCGCAACCCGAGTTCGCGCGCGACATCCTCGATGGGTTTTCCCGGCTCGTAAGAGACGAGTTCACGCAACCACGGATGAGCATTGGACCAGACGTTCGACATAAAGGCGCGGAAGCTATCCACCGAAAGCAGAACGCCTAGAAAAAAGTGCAGGATGCCCGATTTGAAAGGAGCGGCACGTTGACATGGTGGCTGCTGTCCCGCCTACTGGGCAGGCATGAAACACGCCATCCTCGCCACGCTGATCGCTCTCCCCGTCTTTGCCGCCGACCCGGCCGCGCCAAACGGGATGGTTTATATCAAAGCGGGGACTTTCCAGATGGGCAGCGCCGACGGACCCGATGATGAGCGGCCGATTCACGACGTCGCGGTGAAGGCGTTCTTTTTGGATGCGAACGAGGTGACGAATGATCAATTCGCGGAGTTCGTGAAGGCGACGAACTATGTGACGGTTGCCGAGCGTCCGCTTTCGAGCAAGGACATCCCCGGATTGCTGCCGGAGTTTGAAGGGAAGACGATGGGGCTCTGCCACAGGCCACCGGCGGGCGAGGTGAATATCGCCGACTACCGCTCGTGGTGGGTGCCGGTGCTCGGCGCAAACTGGCGGCACCCCGATGGCCCGGAGACGAACATCGAAGGCAAAGGGCGGCATCCGGTCGTGCACGTTTGTTACGACGACGCGATGGCGTATTGCAAATGGGCGGGCAAGCGCCTGCCGACGGAGGCCGAGTGGGAATACGCGGCGCGTGGCGGCTTGGTGCAGGCGCGGTTTGTTTGGGGGAATGAATTCAATCCCGGCGGAAAATGGATGGCGAACACTTGGCAGGGTAAATTTCCAAAAGAGAACACGGTGGAGGACGGCTACAAGGGCACCGCGCCGGTCGGGACGTTTCAGGCGAATGGATTCGGGCTTTTCGACATGGCGGGGAATGTCTGGGAGATGTGCTCGGACTGGTATCTGCCGGACTACTACGCGAAGTCGCCGAAGGAGAATCCGCCCGGCCCCGACACGAGCTACGATCCGGACGAACCGGGCGTGATGAAGCGCGTGACGCGCGGCGGCTCCTGGATGTGCGCGGATAATTACAGCCGCGGCTACCGGCCCTCGGCCCGGATGAAGACTGCGATTGATACAGGACTTCCGCACACGGGCTTCCGGTGCGCAAAAGACGTTCCCGCCGCCGAGCCCGCGAAGTAGCGGCGGGCTTGCGTTGAGGTGGTGATTTGAACATGGTGCGCCCATGCCTCGAACCACCGCCCGCCGTACCAAAGCAGTCGCCGTTGTCGCCGAAAGCCATCCGCCAGTCGTGCCGAAATCGCGCCGCGCCCTGAACTTCGGCGGCAAATGGCAGTACGCGCCGGCACCGGAGGCGGTCGTCGTGAAGCCCGATGCGCAATACGAATTGTTCATCGGCGGAGCGTTTCGCGAGCCGGAGAGCGGGGTCTATTTTCCGAGCATCAATCCCGCAAATGAAAAGCCGCTCGCGAAGATCGCGCACGCCGGCGGTTCGGATGTCGATGCAGCCGTGGCGGCCGCGCGCAAGGCATTGAACGGTCCGTGGGGAAAAATGCCGGCGGCGGAGCGGGGGAAGTATCTTTACCGGATCGCGCGCATCATTCAGGAGCGTTCGCGTGAACTCGCGGTGCTGGAGACGCTCGACGGCGGAAAGCCGATCAAGGAATCGCGTGATTTTGACCTGCCGCAGACCGCTGCGAATTTCTTCTACTACGCGGGATGGGCGGACAAATTGCAGTATGCATTCCCCGGCAGAACGGCGCGTCCGGTGGGTGTGTGCGGGCAGGTGATTCCGTGGAATTTTCCGCTTCTGATGGCCGCGTGGAAAATCGCGCCGGCCCTTGCCTGCGGCAACACGGTCGTGCTGAAGCCTGCGGAGAGCACGAGCATCACGGCGATGCATCTTGCGAGGATTTTCCAGGAGGCGGATCTGCCCGCAGGAGTGGTAAACATCATCTCCGGCGCGGGCGATACGGGTCGTGCGCTCGTGGAGCATCCCGGTGTGGACAAGGTCGCATTCACCGGAAGCACCGAGGTCGGCAAGCTCATCGCGAAGGCCGTCGCGGGCACGAAGAAGAAACTCACACTCGAGCTTGGTGGAAAAGCGGCGCACATCATTTTCGAGGACGCCGCAATCGATCAGGCCGTCGAGGGCGTCATTGGTGGGATCTTTTTCAACCAAGGCCACGTCTGCTGCGCCGGGTCGCGGCTGTTTGTGCAGGAGGGGATTTACTCGGCGGTCATCCGCCGACTGCGCGACCGCATCGCGACGCTGCGCGTGGGCGATCCGCTCGACAAAAATACCGATATCGGCGCGATCAACAGCCGCGCTCAGTTGGAGAAGATCCAGTCGCTCGTGGACGCTGGCGTCGCGGAGGGCGGGCAGTTGCTGCAGACGTCGTGTTCATTGCCGGCGAAAGGCTACTGGTTCCCGCCGTCGGTGATCACGGGAGTCACCGCGAGCCATCGCGTGGCGCAGGAGGAAATTTTTGGTCCCGTGCTGAGTGTGCTCACATTCCGCACGCCTGAGGAAGCCGTGGAGCGTGCAAACAATACGCCTTACGGCCTCAGCGCCGGAGTCTGGACGGAGAAGGGCTCGAAGATCTTCAAGACGATCTCGAAGCTGCGCGCGGGCGTGGTGTGGGCGAACACTTACAACAAGTTTGACCCTGCCTCGCCGTTTGGTGGCTACAAGGAGAGCGGCTTCGGTCGCGAAGGCGGCGTGCACGGTCTGGCGAATTACGTCCGGCTGGAGTAGCGCCGCGCGTTCATTTTGGCGCGATCTGGATCATCTCGCCGAGACGCTTCGAGAGTTCCTCCTGGCCTTCCTTGATGTCGTTGAGTCCGCGTAGCGTGTCGTCGAGCCGCGTGGCGAGGTCGGCGCGTTTGTCGGCATCGCTCACGACCCTCGCCTGATAATGCTCGGCGAGCATCGTTCTGCCGGGACCGGTGACGGTATTGATGTCCTCCGCTTCGAGCCAGTAATCGATCACGTCGCCCTCATTCACGCCGAGATTTGCAAGCCGCCAGTCGAAGCGTCGGGTGAGTTCCTTCGGCGTTTCTCCGTCCAGATTGAGTTCGATCGTTTTGTATGGTTTTCCTTCGCTCCAGTTCACCGCGAAGTGGAGCCGGATTTTCCCGATTCCATAATCGTCCTTCGCCTCGAATGACACGAGCAGCGTCGCAGCGCGCGTGACGAGTTCTTCGCGCCGCTGCGGCCAGAGAATGCGCAGCGCTGGCACTTCATCGGGCGTCACATCGAGACGGTAAATGGTCGTCGCCTTGCTCTCCACGCCCTCCTCATCGACGAGGTGAAACGCAATGCCGGTGGCGCTTTGCGAGGAAACATCAGCCGTCACTTCCCAGTCGGTCATGGCTGACAGTTTTCCCGGCTCCGGCGGAAGGAGCACGGGTTTCAGCGAAGTGTCGCGGACGATTGTCTTCCGGTCCGCGGCGAGAAAACGCATCGTCGCCGAGCGCAGGTTCGACGATGCTTTCAGGCGGATGCCGAGCTTTGAGCCCGCGAGAATCTTCAAATCGCCCATCGGTCTCTGCTTCGGCGGGAGTTGTGTGTAGGCGGGCCAGATTTGCGTCGCGTCGATTTTCGCGATGGTGGGCCGCGGCCGCACTTTGATTCTCGAAGCCTGCGTGCGGTTGTCGCCGAGCTCGATGGTGTATTGGAACGTCTCCTGCACCGACTGCAACACGCGAAGAAACGCCTTTGGATTTGTCGCCGTGCGGTCGAGCACGAAGTCCTGTTTCTTGCCCGATGCTGTTGTAATGCGGAGCTTTCCGGCGGTCGGGATGATGCCCGACGCCGTCGCCTCGATCCTCAAATCATCGCCGAGTGCAATGGTCAGGTTGCCCGTGCCATTTACGATCTGCGTCTTCCGCGGCACCTTTACGTCCATGAGGATTGCGCGCTGGAAAAGCGGCAGCGCCACGCCTCGGGCGAGGCCGCATGCGACGCCTGCGACGAGAAGCAGAGTGAGCGATATCTTGAGCCAACGCAGCAGCGTCGCGCGCTTCGGCACATCCTTGAGCGAAGCGCGTCCGGCGATCTCCGCGGTCTGGTCGAGCAGCGCGGAGACGAGCGTGGTGTTCTGCGTTTGCGAAAGCTGCACGCTCGCGATGAAGCGGCTGCGAAACTCCGGCAGTGCCCGCTCGATTCGCAAGGCAACGGCTTCATCATTCGGCCGGTGAAAGAATTCGCGGATGCCGTGCCGCCACGCCACGAACGCCGCTGCTCCGCTTCCCGCGACGAGAAGCGCCGCGCGCGCCGCCCAGGGAAGTTCCACCATCCAGTCGAGCGGCATCGTGATTGCGAGCCAGCCGAGCAGGATGGGGACAGCCATGCAAATCCCCGTGAGCAGCGCCGTCCGCGCAAGCGCCGAGCGCACGCGTGAAAGGTGACCGGCGAGAGCCGGCGACCGTTCACTGAGCGGTTTGCATTCTGCGGTGGATTCCACGGCGACGTGTTTCCATGGTCCGGCGAAATCATTCAAGCCGCGCCTTTCATCCCCGCGGAACACAGCGCTTGCCATCGCGCCGCCCGCTTCATAGTTTTCGCCCCACACAAAAGCCGACGTGGCGGAATGGCAGACGCGCTAGACTCAAAATCTGGTATCCTCACGGGTGTGTGGGTTCGAGTCCCACCGTCGGTACTGCGCCCTGTCCGTACGGCGGAGTGGGTTCGCGGTGCGTGTGGGTTGGGGAGAACGTGACAAAGAATTTTTGCGGCTGCGGGATTGGTTGCATTGACAATTCAACGCGCACTATTCACAGCCAACCCGAACGAACACTCCAATGAACATCCATACAGAAACCACCCGTCGTGACTTCCTGAAAACCTCCACCAAAGCAGCAGCCGTTTCGGCGCTTGCCGGTGTGATTATTCCCAATGTGCATGCCGCCGGCACCGATACGGTGAATATCGCGCTCGTGGGTTGCGGCGGACGCGGCACGGGTGCGGCGGACAATGCGATGACGGTGAAGAACGGGCCGGTGAAACTGACGGCGGTGGCCGATGTTTTCGGCAACAAGGCGGAGAACACCGCGAAGGGATTGAAGGCCAAGCACGGCGAGAAGGTGGACATCGGCGACAAGAAGTTCATCGGCTTCGATGCTTACAAGCAGGCGATTGACACGCTGAAGAAGGGGGACGTCGCGATCTTCGCCACGCCGCCGGCGTTCCGCTGGGTGCACTTCAAATACGCCATCGAAAAGGGCGTGAACGTTTTCATGGAGAAGCCGGTGTGCACCGACGGACCGAGCGGTCGCAAGATGCTGGCGTTGGGTGAAGAGGCGACGAAGGCGGGGCTGAAAGTGGGCGTTGGTCTGATGTGCCGTCATTGCCCCGTGCGCGGTGAGCTTTATGACCGGATTCAGCAGGGCGAAATCGGCGACGTGAATCTGCTCCGCGCCTACCGCATGCACCCGCCGGCGGCGTCGTTCCGCAGTAAGAAGCGTCCGGATGATATCGGCGAACTGGAGTATCAGATTCAGCGCTTCCACAGCTTCCTGTGGGCAAGCGGCGGGTGCTTCAGCGATTTCTACATCCACAACATCGACGAAGCGTGCTGGATGAAGAACGGCTGGCCGGTTGAGGCCCGCGCAAACGGCGGACGGAATTTCCGCGAGGATTGGATCGACCAGAACTTCGACGCCTACTCGGTGGAATACACGTTTGCCGACGGCGCGAAGCTGTTCTTCGAGGGCCGCAATATGGAAGGCTGCCGCCAGGAGTTCGCGACCTACGCGCACGGCAGCAAGGGCATGGCGATTGTCTCGAAGGCGGGCCATTCACCAGCGCGCAGCAAGATTTTCAAAGGCCACCTCGAGAAGAGTGACAGCGTGCTCTGGCAGGGACCGAAGGACGAAGGCAACCCGTACGAAATCGAATGGGAGGACCTCATCGCAGCGATTCGCAACGGCACGCCTTACAACGAGGTCGAGCGCGGCACGAAGGCGAGCCTCGTCACCGCGATGGGCCGCTGGTCGGCACACACAGGACAGATCATCACGTTCGACGAGTTCCTGAACGGCGACGAGTCGTTCGCGCCGAATGTGGATACGCTGAAGTTTGGCGGTCCTGCTCCGGTGCTCGCAGACAAGGACGGCAAGTATCCTGTGCCGGAGCCCGGTGTGAAGAAGGGCGGAAAGTGGCGCGAATACTACGTGTAGTCGGCGCGCAGGCGCGGGAGTGACGCGAACTGCTGTCGTCCGTCCTGCGTCATTCCACTATGCCCGCGCAGATCACATCGCTCCTTTCAAATCGCGATCTCGACCGCCTTGCGCGGCTTCGTATCAACGCGGCGCGGCGGTTCACCAATCGCTCGCGGGGTGAACACCTCGCAGCGAAGGGCGGCACGAGTACGGAGTTTTGCGACTTCCGGGATTACTCGCCGGGTGATGATGTACGCTTCGTGGACTGGAATATCTTCGCGCGGATCAATCGTCCATATTTGAAGCAATTCCACATGGAGGAAGAGATGCACGTCGTCCTGCTTGTGGACGCAAGCACGTCCATGAGTTTCGGCGGCAAGCTGCAGCTCGCTCAGAAGGTGGCTGCTGCAATGGGCGTCATCGCATTGCGCGGCGCGGAAAAAGTGAGCGCGTATTCGATTGGTGGCGCAGGCGGGCAGGGGCTTCGTCCGTGCAGCGGTCGCGCGAGCCTGGGCAAGCTGTTCGCATTCCTCGAAGGCATCCAGTCCGGCGGTGATGTGCCGGTGGATATGGCCGTCGAAGGTTTTCTCCGCAATCACCGCGGTCGCGGAATGGTCGTGATTCTCTCGGACTTCCTCACAGCGGGCGATATGAAGCGGGCGTTCAACCTCGTACACAGCGCAGGCCTCGAGGTGTTCGCGCTGCAGATTCTGTCGCCGGCGGAGATTAATCCCGAAGTCACCGGCGATTTCCGTCTGGTGGATAGCGAGACAGACGGCACGCTCGATATCAGCAATGCTGCGGCGTTGCTGGCGCTTTACGACGAGTATCGCACGTCTCATCAGGCGACGCTCCACGCGCTATGCCAGCAGCGCAGCGGTCGCTTTTTGACGACGAGCGCTGCGGAACCTTTTGAGACGCTCTTTTTCGAAACGATGCGGCGCAAAGGCTGGGTGATATAGTCGATCGTCGCGAACGGAACTCCGACGAGGCTTTCCGCTCGCACGATTCTACGCGGGCGTAAATCCCCGTGGGAAGCCGATGTGCGGGACGAGCGGCGTCGCCCTTCCGAACTGTTACTGCAAAGCGTTATGCGCATTGCGGACGGTTTGTTAAAACGACACTTGTGAAATCCAATTCACACATCGGGAACACTGGGAAGACGCCGCAGAGGTTGCGGATGCTGGTGGCGCGGATTGTGATGGGGATTGCTGCGATTGCGTATTTCCTAAGTGCGATGGAGGTGGCGCCACTCATGTTTGCAGCAGTTGGCGCTTCGATGGACCGGCAGCATGAAGTGCGGGTGCAGATGACTTCGGCGGGAGTGAAGGTGGGATTGATTCACCATGATGGAACCGGCGGTATGAACCACGGGCACAAGCACCAGTGGCCCGCATTGGTGCTGGTCGGCCCTGAAGGAGCGGGACACGGAGATCACTTCGCCAATTTCGATGCGAGCGAGACGGGCGTGACTGCTTCGCCCGAGAAAATTGAAATCAAGTGCCCGGTCGCCGAACTGCCGGCCTTTGAATGGCTCGCGTTGGTGGCGTTCACTCATGCTCCCGTTGTTTCGGTAGTGGAGAGTTTTGAGATTTTTGTGCCGCTGGACATTCGTCCGACGCGGCCTGCGGTGCTGTTGATTTGATAGTCCCCAAATAGCGGAGTCTGGGCACACGGGCATTCGTCACGTGTGGACTCCGCGGAAGCCGGAGCGTGTCAGGCACGTCATAGTCGGCCCGTGCCTGCACCCATTGCACGTCGCGTGGGTGGACATCGCCGCCGACCCAGATCCAAACGTCATCAGCCAATTCAAACCAATGAAAACCAATCCTTTTATCCAATTCCGCAAACTGCCGCCGCTGGTCCTCGCATTAGCTGCGCTGGCACTTCAACCCACCTCATCGGACGCAAGCGTTGCGTACGGCAGCATCAACAACTTCGACACAGTGAACGACACCGGGGAGGAGACTCACGGCTTCGAGATCGAGGTCGAGGACTGCCACAGCACCGATATCACCTACACCTTCGACTGGAATCACTATGGCACGCCGCGCATCACGCAGGATGACTCGATTCCCGGTCATCCGAAGACGAGCATCCGCTGGGAGAGTAAAAAGAATCCCGATGGAACATGGGCTGCGAAGACCATCGTTCCGACGGGACCAATCTCGCCGACGGACGGGCATCAGTTCACAAATCCGGCCGTAAATTTCGGCGGGGAGCACTTTGGAACCGGCTTCCGCGCGGCGGTTGGAGCGGTGCATTATTACTGGCTGGTGGATCGTGGTGGCGTGCTGGCCCGTGGGCCGGCAGTGCAGGTCTCCACTCCGGTGTTTACATACTATCCGCCGGTGCCGGGAATCGCTGCGCCAGCCCAGGTGCAGGCCGTGATTGCGCCGCCGCCGCCGCCGGCTCCGGAGCCGAAGGAATTCGGAAAGGCCGTGTGGATGAAGGAAATCAAGACCACGACCCACAATGCAAACAAGGTGAAGCTGCGCGAGCTGCTTTCTGAGGATCCGGATCATCCCGAGAAGAAGGATTGGCGGAACGGCGAGCCGGACGAAGTCGAAGTCGAATGGCGCATCCTGCAAAAGAAATACAGCGCGGCGGACGGCGGCGTAAACAATGAGGTCCCGGCTGCTGCCGAGGATCTCCCGGGTGGGAACGAAGTCGTGACGCGTCGCTACGAGTTCTACAAATACGTCGGCCCGCTCGATGCCGAGACCGGCGAAGCGATGGGCGATGCGGTCGGTGCTGACGGGATTCACGGTAGCGGCAGCGTCACGTATGCCGATCATTTCAATGCGGCAACCGGCGAGTGGGTATCGGTCACTACCGATCTCTCCACCGTGGAGGTCGTGGGCGAGTTCACGGGCTCGCAGATGGCGGCGGTGGATGTCGATGCCGCGGTCGGGCTCATCGACCACGTGAGCGAAGGAAAGGTCGGGACCGCTTACACGGCGCGCCGACTTGTGGTGGAGGGCACGTGGGGATTTGCCTGCGTGATGGACGGCGTTCTCCCGACTGGAATGACTTTCAACGCAGACTCCTCGATCCTCTCGGGCACCCCGACCGAGAGCGGGGAGTTTGCCTTCAGCGTCACGGCCACTGATGGAGTGAATCCCGATGTCTCCAGAAACTACACGTTGCGCGTCGCGCCAGCGGGCGGGGTGCTTGGGGCTGTGAGTCTCCTGGATACTGTCGCCGATCCGATTGATGGAGGCACGACTTCGGGCGACGGCTCGTTTGCGGCCGGAAGCAATGTCACCGTGAATGCCGTGCCAGCGCCGGGATTTCATTTTGTGAAATGGACGGACAATGCGCAGACGGTGAGCGCGACCACGGGACATTCGTTTGTCATCGATGTGAGTCACTCGCTGGTCGCGCATTTCGCGATCGATGTTCCCCAATGGACGATCTCGGCTAGCGCGGCGCCGCTCGCGGGCGGAACAATCACCGGCGGAGGTTTGCTGGATCAAGGCAGCAACGCCACGCTCGTTGCCACACCGAATCTCGGCTACACATTTTCGAACTGGACCGACGGCGGAACAGTCGTGAGCACCGCGCCAAGCTTCTCGTTCAACGTAACAGGCAATCGCACGCTCGTCGCGAACTTCAGCGTCATCCCGACGTATTCCGTCATTGCAAGCGCCACTGCGGGCGGCACGGCGACGGGGGGCGGCTCGTTCTCAAGCGGCAGCAGCGTGACGGTCAACGCCATGCCGGATGCGGGCTACGTGTTCATCAAATGGACGGTCGGCGGCGCGCAGGTGAGCACCCAGCCGAGCTACACGTTCAACGTCACGGCGAACCGCACGCTCTTCGCAAACTTCATCGTCGCGGGAACGCAGGCGGTCATTTCCACGAGCGCAAGTCCCGTTGCGTACGGCACTACAAGCGGAGGGGGGAACTACCTTAGCGGCGACACTGCGACGGTCGTAGCCACGGCGGGGCCGTTCCGCAAGTTCACCAAGTGGCAGGAGGGCAGCATCACCGTGAGCACCTCGCCGAGCTACACATTTACCGTGGGCGGAAATCGCACGCTCGTGGCGAAGTTCATCGAGGCATTTGAGATTTCCGCGCCTGCGTCGCCATCGCTCGGCGGGACGACGGAAATGGACAGCCTCACCTACAAGACCGGCGAGAAGGCGAAGGCGAAAGCATTCCCGGCGAGCGGATACAGCTTCCTGAACTGGACCGAAAACGGCGTCGTGGTCAGCACCTCGGATGTTTACGACTTCAACGTCACCGGCAATCGCACGATTGTCGCGAACTTCGTGTCGGATACCGGCGTTACGATCACCGCCACGAGCGCTCCGTTTGATGCGGGCGCGGTGAGTGGTGATGACACCTACGCGGCGGGAGACAGCGTCACCGTGTCGGCCACCGCGAATCCCGGCTTTGCATTCGTCAACTGGACCGCGGGCGGCGCGGTCGCGAGCACCGATGCCGATTACACGTTCAACGCCACCACCCACCGCGCGCTGGTGGCGCACTTTGCTCCGGCGATTCAGATTGCTTCAAACGGCTCGCCCGCTGCGGGCGGAAGTGTTTCCGGTGCGGGCGAGTATCCGAGCGGGCAGACCGCGACACTCGAAGCCGTGCCGAATGCAAACTTCGAGTTCCGCTACTGGTCCGACGGAGGAACTGTGGTGAGCACCTTGCCAAGCTACACGTTTACCGTGAATGCGCCGCGCACCATCATCGCGAACTTCGCGCCGGTGTTCCCGGTCTTCGCGACGGCGTGGCCCGCCGGCGGTGGTGCGTCCGGGGGCGGGGGAATGTTCATGAGCGGCGAGGTCGCCACAGTCTCCGCCACGCCCGCGGCCGGGTTTGCATTCGATGGCTGGACGGTCGGCGGCGTGCTTGCGAGCACGGCGAGGGACTACAGCTTCTCCGTGGCAAACGGAGGACGCACGCTCGTGGCGAACTTCAGCGAACTGCCGAAGATGATTCCCGCGCCGGCTGGCGATGCCTCGCAGTTCACTGTTTCGTGGTCCGAAAGCGCGGCCGGTTACGTGTTGGAGGAAAGCACCGACCTCGTGACATGGAATCCATCCGCCCGGCCTGTGACCACGGCAGCCGGTCAGAAAAGTGTCACGGTTCCGGTCGGCGGGCCCAACACCTACTTCCGGCTCACCCGTCCTTGAGGTGCCATGAAAAGCCTTACACCCGATGACGCTCCGCTCGCGGGCGGACCGGATGAACTTGCGACTCTGTTTGCAAGTGCCCGGCGCGATGAACTGGCCGCCGCGTGTCTCTACGCGCGGTGCCAGCCCCTCCTCGCGGCGTGGCTGCGCAGACGCTTCCCGGCGGAGATTGCGAGCGACGCCGCGCACGAGGCGCTGGCGCGGCATTTGCCGTTCACACGTCCTTCCACAGCGGGCGCCCGTTGCTGCCGTGGCTGCGGACGCTCGCATTTCGCGAAGCGATCGATGTCGTGCGGCGTGAAAAGCGGCGCGCCGAGCGGGAGCGCGTCTTCGTGGAACGCGAAGCCGGCAGCGCCTTCGAGGAATGGAGTGACGCCAAGCTTGGGATGAAAGGCGGTTCGATACTCGACGCCGTGCGCTTCTATAACGCGCATCATCTCGGCCTGCCCACCAAGCTGTTCAAGGATGTGGCTGACGAGTTCACCGCAGCCAAAGAGGCGGCCGGAATCAGCCATGCCTATCCGGTGCAGTTACGGTCTGCTACGGAGGAATGCAGAGCGTGGTGCAAGCACCGATTTGTGAGCTGAGCAGCCCAACACTCACCAGTCCCTCAATGTGCGCTTGATCCTATGAAAGCGCCGGTGCGCGCATCGTAGCGGGTCACCGTGCGCCCGCTTGTCACGACGATCATGCCTCCGGTGACTTGCACCGCGGTGGGCTTTCCGCTTACGGAAATCGAGCCTCGAAACGCACCAGTCTGCGCGTCATAGCGATAGACCAGCCCGTTGCCTTGCAGCACAGCGATAGTTTCTCCGTCGCAGCCCACGTCGATGGCGTTGTTGACGGATATCAAGCGCTTGAATGCCCCGGTCCTCGCGTCCCGGCATTCTACGATTGATGAACTCTTGAGAGTGGCGATGATTCCGTTGGCGTATGATGACATGGTGAGCAGGAGCAGCAAAAAGGCGACGGCGAGCAGAGTGGAGCAGGGCAGCGCCAGCAGGAGCACGAGGCATCCTTTGGTTGTGCGATTGTAAACGCGGTTATAGGCGGCTTTGCGCGGGTTGGTCAGCCAGCCCATGCCGCGCGGCGCTTTGAGACCCAGCGAATGGCGCACCACGCGTTTCCATGAGGTGAGCGCGGCGATCCGCTTGCGCAGCGATGGACGCCTGAAGCCGAATTTCATTGAGTTGGGGCTATGAGGATGCTGCCAGAGCTGCTGCCTCCTAAAAAGAACCCTTCAATTTGGTTGCTTTCCGGAAGCACCACCCCTTCGAGCTTGCGGGTCTTGCGCACTCCGAGGTCAAAGAACTCCCCGGTTACAATTCCCGTCTTTGCGTCGAGCTTGAGGCTCAGCTTTTCCGCATTCGGCGCGTCGATGAGGAATTTGTTTCCGGTGCTCAGCCGGACTTCCCGCGTGAACAAGTCGCCCGTGATTGGCCCCTCGAGTGTCAGGTCGAGCGTGTCGGTTCCTGCGGCGAGGTCGAGCACACGTATGCCACGAGTCGGCGGCACGTAAAACGAGCCTTCCGTTTCAAGCGCGGTCACAAAACCCTGTGGCCAAAGCGCTCCGGTTTCCTGCGCCGGCTTGCGCCATTCCATCGAGCCGCTCACTGCAAGCTCTCCGCCGTCGGGATCAAACCGGACTGGTCCTGATACGTGGCCGGCATACGGATACACCTTGCGGTAAAGCCCCTCATAGACCCCAATCGTCCCGTCCTCGGCCAGCAGCGCACTGCATCCGACCACGCTGCCATCAGGTAGCTTGCCCGTGATCTTCGCCGCACCCGAACTGTTGATCGACACCGTGGCGTATCCGGGCACCTGCGGTCCTTCGACCACGTCGGCAGTCGGACGCAGCAGCATTGTGTAGCGACCTGTCTGCGGAGCCGGGTTGGTGCGGCTATTGAACGGTTGCAGCGCAAGTGCTGTCTCGCTTGGTTCCTGCGGCGCGGCAGCACCAGCCACGGCCACTTCGTTGACCCACGCGGAGAGCACCAGGTCCGAGGCATCCAGTGCCATCTTCAGTTCCAGCGATGACTGCCCTTTCCGGGCGAAGATGCGCGCATAGTTCAGCTCAGGTGCGAACTTGCCCGCGAAACGGTGCGTCAGCCCCGCGTATTCCAGCGAGCCGCTCATGGCACCCTGGGAGGTAAGGGTGACCGTCAGGCGTCCGGGGTAGGGCGATTGTTCCGGCGCGGCGCCGTTATCCCGCACTAGCAGCCCCTGATAAGTCCCGTCCACTTCGCTCCAAATGACCAGCCGCAACTGCGCGGCGGCGCTCAGTGCCTCGCCAGCTTCGTTGCGCACACGCACCGTATAGCTTCCGGCCTGTGCGGTGCCCACTTGCTCAAGTGTCAGAGCCGCCTGCGTCTGGCCGGTCAGTTCTGCTCCGTCTTTGAACCACTGGTAGCTCAGCGGCGCATGACCGCTGGCTTCTGCACTGAAGGTGACCGCTGCTTTGGATCGAACCTCCTTCGATTCCGGCTGCCGTGTAATTCGCGGCTTTAGCCTGACCTCCAGCGTTGCCGCGTTGCTCGTTACACTGCCCACCACGTTGGTGACTACGCAATGGTAGCTCCCCGCGTCAGCTTCCTTCGCTTCGCTGATCGTAAGCGATGATGTCGTAGCCGAGGCCATCGGCTGGTTGTCGTGGTGCCAGAGATAGCTGAGCGGCTCCGTGCCACTGACCGCAACGCTAAATGAGACGCTCCCGCCTTCGTGCACGAAGGTGGAGACGGGCTGTGCGGTGAT
>SXWH01000147.1 GCA_005791535.1 Verrucomicrobiaceae bacterium | reverse complement strand
CGATGCCTCGGGCGGCGATGTCGGTGGCGACGAGCACGCGGAGCTTACCGGATTTAAACTCGTTCAAAGCGCGAAGGCGCTGATTCTGCGAGCGGTTGGAATGAAGAGTTCCCGTTGTGATGCCGGCCTGTTCAAGCTTCCGCGCTACCTTGTCGGCTCCGTGCTTCGTCCGCGTAAAGACGAGCACCATGTTCATCGCGGGGTCCTGAAGCAAATGCGAGAGAAGCGATGGTTTCAGATGAACTGGAACCTCGTAAACAAACTGCGTCACCGTAGCTGCGGGATTCGAACGGCGGCCGATTTGCACAGTTTTTGGGTCGCGCTGAAACTCATGCGTGAGTTGCTCAATCTCGCGCGACAGCGTGGCGGAGAACATGAGCGTCTGCCGCTTGCCGGGCAGCGCCTTCACGATCTTCCGGATGGACGGACTGAAGCCCATGTCGCGCATTCGGTCGGCTTCATCGAGCACGAGAAACTCAAGATTCCGGAAATCACCGTGACGCCCGCCCATCAAGTCCATGAGCCGACCCGGAGTCGCAATCACGATATTCGCACCCGCGCGCAATGCCTGAATCTGCGGACGCTCACTCACGCCGCCGTAAACGTTGGCGATGGTTATCGGGACGTGTTTGGAATAGGCCATCACGTTCTCGTGAATCTGCACAACGAGTTCGCGGGTGGGTGCCAGAACAAGCACCCGGCTGCCGGGGCGGTTCACACCACCAAAGCCCTGCGCAAGCTTGGCAAGAATCGGCAGGGTGAAGGCTGCGGTTTTTCCAGTCCCCGTCTGGGCGATGCCAATCAAGTCGTGCCCGGCGAGAACCGGCGGAATCGCGGCAGCCTGAATCGGAGTCGGCTCGGTGTAGCCCGCCTCCTTGATTGCTTTTAAAATACTGTCCCCAAGACCGAGTTCGCTGAATGGCATAAGCAGCGCACTATGGGGCCTGCGAGTCGCTCAAGTCACGAAGCATATTCCGCAATCATGCGTGCGGCGGACCGATCACAACATCGTGAAGCACCGCGGCCGCGCGCGCATTGTCATCGGCCACAAGGCTCGCGATGCTTACGCCGCCATCGCGACGCACGATGTGCATTGAGCGCAGGTCGAGTCCCGCATCCTTCAGTCGCACTGCGATTTGGGCAAGCGCACCCGGTTTGTCCTCCAGCCGGATGAGCAGCGTGTCCTGCGTTACGGCTTTGAATCCCGCATCGAGGAGGAGGCGCAGCACGTCGCCGTAACGGTCCACCGTTAAGACAATCACTCCGTCGGCACCGTGGGTGGCGACATCGAAATCCTCGATGTTCACGCCACCTGCGGCGAGCGCTTGCGTAATTGCCGCAAGCTGGCCGGGCTTGTTTGGCGCGAGGACGTTGAGCTGTTTCATAGCGCGACCATTCCACCACACGACGAACGTATCGCCAAGCCGCGACTGCCGACGCGCAAGCGGAGCTTCCCAAAGCAACCGGGTGTGCTTTGATATCAGCATGTTCGAACCAGCACACATCGGCGTTATCGGCGGCAGCGGACTCTATCAAATGGACGGCCTCACGCACGTCACGGAACATCGAATCGACACCCCGTTTGGGCATCCATCGGACGTAATTTTCAGCGGTGAACTCGCCGGGCGGAAGGTATTCTTTCTGCCACGACACGCCCGTGGACACCGCATCCTGCCACACGAACTCCCGCACCGCGCAAACATCTGGGCGATGCGCCTGCTCGGCGTGCGCTACATGATTTGCGTCACGGCGGTCGGCTCCCTGCAGGAGCGATACGCGCCGCGCCACATCGTGCTGCCGTCGCAGTTTTTTGATCGCACTTCGCAGATACACACGTTTTTCGGCGCGGGCATCGTGGGACATGTTTCATTCGCCGAGCCGATTTGTGCACCGCTGCAATCGATCCTGCACGAGGAAGGCACTGCAGCCGGATACACGGTCCACAAAGGCGGCACGTATGTGAATATGGATGGCCCGCAATTCAGCACCCGCGCAGAGAGCGAGGCGAATCGCAAGCTGGGCTTCGACGTCATCGGCATGACGAATCTCGCCGAGGTGAAGCTGTGCCGCGAAGCAGAAATCGCGGTCGCGACGATGGCGATGATTACGGATTACGACTGCTGGAAAGTAGAGGAGGAACCAGTGACCGCGGATGCCGTGGTGGCACACGTCGCGGCGAACGCAGCGGCGGCAAAAGCGATCATCGCACGCGCGATTCCGCGCATTCCTGCCGATGCAAAATGGCCCGAGCACCGTGCGCTGGATGGCTCGATCATGACCGAACGCAAACTGTGGCCGGAGGAAACGGTGACAAAGCTGCATCCGCTGCTCGCGCGGATTGTAGATTAGCAGACCGGGTGATGATCACCTTCGTTGTATCGCGAAACGGCCGAAAACTCTGCACCGCCGGAGTGCCGGGAGATGGCTTTCTGTCCGCCCATATTTCGTCGAATCCGCGAAACAACGATGGCGAGCAATTGGAACTCTGCGTTTCTGGATTGGAAGGGACCAGCCAAACCACATTTTCAGATTGGTGCAGAGAGACTTTGGCCGTTGGCGATGAAATCGTGATTCGCATTACCGAATCCGAACCGCCCGACGAACCGATCGAAGCCCGCACGGATCCGGCTGAGGAAATCCTGCTCGAAGGCAAAAAGATGACGGCTCGGAAATTGTGCGAGCAACTGGGCTGGAAGATCATTGAGACGACGGACTGAGATGAAATCCGCTTGCCGGAACATCCTGACTTGGAAACGGCTGGCACAAGCGGGCGCGATACTTTCCGCAGCGACCCTTCTCGGCGGATACGTGTATCTCACTCAGCGCGCAAAGATGCCGCATCTCGTGCATTCCGGCCCTGAGGAGCGCACCGTGGCGCCGAGCTCAAAGCTGGCGATTCTCGTACGCGCCATGCCGACGCTCGATTCCGGCGGAAACTTCGCGGAAGAAGACTGGCCGCCAGTGGACGACAAGGACCCGCGCATTCCGGCTCCGGTGCGGACGGTAAACGTGCTGCCGGAACCGACTCCGACGCCCAAGCCGCGCACATTCATGCCCGGTTCGAAGTACGATGATGTGAACCCGTTGCAGATTCTTGGCGTCTTGAAAGCGCCCGGCGACGAAGGCGTGGAGCGGGTGCGCGAGCTCTTTCTCCATCCTCGTCCACCGGAACGCATCGTGATGCCGGGATCCAAAAGCTCCGGAATGCCGGGCGAATGGATGGTCGCCGAGCTGATGCGCAAAATGCTCGGCGTAAGACCGGAGCCCTCACCGGAAAAGCAAAAGGGCGCGAAGCCGTGAGACTTCGCGCCCTTGGTTAAATTCAGGCGGCTTGGTTTACCGCGCTGCGATTATTTCAAAACCAGCTTCGATACGTATTCGATGCACTGCTTCGCATCCTCCACGTTTTTGTCCCAGTTGTATTCATACTCCACCGAGATGGGCCCGGAGAACCCCTGCGCTTTGAATTCCGCAAGAATGGCGGGGACATCACTCACGCCGGTGCCGTAGATTACATCGTGACCGCTCGGGAGCGGAGCGTGGAGGTCCTTCAGATGGCTGGAAACGATGCGGCCCTTGAGGATGCGGAGGCAATCGACCGGCTTCAGGTTGCTGCGCACCCAGTGTCCGGTATCCGCGCAGGACCCGATGCGGGCGTCGCGGTCTTTCACGACTTCGAGAATGTAGTTCGGATCCCACATCCGATAGCTGGGATCGTTCGGGCGTTTCGGATGATCGTGGAAACCGACCTTGATGTCGTACTCCTTCACGAGTTTCTCGATTGTATCGATGGCATCGACGGACTCGGTGTTGATCACACGAATGCCCATGAACTTCGCGAACTCAAAAACCTTGCGGCTTTCCTCTTCCTTCTTCGAAAGGCCGACAACTCCGTAGGCCACCGGGGTGACGCCGGCTTCTTTCGCTTTGGCCGCTACTTTCTCCCAGATTTCCTTCGGAGCGTTGTGGTCAAATTTCACATCCTTTTGCTCCGGTGAGAGCTTCTGCCCCGGGAAAAGCTCGATGACTTTCGCACCGGTTTCCTTCGTCTTCTCGATCGCTTCGAAGACGGTGAACTTATTGAACGTCCAGGCTTGAACACCGATCGCAAAGCCGTTGATCTTTGCGGCGTCAGGAATTGGCTCGGCTGCAACGAGCGGAGCGGTAACCAGCGTGAAGAGGAAGAGATGGAGTGGTTTCATAAGAGTGTAAATGTGCGCATCTGCAGCGCGGCTGGACAATTCCAAATCCCGCGAATCCTTAGCTCGCTAGGCCGGCGATTTGGCGTCGCCGCCTTCGTACGGAATCAACTTTCCGTCACCTACCAACCGGTCGAAAATTGGCGAAGCCATAAGCGTTGTGACGACGGCCATGATGACAAACGCCGCGAAGAGCCCCTCCGAGATAATGCCTTTTTGGAGACCGATATTGATGATGATCAATTCCATGAGCCCGCGTGCGTTCATCAGCACGCCGATGCCCATCGCCTCGCGGTTGGAAATCCCCGAGGCACGCGCAGCAAGCCAGCAGGCGACACCCTTCCCAAGCACGGCGGCGACGAGCACGGCTCCGCAAATCATCCAAAGGAAGCCCGTATTCAGCAGCCCAATCTTCGTGTTCAAACCGGAATAGGTGAAGAACAACGGCAGGAGCAACGCCACGGTCAGCGGCTGAATGCGGCCAATCAAATCACGCGACACGATTCCACGCGGCATCACCGCTCCCATGACAAATGCACCGAATACCGCATGCAAGCCCACGGCATCAGTCGCCCATGCCCCGAGCGACATACAAGCGAGTCCGATGACCAGTCCAGCCTCCGTGAGTTCGCCTTCCTTCACCAGCAAACGCTGCGCACGCGCAAGCAGCGGACGGACGACAAAAACTGCGGTCAACACAAACACAGCCCCTCCGCCGATATTGAGCCATGCGTGATTCCAGTCGTCCTTGAAGCTCGCGATTACCACCGCGAGCAGACACCACGCGGCTGCGTCATCCATGGCCCCGGCACCAATCGCAACCGTGCCCATCGTCGTGCCCGACAGTCCCTTGAAATGGATGATCCGCGCGAGCATCGGAAACGCCGTGATACACATGCAGGCTCCCGTGAAGACCATCGCTTCGTGCAATGAAGTCTTCTTCGGGAAGAGCTCGGTGTAGTGAAAAATCACCCACGCTAGTCCGGCGCCGAGAATGAACGGTGCGATCATTCCCGCCGCAGAGACAGCCATCGAGGCTTTTGCCCGTTTCGAAACGATATCCACCCGAAATTCCATTCCGACCACGAACATGTAGAGCGCGAGACCGAGCTGCGATGCCGGGAATAGATAACTCTGCGTGTCTCGAATCGTGGGCGGGTAAAGCTTGGCGGGGTCCAGCACCGTCTTGTCCCACGGAAACAACATCGACTGGAGGTCCGGGGCCAGCAGCCCGAAAAGCGATGGCCCCAGCATCACGCCGGCAATCATTTCTGCAACCACCTGCGGCTGACCGAATCGACGCGCCACGGCACCCACGAGACGGCAAACCAAAAGAATGACGGCGATTTGCAGAAAGAAATGAATCGCGAGACTGAGATTATTCATAGAAAGGCGCGGAGCATTAGCGGATTGGCAGTGGTAACGGAAATAATTCCTCGCTATCGGTTTAATACCGAACCGCTATCAAGGACCATGGAACTCCGCCATCTTCGCTATTATCAGGCTGTCGCCGAAGAACTCAGTTTCTCCAAGGCCGCGCGCCGGCTTCGCATCGCACAACCTGCATTAAGTCGCGCCGTGAAAGAACTGGAGAGCAACCTCGGCGTGACACTGATGCTCCGCGACCGGCGAAGCGTCGCACTCACGGAAGCGGGGGCGGTTTTGCTGCACGAAATCGGGCTGCTGCTCCAGCGGGTCGATGAATCCGTGCGTCGCGTGCAACGGACGGCCGCGGGCGAGGAGGGCGAGTTGCGGGTGGGCTACATCGGCGCACCGACGCAGGCGTTTCTGGGCAGGCTGCTCGCGGAGTTCCGGCTTCGTTTTCCACGCGTGACCGTCGTCCTCGAAGAGCGCACTCCCGAGCGCGTCTGGGAAATGGTCGCACGCGGACGTCTCTCCATCGGGCTCACCCGCCCGGTCATCGCACAACCCGCGGCAGGGCTTGAGACGATGCTGCTGCGGCGGGAGCCCTTCGTCGCCGTGCTTCCGTCCGAACATCCGCTCGCGAAAAGCGCAGGAGCGCTTGCTTGGAAGGAAATCGCCAAGGAGCCACTCATTATACTCTCCCGTCGCGAAAGCGTGAGCCTCCACGACGGAATTCTCGGAGCGTGCCGCCGTGCCCGCTTCACGCCGCACCTTGCACACACGCCAACGGTGATCAGCACCGTCCTCAGCTACGTCGAGGCAGGCGCGGGCATCGGAATCATTCCCGACAGCGTCGCGCAACTTGGTGCCGATCGACCGCTCGTCTTCCGCCCTCTCGCTCCGTCGCACAGCGTGGAACTCGTCATGGTCTGGAGTCGAAATACCGCCTCGCCGCCGGCGGACGCGTTCCGCTCGCTCATTTCAGAGTGGGTAAAGAGCGGGCGGATGTTCCCAAAAGCGGCTGCGGTATTGCGTTCGGATGCGCGCTGAAGCAGGGTTTCACGACTGCCATGCTGCTCGTCATCGATAACTACGATTCCTTTACCTACAATCTCGTCCAATACTTCGGCGAACTGGGCGCGGAACTGCTCGTGAAAAGGAACGACGATATCACGCTCGAAGAGATCGCGGCGCTGAAGCCGGAGCGCATCTGCATTTCACCCGGCCCGTGCACGCCAAACGAAGCGGGCATATCATGCGATGTGATCCGTCGCTTCGGAAACTCCACACCGCTGCTTGGCGTATGTCTCGGGCATCAGAGCATTGGTCATGTTTTCGACGGAGACGTGGTGCGCGCCGGGCGTCTCATGCACGGGAAAACCTCGCCGATTTTCCACGACGGAAAGGGCGTTTTTGCCGGAATCCCCTCGCCCTTCGAGGCGACACGATACCACTCGCTGCTCGTAAAACGGGAAACTTTCCCAACCTGCCTGGAAATCTCCGCGGAGACGAAGGAAGGCGAAATCATGGGCCTGCGCCACCGCGAGTTTCCAATTCACGGCGTGCAGTTTCATCCCGAAAGCATCCTGACGCTCGAGGGAAAACGCCTGCTGCAAAATTTCCTCGCGCTCTGATTCGGCAGCTAGTGCTTCGGCGGCGCGACGAGCTTTTCGATCCACGCCAGCATCAGCGCGGAGATCACGAATACGACGTGGATGATGACCTGCCACAGCACTTCGTGGTTCGAGTGATCCTTCAATCCGATGAAGGTCTTCAGTAGATGAATCGACGAGATTCCGATGAGCGCCGTGGCGAGCTTCACTTTGAGAACACCCGCGTTAACGTGCGAGAGCCACTCGGGTTGATCAGGATGCCCGTCGAGCCGCAATCGCGAAACAAAGGTCTCATAGCCGCCAATGATCACCATGATTAGAAGGTTCGCAATCATGACGACGTCGAT
>SXWH01000146.1 GCA_005791535.1 Verrucomicrobiaceae bacterium | reverse complement strand
CCGCTGCCTGTCGCGGAAACCTTCGCATTTACCGAGGAAGACGGAAGCTCGCTCGCCGACATCACGCGCCTCGATACGATGGTCACCGTCGTCGATGCCTACAACTTCTGGGACGAATTCTCGCAGGCCGAAACCCTCGCCGAACGCAAACTCGGCCTTGGCGAGGAAGACCAGCGCATGGTCGTCGATTTGCTCGTGGACCAGATCGAGTTTGCCGACGTCATCATCCTCAACAAATGCGACCTCGCCGACGAGGAATCGCTCCAGAAAATCGAAGGCGCCGTGCGCAGGCTCAACCCCCGCGCCAAAGTCATCCGCAGCCAGAAGAGCCGCGTCCCGCTCGGCGAAGTGCTCGATACGAAACGCTTCGATTTCGACGAAGCCGCAAAGTCCCCCGGCTGGATGAAAGTCATGCGCGGCGAAGAGACCAGCGAGGTCGATGAATACGGCTTCTCCAGCTTTGTCTATCGCGCCCGGCGTCCGTTTCATCCGCTGCGATTCTGGCAGCTCATCCAGCGCGAATGGCCCGGCGTCGTCCGCAGCAAAGGCTTCTTCTGGCTCGCCTCCCGCATGAAGTTTGCAGGCGTCTGGTCGCAGGCCGGCGGCGCATGTGAATACCGTGCAGGCGGCGTCTGGTGGGCCGAAGTCCCCCGCGCCGAATGGCCCATCGACGATGAGATCGAACTCGACATCCACCGCAACTGGCGCGAGCCCTACGGCGACCGGCGGCAGGAGCTCGTCATCATCGGCAGCGACCTCGACAAAGCCGCGCTCACCGAGCAATTCGACTGGTGCCTGCTCACCGACGCCGAGCTCGCCAAAGGCCCCGAGGCATGGGCGAAGTTCAAAGACCCATTCGCCGAGTGGAAACTCGCCAGCGCCACCGAGGACGGCGAGCAACACCTCCACGAACGCGAGCACGCCCACGCCCACTGACCACCCCGCAAGGTAAGACAGGTTTCCAACCGGTCCCCGTGCACCGAGACGGCTTGAAAATCCGTCCTGCTTTCACCGCCTCAGCGCGGCGAGCAGCTCGTTGAGCTTGTCGATCACCGCGATCAGATCCGATTGCGTCGGCGTCGGCGCGGGGAGGAGGGATAAATCCGAGACCGTATTCGGATTGCGCGCAGTCCCCGTGATCTCGGCGGCGATTGCGTTATCCACATCCGTCATCGTCACGCCGCTGCCCGGCTGGCCTTCTGGGATGGTGAAGGAGATTTCCACATTGTTCCCGAACGTGTTCACCGAAGCCGAAGCCGCCGAGCCCGGCGCGCCCGTCGTCACCGAGCCGATTTGCACACTCGCAAACACCGGCCCTTGCGGGCCTGCGGGACCCGGCGGACCTGCGGGCACTGCATCGATGAGCGCTTTGAGCGCGGTGAGTTGGTCGCGCATTTCCGCGGAGGAATTGGGCGAGCCGGTGGCGGGTTTGGTGGGATCGAATGGCATAATCGGTGGTCGGCTGCGAAACGCGGAGATCGCTCTCCGCGTTTCGCCCGCCGTGTTTGTTTATGGGCTCACCGTCAGCTTCACCACGTCGGTCCAATCCCCGTTCGCCGTGCCTTTGTCCCAAAAGCGCATCCGGTACTCGCGCACTTCGGGCTGCCCGGCGGCGAGCAGCGGACGCTCGTCCATGTAGGGGCTCTCCGTGTCCACCGCGAGGAACTCCCACGTCCCGTTGCCGCGCCGGCTTTCGATGTGGACGCCCATGTGCCCGTATTTGAAAAACTTCAGCACCGCGCACTGGCACCCTGCGCCCTGCACCGCCTCGGCGGTAAAGCGCGGTGCCGCCACCGTCGCCGTATCCTCCGAGCCGACGACGCCCATATCCGTGCCGATCGCCTCCGTGTAGCCTGCCGAGCGTTTCATCGCGCCGACGAGGTCGAAAATGCGCGTGAGCGCACCGGGGAGTTGCGCCGTCGTGCCCGCAGGCAGCGCGGGCGCGGTAAATGTGGGCAGCACCACCGCGAGGTTGCCGCCGCCGGTCAGCACGTCATCCACCGCATCCGTCGTCGATGGCGAGAACGCCCGCACCGCCGTCAGCCACGTGCCGATGACGTAGTGGCACCACTTCGCGTCATTCGCCGTGGCGGTGATTTGCCCGGCGGTGAGGCCGAGCAGTGCTCCATAGACAGCCACTTTCGCGGCATAGTTTTCCAGCCAGTTGGCCTGATCGGCAAGGCGGCTGGGATAGTAGTTTTGTCGTTTCATAGGTTTTCTCTTCTTTGGTTTGGTTTCATGGTTCACGGGAGGCGTATGCACATCGGAATCCCAAGAACCCCCATCCCAAAATCCAGTGTCCCACGGCATCACCGCGGGGCCTCCGGTTTGAGTGAGAGCGGGAGAATCGGGAAAAATGGGGCGGCTGCCGGGCGTCGGACTACGGTCCCTGCGGACGGGACCGCGAGTGCCGCCCTTTCCTGCCGCGTCCCTCCGCCTCGCGGGGCGAATACCGCGCGCCGGAGTGACGCTCCTCCGGCAAATGGGGGCGCCCCCGCGCCTCCCGGCCGCGTCCCTCCGTGAAATGGGGTGCCCCCCGCGCGCCGGAGTGATGCTCCTCCGCCAAATGGGGGCGCCCCCGCGCCTCCCGGCAGCGTCCCTCCCGCAAATGGGGGCCACCCCGCCGCTTCCGGGGGCCGCCCCGCGGCAAATGGGGGACGCCCCGCTACAGAGAAAACCGCCCCCATTTCGCCCATGGACCACCCCGCCGCGCGGAGGGAACACCCCGCCGCCTCCGGGGTCGCCACTCCGACAGAGAAGAGCCCCCTTTTCCCGCCCAACACCCATCCCCGGACCGCGAAAAGCGCGGTTCGGCAATCGGCATCGGCGATAGAGGCGGCGGGTGACATCGCCGCGCAGAAAACCACACTTCCCGCCCGAGCCGGTAGCCGAACATATTAAGCGACTCCGACCACCCCCGAATCGTCCAGCCCCGCCAGCAATTCCTCCACCGATACCCCCAGCCCAAACGCCAGCCGCCGCACCACAAACAAAGTCGGACAAGAGTCCCCGCACTCAATCAGAGCAATCATCTCCCGCGAAACCCCCGACCGCTGCTCCAGTGCATACATACTCACCTTCGCCCCCTCCCGAACCTCCTGCACCCTCCGCCGAAACCGCTTACAAAACCGCTCCGCACATTGAAACGATTCCTGATGCACGCGAGCCACCTTTTCACTCCGGGACGATGAATTTTTCATCCCCAAAATACGGGCGTTTTCGGCAAATCTTTCACGAAAACCGCACGCTCCCGAAAAATCCGACTTCCGCCTTTTCAACCACCCCGCCCATCGGCCCAGCACAAAGAAAAACCGCCGTAGAAGGCTGGGGAGCCGGACCGACTATCCCCCCAGAAGGTCGACCCAGTCATCCCCAGCCTTCTACGGCGGTGAATGCTTTTCGAATACCGGAGGCAATTGGATGCTCAAGCCCAAAATTCCGACCGCCGGTGAACCGGGACATGACGCCGCATTGGAGCGCTGAAGGTGCGAGATGTAATAGCCCGGGGTGAAGCCCTGGGTTGGCTTCACAAACAGGATGCAGCCCTGCAAGGGCGGGACAAAACCCGTGGCAACGATTCGTGTGCCGCCCCTACAGGGCCTGGCATTCATTCCATCTCCTACCCGGGGCTTCAC
Organism: Verrucomicrobiaceae bacterium; assembly: GCA_005791535.1. Classification (GTDB taxonomy): domain Bacteria; phylum Verrucomicrobiota; class Verrucomicrobiia; order Chthoniobacterales; family Chthoniobacteraceae; genus SXWH01. Next base: position 968 of record SXWH01000146.1, on the reverse strand, counting down.
CCCGGGCTATAACATCGCCGGGCCTTCGGCCCTCAAAAGCGGTCTCCGGGTTGAGCCGGCTCCATACGCCCGATTCGAGCGCCGTGAACCACAAAGTACCGACACCAAAGTCCGCCTCGACAGAGAAGCCGCGCCCCGCTTCCGTCGTCATCCGCAAACGGAAAAACGAACATGCGAACACCACATGCCAACAACAGCCTCCTCGTTTGCGGGAGAGTAGGATGTTAGACCGCTTCGCCATGACCGCGCATGAACTCGCAACTGCACTGAAGGGCTACTTGATTGGCGATTATCCCGACATTGATGTTCAGGTTTCGGAGCGTGATGGGGAGCACGCACGGCGGCGTGTCTTCTTTCGCAGCCTAAAGTTCGGCGTTCTTTATCCCCTCCAGCGTTACCACTACATCGTTCATCACATTCCGAGCGAGTTTTACGACGAGCATCTCGCCGATACGGAGTGGTATGAGCTTGCACCGGGCGAGACAGAGACCGACTTGCGCTATCCTGACGAGGAGTTGGTGCGCAGCATCACGCCCGATGTCATGCGCTGCTTACACGGCTCAGGGTTTCTTCGCCGACTCGATGACCGCATGTGCCCAGCCGACGGCTCGTGCTCGCCGGAGAGTTGCCACGGTGATTTCCGCATTGCTCGCTCTGTGTTGGCGGAGAGCGGTTTCTCCGAGGAGGAGCACTTCGACGTGTTCCACGTTCTCATGGCCCAGGGCGGCTATTGCGATTGCGAGATACTTTACAACGCCGCACCGGAGAGTCGGCTGCGGACACAGTATTGGACTGAGCGAGCACAGCACCATGACAAAGGACCAGCGGCCTAACCAGATAGGATGAGAAGGCAGAAGGCTCGACGGGCGGTGCTCGTGGGGCTGGGATTTCTGCCTTTATGAAAAAAACATACTCTCTGCGTTCGGCCCCCATCACTCATCCGTCCATATCTTCCCCAGCTCCTGCGG
>SXWH01000145.1 GCA_005791535.1 Verrucomicrobiaceae bacterium | reverse complement strand
CGGGCCGTGCGGGAGCGTCGTCTCGTACGTGGAATGCGCGGCGAGATACGCACGCGCCGCAGTCACCAGCGAAGCGCGCGCATTGTGCGTGCGCGGGACCGCCGTGCTGCCCTGCTCAAAACCCGCCGCCTGCCAGCCCGCGTTTGCCGACTTGCCGTGGACGCATTCAATGATCTTGCGATACCCCTCCAGCCACGTTTTCACCGTCGTCTCGCTCAGCGTCACCATCGCCGATTCCGCCGCCTGACTCGCCCCGACGCATTCGCGGTAAACGAGCTGGCTGCCCTTGTTTGCCGCACTGCCCTCGGTGGCGTTCGCGTCGCCGTCGAGTTTCTTAATGGCTGCATCCATCGCAGCCGGCAGATGTTTGGTAAGCCCCACACTCGCTCCGTGGGCGATCTGCCCGGCTAATATGCGGCGGGCAAGTGCGGTGAGGACGTTTCGGTTGGTAGGTGTTGCGTTTGAACTCATGGTCTTGTGTTTGTGTTTAGGTTTAGGAAAAGCACCCTCCACCGGCGGCGGGATGACGTAGCCCGGATCGCCCGGCTCCAGCACATAAGACGGGTCGCCCCACCGAGCGTTCGGGTCATCAAATCGCGTCCCGTCGTCCCACCGAATCGGTCTCATCGCCCCGTCCCTCCTTTTGCCGTCCCGACGGCTGGGAAAACGCCGGCTTTTGACCCAAAAACGGCCTCTGCAAAGCGGTGCCGGAGCCTCCGGAAGCGGTTTGTCGTGACAACGGAACGGTGCCGGAGCCTCCGGAAGCGGTTTGTAGCGACAACGAAGCGGTCCCGGAGGCTCCGGAAGCGGTTTGTAGCGACAACGGAGCGGTCCCGGAGGCTCCGGAAGCGGTTTGTAGCGACAACGAAGCGGTCCCGGAGGCTCCGGAGGCCGTTTGTAGCGACAACGAAGCAGACCCGGACGCTCCGGAAGCGGTTTGTTGTGACGACAAAGCATACCGCGACAGCCACTTCCCTCCGAGAACCCCGTAAATCACGGGTTTTCCCGCCATTTCCCCCCACACAACCCCGCGTCCAGACTGTCAACACGGCTTGCATATCGGAAAAATAGCCCATTTTTTCCATCTGCAAGGTCCAAGGAGGTGAAATTTTTGTCATGCAAACCGCCCCTTCCGCGAGCGCCATCCAAGCCTTTAACGCGGGATCATTTCCACGAAGCTTTCCGCCCCCATGCGAGCAGATACCCACATTTCTATTGCCCCATCCCGCCCGCAGCGGCAAAACCAACCCCCATGGACGCCTCAACCCATGCTATCCCAACAAATCCGTCGCCTATAAAGCCGGAGCACGAACATGCGGATTTGTGCGTGATCCAGTAGTTCGGCGTTGCTACGCGCATCCCGAGCAATTGAAGCCAAACAATCAACCTGTGAATCAACCCAAACCGTGAACAGCGAGACCTCAATGACGTTTCGCCCCAGAGACCGAGTGCTTTATGGCAGCTTCGCCTGCTACGCCGCCGCCACTGTTGTTCTTTGTGCGCTATCCTACGGTTCCATTATGGGCTATGTCGCACTCGGCACCATTGCCCCCGGCATTGCGCTGCTCGCACTAATAGGATTTCAGGTGAGCGCGCGTCCCCGTTGTTCCGCACTTGCTTTCTGCCTCGTTTTCGCCGGTCTGCTTGGGGTTGCCTTTGTGGTTCTCTACATCGCAGCAGCAGCATCTGCCTCAGTATGACGACGCACACCCAATTCCCAAAAGCCGCAACGCCGAACAAGGCGCGGCTGGTCAACCGCTGGGGTTCCCTTCAGCCTCTGACGTCCTCTCTAACTCAAACCTCAACCCTGCTTCCGACGTGCGCCGCCACCCCAGCGGTGCCAGCGCTTGAGTCGTTCGGCATCGCTAAGCGTTTCCTGTGAACCAAGTCCTCAAATACTTTTTCCTGTGCATCGCTATCCTCTCGTTGCTGAGTTTTTCCGGCTGCGAGGCTATTCGCGAGCACAGCGAGTGGCGCGAGCATCGGCGCAGCGACAGCTACGCACTAGGACTTATCTACGCGCGGCGTCCAGCACTTCGGGGAGAGACCCTTTCCGTCCAAAAAGCCCATTGGAGAGCCGAAAGTTCTCTCGAGCAGGCGTCTTATTTCTACGCACTTGTTCGCTTTGATTCCGACCCCGACTCCCATTATCGCATCATCATCGTCGAGCAACGCATTCCGCATCCTGGCTCACAGCCAATCGTCACGCTCCGAGATGGCTTTGCCCGCGATTACTGGCACCACCGCAACGAGTATGTTCGCGAGCGTCGTCACGTCATCCTCAGCCCGCGCAACAATGAACCACACTCAAAGTAACGCCCCGCGTGGCTGAGCTTGGACGTTGTGCAGAGCAACCATGAGAACCTACCGACACTTCCATTTCCATTCGGATGCAGAACTTGATCGCATAGTCGCTGAGAGATTCAGCGTCTCGCTGATGAGTGATTCAAAGTGGGAACGCCTCATCGACTGTCTTACAGACACCTTTCCCGACGGCATCCACGTGACCTACAAATTGATCCACAATGAGACCATTTACTGGACCGCCTTTGTCACATCGGACTTCAAGCCTTTTTTTGAGGAGCCGACACTATACAAAGAGGTCGAGTGGATCGAGTTTCCCCACAAGTATGAAGACTATGTGGACGTAAACAACCATAAGGCGGGCAAAAGGCTCTATGACCAAGATGTCTGCGCTATTGAGCGTGAGATACAGCGAATTGGATCCTTCGAATTGCAGCACCTGCCCACCGGACTAAGGCTGCACGCGTATAAATGACACGCGCAACAATGAACCACACTCAAAGGAGCGCCCCACGGCAAACCTGCGCAATGAACCACTACCAACGCTCTGATGATTGATCCGCTTGTTTTTCTCGCATGCAGCGGCCCGGGAGCTGCGAACGCCATCGCCAAGAGCGATTCGATCGGCGACTACTGCGCCGGTTTTGCGGCGCTGGTTACGTTGGCGCTATACCTCCTGTGTTTGCGCCGCAACGGCAAAGCGTGGCCAGCGTATGCGGGCAGTTTTCTTTTGCTCCTTCATCCGGCCTGGACAGTCAGCTCCCGCGGTGGCGACTGTGGTCTCTTCAAACGAGATGCTTCGTATTTCGTCTCTTTCGTATTTGTCGCCTTTCTCGTTTTTCAGCTCTATGTGTCCCGTCCCAACAACCGCAATCCGTGACCGCATGCCGTGGATGCGCAGCTTCGTGATCCCGTTGTCGCAACAATGAACCACACTCAAATTAGCGCCACACTCTCCATGTCGCCCGCTACTCGACTGGCGAAAATGGCCGGTCGGATTGGGGGGAGTTAGGCCACTTCGTATGCCTTGGCGCGTTTCATTCGAGATGTGGGGAGCGGATTTCAGACCGAGTCGTGTTCCCTTCCAGTTCACTGAGCAGCACGACCCCGGAACGATTGGCACACGTTACCGCTATCGTGGACTGCCCATGCCCTACGGTTCGGCGAGCTACGTTGTTCCGCCATCTGTTCCAAATGCCGAGCGCATCAGACATGTCGTGCAGACGATCGAGCCGGTTCTTCCAGCCATCCGCGCGGCTGGGGCTACCGACTGCCACATCAGCATCGGTCGCTTTTACTACGCGCAGTGCAATGAGGAGTATTCGCTGGAGGAGTTGCAGTTGATTGCCCGCCTTGGCTGCGGGTTCGCGTATTCTGCTTACAGTGTGAGCGAGGACGAGGAGAGAGAGTTGGAGCAGGAGTATGAGACATTCAAACCCGTGGTCTAACCATCCACTGCCTATGAACCGGCCATCGCGTCGCGGTTGCAATCATGGTCACCTGCGGGCCGGGTCGCTGAGCTTGGGGGCGTTAGGCCGCTCGACCACGCCATGAGTCTCGCAGTCCAGACATATCCGGTGATGCCCACCCGGCCCTGTAGCTTTTGTCTTTGCTTTCAGGGAGGCAGTGTCTTTGCCGACTTCGACACGGACGATGCCGGGATTGTCTCGCTCCGCAGGATTTCATTCGACGGTTATGGCTGCTGCCACGTGGAGTCCCCCTTGAGGATGGGTTCAGGCGATTCCCGTTTGCTTTTGGATGCGATTGCTCGCGGCGAGCTTGAGAGCGTTCAGGTCGAGGAGGTCTTGCGGAGATACTTTCGCCAGAGCAAGGACGTGATTTGGAGTGAGGCTTTGGCAGAGCATGATTTACTTTGACCCATGACGACGCGGCCTAATCAGACAGGACGACAAGGCAGAAGGCTCGACGGGCGGAAGCGCGGCTTGCATTGCGGAGGCGGGTGGGTAGGGTCCGTGCCTCATGTTCAGTCTGCTCGCCGATAAACTTCAGGACGTTTTCCGCAACCTCTCGGGAAAGGGGAAGCGGATCAGGCGACAAAAAACGAACAGAATCACGTTTTCAGCACACCCAAACCAGTGAGTTGACGCCCTGCAGGACTTCGACCATTTTCCGCGCATGAGCACACTCGCCGAGATTGAATCTGCAGCGGATGAATTATCCCCGGAAGAACTCAAAAAGCTGCTTTTGCATGTCGCTGAACGTTTGGAGCGTGCATCGCAACCTTCTATTTCCAAGCCGCGTGTGGCGGGGCTGCATCCGGGTGCAATTGTGATGGCAGCGGATTTTGACGCGCCGCTTCCTGATGAATTCTGGCTGGGTAGAGACGCATGAAGTTGTTACTCGATGTCCATGCTTTTGTGTGGTGGGACGCGAATGACCCGAAGCTATCGCGCAAGGCATTGGCGGCGATGCTCTCGCCAGATAATTCGCTGCATTTCAGTCTCGCGAATGTGTGGGAGATGCAAATCAAAATGCAGCTCGGCAAGATGGAGTTGAGGATGCCGCTTGATGATTTGCTGCGCGATCACGAGTCCCGCAATGGGCTGCTCATCGATCCCATCAGCCGCGCCGACATTCTCGCGCTTTCATCGCTACCGCCGCATCATCGCGATCCGTTTGACCGGATTCTGATCGCGCAGGCAAAACGGGGAGGATACCAACTTGTGACGTGCGACCCTGAGATTGCGAAATACGATGTGGAGGTTTTGTGGTGAGGACGGCACGCGCAACTTGCCAACGCCACTGCCGTCGCTAGTGTCCGCGCCTCATGTTCAGTCTGCTCGCCGATAAACTTCAGGACGTTTTCCGCAATCTGTCGGGAAAGGGGAAGATTTCCGAATCGAACGTCACCGATGCGCTGCGCGAAGTGCGCATGGCGTTGCTGGAGGCCGATGTGCACTTTCAGGTGGCGAAGGATTTCATCGCCCGGGTGAAGGAGCAGGCGCTCGGCGAGGCGGTGCTGAAGTCGGTGACGCCCGGCCAGCAGATCGTCAAAATCTTTCACGATGAACTCACGCGCCTGCTGGGCGGTGGTGCATCGGAGCTGAATCTCACGGCGCCCGCGCGCATCCTCATCGTAGGCCTGAACGGTGCGGGCAAGACGACGACGTGCGGCAAGCTGGCGAACTGGTTGCGCAAGCAGGGCAAGGCGCCGGCGCTGGTGGCGTGCGACCTTTACCGGCCTGCAGCCATCGAGCAGCTCGCGACGCTCGGACGGCAGCTCAACGTGCCCGTTTTCACGCCCACGCCGGGCGAGACGAATGTGCTCGTCGCCGCGAAGGCCGCGCTGCAATGGCTCTCGCAGACGCCGCACAATGTGGTGATTTTCGACACGGCGGGCCGGCAGGAAATCGACGAGGCGCTGATCAAGGAAGTGCAGCAGCTCAAGGAAATGCTGCAGCCGCAGGAAGTCCTGCTCGTGGCCGATGCGGCGACGGGACAGCAGGCGGTGAGCGTGGCGACGCATTTCCACGAAGCGCTGCAAATCACGGGTCTCATCCTCACGAAACTCGACGGCGACGCCCGCGGTGGTGCGGCGCTTTCAATGCGCGAGGTCACGAAGCAGCCGATCAAATTCGCCGGTCACGGCGAGAAGATGGACGCCTTCGAGGTGTTCCATCCCGACCGTCTCGCCGGGCGAATCCTGGGAATGGGCGACATCGTCACGCTCGTGGAAAGCGCCGCTGCGGCCATTGATGAAGCGGACGCGAAGCGGATGGAGGAGCGGATGCGGAGGGCGGAATTCGACCTCAACGACTTCCTCGAACTGTTCTCGATGATGAAGAAGCTCGGTCCGATGGAAAAAATCCTTGGCATGTTGCCGGGGATGGGTAAGCTCGGCGATCTTCAAATTGACGAGAGGCAGCTCTCGCGACCCAAAGCCATTGTTCAATCGATGACTTTTGAGGAGCGGGCGAAGCCGGACATCCTGAATGCCCGGAGGCGCCAGCGAATCGCACGCGGGAGCGGCACGACCGTCACAGAAGTAAACGAAATAATCTCGCGCTTCAATGAGATGCGCAAGATGATGAAACAGATGCCTCGGTTGCAAAAGATGATGACCCGTTCCAAGGGGAAAAGTCTTTTTGGCCGGGGCTAAATTTTCAACAATAACCTAAGCATAACAGTAACTATGGTCGTCATCCGACTCCGCCGCGAAGGCACAAAGAATACACCCTACTACAAGGTAGTGGTCGCAGATCAACGCAGTCCGCGTGATGGGAAGTTCATCGAAATCATCGGGAACTACGATCCCAAGAAGACGGGCTTGAACGCGAACATCGACCTCGCCCGCGTGGACTACTGGGTGAAGAGTGGTGCCCAGCCGAGCGATACCGTGCGCAGCCTCGTCAAGAAGGTGCGCAAGGCTGCCGCAGCTGCGTAAGACGCTGCGCAAACGCGCAGTTTCGCCCCAAAATTAGATTTCCGGGTGCCGGAAGCGGGAACATACCTGCTTCCGGCATTCCGCGCTTTACGAACCGCCAACTGACAAGGTAGGTAGCCATCACCATGGAACGCTTCCTAGATTACGTCCTCCGCCACCTCATCGAATACCCTGCCGAAATGGTCATTCTAAAGGAGGAGGCACCCAAGCGCATCGTCTTTAAACTTCAGTTGGCGAAGTCCGATGTAGGCAAGGTCGTCGGCAAAGGAGGCTCGACGATTCAAGCCCTCCGCAATCTCCTCGCAGCCGCGGGAGCAAAGCGGGGCGAGAAGGTCTTCCTCGATATCGTCGAAGAAGCTCCGTGATTGGAGCGCGGGCAGCCCATCGCATGAGTGACGCTGCCCGGTAGTTCTCCCCCCACTCTATCACCTCCGGACAATGCCGCACAACCATCACACCTTTGCGGACCGCCAACGCGTCGGCGACAAGTCCACGGGCTCCCGTCGCGTGGACGGCGAAGACGGACCAGCGTTGTTTAGGTTCGCATTGCGGTCGCGCATCGCGAAGGACGCAATTTACGCAGAAGCAATCATGACGAATCCACGCTGCCGGCGAGCCTGATTTCTGCTTTCAAAATCGTCACAAAAATGTCCGCGACCGGAGTGCAAAATGCTCCAATATACCGGACGTCACCATCAACCCCGACCCATGAAACTCTTGAAGAACCGCATCACCATCGCCGTCGCGTGCACCATCGCCGCAGTCTATTTCTGGCCCACAACGCCTGAGTCCGCACCACGGACTGCGACAGTGCAAACGCAGCAGGCGGCTCCCGCAGTCGAACCGGTTGCGGTGACGAACACACAGACACCGCAAGTCGCACCAAGCGACGCGGGCGCGCTCACGATGACCGCCGAGGCTGCAGCCGCGATTCCGCGGGATGCGAATTTTTCAAAAATCATCGCCTTCAACAACTGGGCACAGCGCTGGAAATCCGCCGATGCCGGCACCCGCGCGACGATGGAGGCGGAGGGTGTGAAACTCGCGACGGAGCGGCGTCCGGAAATGAAGGCGTTGATTGTGAAGAGCCCGCGCATGGCGCTCGACCACGCAGTTCCGCGCGTCATTTTGCAGGACCTCCCGGAATCCATTACTGCGCACCTCGAGAAGCCGGTCGGCGCAACGGGCAACCTCAACGTCTATCGCGGGCGCCCGCAAGGCCCTGTGCCGGACGGGACCGAACTGACACTGCGCTACTTTGAAACGGCCGATGGAAAGAGCTACAAGGCCCGCGTCTCCGAAGACCTGGAGACACTGAACTCCGCGAAATCCGTAGCGCTGCAAGGCGTGGCAATCGACCGCGAGTTTGCAGTCTCATCGAATCCCGTACGCCAGCTTGAGAAGGGCGAGCGCATCGCGAAGTCCGCCAAGGTCGAGGCGCTGTGCCCGGTTTCGGGAATCGCGACGCCCGAGCCAGCACCGGAGGAACCGGTGACCGATGAGACGCCAACGGTGCAAATCGGCGAACGCATCATCCGGCTTTGCAACGGCACCCACGTCCGCGTGCTGGAGGAGGAATACAAGGCGATGCTGATGGCGTCGGGAAATGCAGGTGCCGGTTTCTTCAAGGACACACATCCGGGAACTTCGTCCGAGGCGATCGGCAACTTCCGCTGCCTCTACATCCGCATCACTTATCCCGATCAGCTTAAAGCGCCAAACACCGAGGACAGCGCACACAGCGACATGCGAAATGTGTCGCGCTTTTATCTGGAGAGCAGCTTCGGAAGAATGACGACGACATCGACCGTCACGCCGCTCATCACGCTCCCCCACTCGCAGGCCTGGTATATCGAGAAAGACAGCGAAGTGGACGGCCTCGGGCTTGTCCACAGCGATGCCCGGTCGGAAGCCCGGAAGCTCGGCTACGATTCGAATCAATTCAATTGCACGATTGTCCGCGTGAACGGCGGTCCGCGACTGAGCGGGATTTCGTGGGGCGGTGGCGACAGCGTCTGGGTTTCCTGGGATGGAATGGATGTTCTCAACCACGAGTGCGGCCACTCCCTCGGACGGAATCACGCCAACTTCTGGAGCACGAGCGACGGCTCCGCCATCGGCGTCGGATCGAATTCCGAATACGGAAACAGCTACGACGTGATGGGCGGCGGAGGCGGATTCGCAGCGCACTACAATACGAAGAGCAAGCGCGACCTCGGCTGGCTGAGCGATCCCTACGTGCACCGCCCGTCCGATGCGCCGAGCGCAAGCGGCGTGTATCGAATCTACGCATACGATCAGCCGCAACTCGAGGAGGGCAAACATTACGCGTTCCGCGTCGGCAAGGACGCGCAGCGGCGCTTTTATCTCGAATACCACCCCGCGTACAACACCGAGTGGGCAAACTCGCTGCTCATGATCATCGACGGCCTCGGCTCGAATTGCGGACACCTCATCGACACGACGCCCGGAAGTCCCGGCGGAAAAGGCGATGGCGGCATTCAGGTCGGACGCACATTCAGCGACTACGAATCGGACATTCACTTCACCGTGCTGTCGAAAAATGCAACGACTCCGGCGTCGCTCGATTTCGCGTATCAGCGCGGACCATTTCCCGGAAACACCGCGCCCGTTTTCAATTCGCTGACCGCGAGCGCGACGACGATTTCCGCGGGAGGAAACATCACGTTCACAGCGGACGCGACCGACGCGCAGAACGACACGCTCGCGTATCACTGGGAGTTTAATGACGGCGTTTACGGAACGAACACGCCGACTTTCACACGCACGTTCCCGAGCGTGGACCAGATGACGGTTCACTGCACGGTGTCCGACATGAAGGGCGGCATCGCGCGGAAGCACATCGTCGTCAACGTCGGCAACCACGGTCGCGGCATTGTCACGGGCCGCATCACAAACGGCGCGCAGCCGGTCGTCGGCGTCCGCGTAACGAGCGACAACGGAAAATACGCGTTCACGGACAGCAATGGCGACTACGCCGTGTGCGACCTCACCGCGGGAGCGCACACATTCACGACACTGCTGACCGGCTATACGTTCACCGAGAGCTACGTGAGCCCGGTGACCGTCGTCGCGAACAGCACGGTGACCGGCAAGGACTGGACAGCCGCGAGCGTGCCCGAGCTGACCATCACTGCCACGAACGCAGCCGAGGGCGGCGCGAACGGCTCGTTCGTGATTACCCGCACCGGCGACACGACAGCGGCCTTGGACGTAACAGTCGCGCCGGTCGGAGGCACCGCCACGAAGACGACCGACTACACTTTCACGCCGGACTACGTCGCCACCGGGTCGCTTTATAAATTCACGATTCCCGCGGGACAGGCATCGCTGACGGTCGATGTCGCGGCGGTGAACGACACTGCTGCGGAAGGACCGGAGACTGTGAAACTGCAATTCTCCGTCGGAGGCTATCAGGTCCGCGCCGGTGGCGTCGCGGAACTCACGATCGCCGACAACGACACGGCGCTTCCTGTCGTGAAGGTCGTCGTGCCGGACTTCTACGCAAACGAAGCAGGCGACCCCGGAACGTTTGTGATTTCGCGCACCGGCCCGACCACTGCGGCGCTCAATGTCGCGGTGGCGTGGAGCGGAACCGCGACGAATGGCTCGGACTACGCGACACAGCCGACCACGATTACGATCCCGAGCGGCGAGGCATCCACGACGGTCACGCTCGCGCCCACCAACGACTCGGCAATCGAAGTCCCCGAGGACGCGACCATCACCATTTCCAGCAACGCCGCATACATCCGCGACGCGGCCGAAAGAACCGCAACGATCACCATCACGGACGATGACGTTTCGGTGGTCAGTGTGACGGCGCTCGACGCCGACGCAAACGAAGCCGGCCGCGACCCGGGAGTGGTTCTAATCACGCGCACCGGCTCCACCGCGGCACCGCTGACCGTTTACTACGGGCTCTCGGGCCGGGCGCTGCACGGCACCGATTACTATGCGCTGCCGGGCCAAATCACCATTCCTGCAGGCGCGACGAGCGCGGCGGTGATCATCACGCCGTATGATGACGACATCGGCGAGACCGACCCCGAGTCGGTGACCTTCAACCTCACGACCTACAACAACGCCTACCAGCTCGGCACCGCCTACAGCGCGACGGTGAACATCGCGGACAACGATGACAAACCGCTCGTGGCCGTGCGCGCGGGAACATCGCCGGCAGAGCCGGGCACAGCCGGGACTTTCATCATCCGCAGCATCGGCTCCGCGACAGGAAATATCACGGTCAATTACACTCTCAGCGGCACCGCCACGGCGGGAAGCGACTACACCGCACCGAGCGGAAGCGTGACACTCGCGGCAAACGGCTCCGTGGAAACAACGGTCACCATTCCCATTTTGAACGACGCGCTCAGCGAGCCGACCGAGACGATCATTTTGAACATCACACCCGGCGCCACTTACAAAGTCCTCAACGACGGAAGCGCGACGCTGCGGCTGAAGGATGACGACTCCGGCGACCGCGTGATGGTCTCCACCTGGAACGACGGCATGGCGGAAGCCACGACACCGGACACCGGGAAATTCTACTTCTCCCGCGGAGGGACGACCGGCGACCTCGTCGTGAACTACGTCGTGAGCGGCACCGCAATCAATGGCACCGACTACGATTTGCTCAGCGGCACAATCACCATCCCCGATACCGCGAGCGGCGCGGACCTCACCGTTTCGCCCATCAACGACACGCTCATCGAAGGAACGGAAACGGTCACCGTCACCGTAGTGGCCGGTCCCGGCTATGATGCGGACATTCCGGCCAGCGCGACGCTTTACCTCGCGGACAATGAAACGCCGCCGGTGACTGTCGGCTTCGCGAGTGCGACGGGCACGACTACGGAAGCGCTCGTTTCCGGCAACGACTGGCGCGACATTCCCGTGACGCTCGACATCGCGAGCGCGGAAACTGTGACAGTCGAATACACCAGCGGCGGCGGAACCGCGGCGGGCGACGATATCGACTGGGCGTTCCTCGACGCAGCGAATGGCAACGCGCCGATTCCCGGCGGCGTGATCACATTCGCACCCGGCGAACTTTCGAAAAACATCCGCGTGCGTGTTCGCAACGACGGTGTGAGCGAGGGAAGCGAGACCGCGCTCTTCAGTCTGCGCAATGCACGCTTCGCCCGCATCTCGACAAGCCGCACGACCCACACGCTCACCATCAACGACGCCGATGATCTCGCCGCCCGCGTGCGCTTTATCGTGGCATCGACGACGAAGGGCGAGGGCGACGGAACGGAGCCCTTGTTGATGGCCGTGCTCGATCGCCCGCTCACCACGAGCGCCACCGTGCAATACACCGTGGGCGGAACCGCGAGCTCCGGCACCGACTACACGCTCGCGCCGGGAACGCTCACGTTTGCGGCTGGCGAGACGCTCAAGCTGCTGCCTTTCACAATCCTCACAGACGGCGCTCCGGAGCCTGCGGAGACGGTCATCGTTTCGCTCGCAAACCCGACAAACAGCGTCCTTGGCACGCCGGCGGTTCATACCATCACGCTCACGGACAGCACACGCCCGGCGGTCTCCATCTCCGGTCCTGTCGACGTGCTGGAAAACGCAGGCGCGGCAAACTACGTCGTCACCCGCAGCGGCTCGACCGCTTTCCCGCTCACGGTGCTTTTGAGCACCGGCGGCACGGCCACGGCGCCGGATGATTTCACCGCTCCTCCGGCCAGCGTCACCATTCCCGTCGGCCAGTTGACCGCATCGCTGCCCGTCACGCTGGTTGACGACGTGGTGCAGGAAGCGGACGAAACGCTCACCATCACCATCACGCCCGATCCGAACTACGATCTCGGGCCCGTGTCATCGGTCTCCACGACCATCGAAGACGACGACGCGCCGCCCGTGATTTCCATCACCTCGCCGCTCCGTCCGGAAGTCACGATTCCCGCAGGCAACGGCATCATGCTCGTCGTCGATGCCACGCGGCCGACGCCGACCGGCACGGTCAATGTCCCCTTCACCTGGACCATGCTCAGCGGGCCGGGGACCGTCACATTTGAAACCGCCACCACCACGAGCGTCGCGGCCACCTTCTCAACGCCGGGCGAATACGTCCTGCAAACAAGCGCCACCTACGGAACGAACACCGTGACCGACACAGTGAAGGTAAACGTCGGCCAGACCCTCACCGCGCAAACCATCGGCACCACCACGGCCGCCGGAACATGGAGCGAGGCCGACACAACGCCGGGCTCGCTCGAAGGCGGAACCATCACGCTCACCGGCGCAGGCAGCGGCATCAGCAGCAGCGGGACAAGCGACGGCTTCTACTTCCTCGCCGCTCCGCGTACGGGCGACTTCGATCTCGTCGTCCGCATTTCCAGCTTCACCAATCCCGGCAACAGCGGCTCCTTCCGAATGGGACTCATGGCACGCGCGAGCAACGCAGCAAACGCACCCTACGCGATGACCATGCACAAAGGCGCGGGCACACACGCCTTCCAGGCGCGCCTCACTGCGGGCGTCGCGCCTTACGCATCCGAGGGCAGCACCGTTTACACGATGCCCCGCTACATCCGCCTCGTTCGTGCGGGCGATAACTTCAGCGCCTACTACAGCGCGGACGGCATCGCGTGGACTCAACGCGGCGCCACGCAAACCATCCCCGCGATGGGCGCATCGCCACTCGTCGGCCTTGCCATCACCAGCGCTGTGCAGGCCACCGCTTCCACGGCCGTCTTCGACAACGCGAACTTCTTCCTCCCCACCAACATCGGCCCGAACGTAAATGCCGGCGCTCCTCTCTCCGGCAACGGCCCGTGGAGCATCGACGCCACCGTCACCGACGACGCACGGCCCGTTCCCGCCACGCTCACGCCGCTCTGGCTGCCGGAAAGCGACGTCACATTCACCGCACCCACCTCCATCGACACCGCAGTCACCTTCGCCGCCACCGGCACCTACCGCCTGCGCCTCACCGCCAGCGACGGCGCGATCACCACCTTCGGCGACACCACCGCAAACGTCACCGTGGGCACACCACTCCTCACCTGGCGGCAAACCTACTTCGGCACCACCGCCGCCACCGGCAACAGCGCAAACGACGCAGACGCCGACGGCGATGGACTCAAAAACATCGTCGAATACGCCCTCCTCACCTCCCCCACCGCAGGCGGCGGCAGCCCGTTCACCGTCGGCACAACGCCCGGCAACATCACACTCAGCCTCAATCGCGACCCCGCGCGCAACGAAGCCACCATCACCATCGAAGCCGCCACCACCCTCGGCGGAACATGGACGGCCATCGCCCGCAGCACCGCCGGCGCGCCATTCACATCGCTCGTCCCCGAGGCCACCATCCAGGAAACCGGCACCGGCCCCGTCGCCGTCGGCGTCACCATCAGCACCGCCGCAACCCCGAACGGCCGCTTCTTCCGCGTCAAAGTCGAAACCACCGCGCCATAACCGCGCCCGCATCGCGCACCGCGGGCGGCGACAAAAACCACGCGCGTCTCCGTGATGGCGTGCCGCGGACAAAGCGAATACAAAACGCCCCCATGCAAACCGCCTCGCCACCGCCTCGCCGCAAATGGCATTTCAAGCGATGGTTCATCGTGCTCACGGTCGCCATCTCCGCTTGGGGTGGATGGCGCGTTTATGACAAGCGCTCCGCGATTAAGGAGGCGGAGGCTCTGGGGTGGACGGTGCAATACACCGAACCATCCAAAGAGATTTATGCGGACTGGAGGAATGCTTTTCGAAAAGGAACGTGGACCGATGGCGTGAGTTGGGTGGGCATTCCGACCATCGATGATCTTGAGCAGCACGTCGATGTCCTCCATCGGCTGAATCCAACGCATTTGACCATTGATGATGCCACCTCTCTGCACAATCCCCGCTCCTTCCGCCCGCTCACCAGGCTGAAATCTGTGATTGTTCTCTCCGGAACCAGACTCGAAAATATCGACGGGCTTGCCGGCCTCCCCGCGCTTCAAAACCTCAAAATCTACAGCAGTTCGCACTTAAAAAACGTCGATGCGCTCAAAAACCTCTCCACGTTGGAACATCTCGACCTGCTCTACTGCACTGGGCTCACCAATCTCGATGGGCTCAAAAACCACATCGCGCTAGAAAGCGTCGGTTTCCTCGGCTGCACAGGGCTGACCAATGTGGACGCTCTCAAGAGCCTACCCGCTCTCGAAGAGGTCTATCTTCGTCACTGCATGGGGCTGAAGCGCGAGAGCGTCGATGCCTTAAGAGCGGCGCTGCCGAATACACGCATCGAATGGCCGTGAGAGCGCTTTTGCTCGGGTGATGGAGGCGTGGTGGTGTGGAAGGCTGGCTTTTGGTTTTGGGTAAAAGGCTTTCAGCAAATCTGCGCAACCTGTGACCATAGCGGACATCACAAGCGACTTATGATGCCAAGCGTGTAAAAACCGGCTGCTGTTTTGGGCCAGACTTGCTGCGGTGCTGACTCATTGATTCTACGCGAAAGAACAAACGGCGGAAACAATGGGCGTTCGGATGTACCTTTTTGCGTTTGCGTCCATGGTTACGCCGATTGTGTCCATCACTACGCCGATTGCGTTCATGGTTACGCCAGTTGTTTCATACCCATTAGCAATTGCGTTCACCCTTTGGCCGATTGCGTTCACCCTTTGGCCGATTGCGTTCACCCTTTGGCCGATTGCGTTCACCCTTTGACCGATTGCATTCACCCTTTGACCGATTGCGTTCACCCTTTGACCGATTGCGTTCACCCTTTGACCGATTGCGTTCACCCTTTGACCGGTTGCGTTCACCCTTTGACTGATTGCATTCACCCTTTGAGCGATTGCGTTTACCCTTTGAGCGATTGCGTTTACCCTTTTTGCAGTTGTTTCATACAAGTGAACGATTGTGTCACCCCTTCAAATGCCCGCTTCCGCCCTTTGCTGGGAAGCTCGCACAGGCCCGCCGGAGGGCGATTGCCAGAGAGAGGCCGCTTTTTGCGAATCGGCGTAAGGGAGCGGCGACTTCAGTCGCCGACCTCTCAAACGCGAAGCGCAAACCTCCATCCACGGCGTAGAACAGGGAAAGATGGCGCTGCGCGCGCGGAGAACGGCGACTGAAGTCGCCGGTCCTTTACACGTCCCGCCCGTGGCGTGCTTCTCTTCCGGCCGGATGCTCCCGGTGCGCGCGCTTTTTCGCCATGCCACCGCCCCTTGCAGGACAAGTCCCGCAGGCCACGGCGGGGACGAGTCCCCGCACTCCACGGCGCTTTGCGCGCGGGCGGCGTCGGTTTGCGGATGCTCTTACGCGGCGCCCGGATGGCGCTGCGCTTTGTCGCTTTCTGTCAATGCGACGCCGGGATTCGCGTGTGCCGTTTTACTTCGCGGCCCATTTCATCGCGTTTACGAGCAGTTTGATGTAATCGGGGTGATCGTGCGCCTTGGCGTCGTGACCGAGGGTGAGGCCGACGATTTTGGCTTTCGGATGTTTGACGATGAAGACCTGCGGATAGGTGCCGGGCTTCTGGGTGCTGGTCGCGGTGGCGAGGACTTCGATGGGGGCCGCGCCTTCCGCGGGCTGGAAGTGGTAGAGTTCGTCGGTGATTTTGAACGACGCGCTAACGCCTTCGGTGATGGGGTGTTTGCCGGTGACGGTGACTTCAAATTCGCCAAACTTGTCGTGGCCGCGGGCGCCGCCGCCGGTGATTTGTTTGTTCCAATCCGCGAAGTTTGGCCACGCATACCAGGTGCCGGGGTGGTGGGCGATGATGGCGCCGCCGCGGTTGGCGTAGTCGAGCAGCGCTTTCTTTGTGCGCGATGCGATGGGCTGGTTGGCGCTGAGGACGAGGACGTCGACGCGGTCGAGGATGGCCGGGATGCCGTTGAGGTTTTGCGTGAAGTCCACCCAGCCGGCGACGGGCTTGAGGGTGTCCTTGTCGGTGCCGCCGAAGAATTTCACGAAGTCGTGCGACGAGCCTCCGCCGACGATGAGGACGCGCGGTCCGTTTGCCGGGCGCGCTGCGGGCGGCTCGGGGACGGGGTCGCTGAACTGCGGCTTGAAGCCGGAGTCGTCGTCGCCACCGGCGGCTGCGGCTTTCGGCTTTTTGGGTTCGGGCGCTGCGCCGGGTGCTCCGCTTTGGAGCGGTGCGTTTGGCTCGGCGAGCTGCGCGGTGATGGCAAACGTGGTCGGGGCGACCACGGTGTTCGTGCTTTCGAGGATGATTTTGTCGATGACTCCGGTGTTCGCGAGCTGGCGGCTGAACCACCGCACTTGTCCGCGCTTGGTCAGGCCCTCGGCGAGCTTCGAGCCGGGCACGTCGTTGCGGTTGATGTAGTCGGCGAACTCGATGCCGTTCTTGAACTCAAGCGTTTCGCTTTTGCCGTCGGCAAAAAGGACGGTGGCTTTCATGACCACGTCGTTGTCCTGATGGAACGGGTAGCCCCATCCGGCGACTGCGCCGAGGAAGTGGAGGCGGTTCGCTTTGAAGCCGCCGCCTTTGATTTCGACTTTCGCCGGAAGGCTCTTCGAATACGTGCCGCGCGGTCCGCCCTGGAGCTGGACGACGTTTTTTCCAGTCGCCGATTTCTCGGGGACGACGAGGTTGAACGGAACGCCGCCGAAGACGACGGTGCCGGTCTTGGTGAACTGCACCATCTCGGGGTTCGGCACGTTTTTATCGTAAAGTCCCGCCGCGCTCGTGGCGGTGTAGGCGGTGCTGAGATCCAGCGTGCGGTAGCCTTTGCTGTCCACGCTCGCCATGTAGGCGATGATGTCGCGGAGCTGCTCGCCGCCGAGTCCTTCAAAGCCTTCCGGCATGAGGGAGCGGCCGGTGTTGGTGCGGGCTTTGATGTCGGAGACTTTGATTTCCTGCTCACCCGCGAGGCTGCGGATGATGATGGCCGCGGGGTTCTCACGGGCGATGACGCCGGACATGAATTGGCCGTTTTTAAGCTCGAAGTTCCACGTGACAAAGCTCGGATCGACTTCGCGATTCGGGTCCACGATTGCGGTGAGCAATTCTCCGGGTCCGTGCGAGCCCATGCCCGTGAGGCCCGGGCCGATGTCCTTGCCCTGTCCGTCAAACGCGTGGCAGATGGCGCAGGTGGTGGTGAATGCGGCCTTGCCCTTCACGGCGTCGCCGCCCGGTCCTTCGACGATCGGCGCGAGTTTCGCGATGGCTTCGTTCTTGAGCTTCGCGGTGGGGTTCAGCTCTTCGAGCATGTCCGCAGCGCGCTTGGAAACGGCCGGGTCTGCGTGCGTGCGGAGCCGCGCGATGTTCGCGGGCCCGAGGTTTGTGAGCGAGAGGGTCTTGGCTTTCACGCCGTCGAGCAACGCGTTTGCCCATTCACCGCGCTTGAGGAGCTGGTCAAATGCGGCGGCCTGTCCGGTCGCGTCGAGCGAAGCAAACACCGCGGTGAGCGCGGGTCCGACTGCGTTGTCGCCGGTCTCGCCGAGCGCAGAGATGATGGCGGCTTTCGCGCCACCGCCGAGTTTGGCGTCGGAGAGCTGCTTGGCGACTGCGGCGAGCGCCTTGTCGTTCACGCTGCGGAGACCGAGCAGGCTTTGTGCGGCGGTGATGCGGTCGGCTTCTGCGCCGGTTTCGAGCTTCGTGAAAAGTTCGCCGATGAGTTTTTCGGTCGCGCCTTTGAGCGTGCCTGCTTTGTCCCACTTCGCAGCGAGCGGGAGTGCGCTGCCGCTTGCGCCGCTTGCGAGAAGTTTGCCGAGCGCTGCGGAAAGGTCGGCGTTCATCGCGGGTGCGCCGCTGACGGTTTTGCCGAGCGAGTCGAGGATGGTGCGCTTGAGCGAATCGGCGCTGGCGGGTTTGCCTGCGAGGGCGACGACGAGTTTCGCAGCGTCGTCGGGAGCCGTGATGCCTTGCGTGAGCGCAGTGACAAGCGGCGCGAGCGCAGGTGCGTCGGCGCTGTCGAGCGCCGCGGCGATGACGGCGGCGGGATTCCGCGAAGCCGCACCAACAGCGGCGCTGCGCTGGAAGTCATCGTCGAATGTTGGCCATGCAGCCGTCAATAGCCGCGCAGTTTCATCTTTCAAATCCACGGCTGATAATGCGCGCAACGCCGCCAAGCGCACCGAGGCATCACGGTCGTTTATTAAATCAACTACCTTCTCGGCTCCTTCTCCAAATACCGTTCGCACCATGCTTATTATCGTCTGGTGTGCTCGCTCTTCCGCAATGAACGCTGTATTCCTACGCACGTCTGCATGCTTGTCTGCGACGCCGAGAGTAAAGATTTTCGGATTGATTGCCCCCGTTTCGTGCGCGCACCACAGCGCAGCCACTTTTGTCTGCAAGTCCAACTTTGACCAGCTACTGGTGAGCCATCGCTGCAATATTGAACGTACTTCGTTTTTCTCGGTTTCTGGGCTCTGCCCAAAAAAATATTCAAGCAAGAGCCGACTCGCATTCATCCGCACATGCCGGTTCGGATGCTCCAGAGCCTTTACCAATTCCTCCACTGAGGCCTTCGCCAGATTCGGCACCGCGATTTTCTTCGCGTCCTTGTGGTCGAGGCGCCAGATGCGGCCGAAGTAGTGGTCGCGGTCCGGGCGGACTGCGGCGTTGACGTTGTTGTGGTCGGGACCACGCGTGTCGTTGTGGATGACGGCCTGATTGTAGAAGTCGCCGATATACACCGCGCCATCCGGGCCGACGCGCGTCTCGATGGGACGCCACCACATGTCGCGACTGCGGATGAACTCCGTCTCTTCGCGGCCTTTCTGCTTCGCAAATGTGTAGCTGCTGCCCTGCGGCGTGAGGTCCGCGTGGTGGATGATATTAATGGTCGGCTCCGTAGTGAAGTAGTCGCCATTCCACTCCGCCGGCCACGAGCCGCCGTCGTAAATCACGGTTCCCGCTGACGCGGTGAACGAGCCGACCCAGTCAATCTGCACATACGCGAGCTGCTCCCACGGAACGAGCGGGAAGGTTTTCCCGGAAGGCTCGACGACATTGTAGCTCGCGGTCTTGCCGATTTTTCCGCGCGCCAGCGCATACTCGGGCAGGACGGTGTGCATGAGAAGCTGGCCGCTCGTGGGCTGGGTCCACATCACGCGATTGTCGGCGGTGATTTGCAGTCCCCACGTGTTGCCGCCTTTCGACGAATACTGCTCGATGGCCGAACCGTCGGGCCGGAAGCGCACGACGCCGCTGCCGATGTTCGGCTGCTTCTCGCCCTTCGCGTTTTTCACGTTACCCGACGCGCTGTAGCCGTGCGTGGCGTAAATCCAGCCGTCCCAGCCCCAGCGCGGGTTGTTGATGACCGCGTGCGTGTCGCCGGTGCCGAGGCCGCTGTAGAGCGTCTCGACTTTGTCGGCCTTGCCATCGCCATTTGTGTCGCGCAGCCAGAGGATGTCCGGCGCTTGCGTGACGATCACGCCGTCCTTGTGGAAAACGAGGCCGGTCACGAGATCGAGGCCTTCGTAGAAAACTTCCTTCTTATCCATCACGCCGTCGCCGTCGGTATCAATGAGGCGCGAGATTTTGTCATGCGCGGGGCGGTCCTGTTTGCCGGGCGTGAAATCAATGCCGCCGCGGTCCTTCCATTCCTTTCCGCGATAATCCGGGCGCATGCCACGGCGGCCGTTCGGATACTCCGGCGTCTCGGCGACCCACAGCGAGCCATCGGGCGCCCAGTCGAAGTTCATCGGCTTGTTGATGAGCGGCTCGGCGGCGACGAGCGTGAGTTTGAAGTCCGGGTGAATCTCCAAATTCTTGAGCGTGTCGGCAGGCTTCTGCGGGCCGCCGGGAGGATACGTGAGCGCCTCAATCTCATCCTTCTTCACGTATTCATCGAGGTTCTCGCGCTTCGCCGCCCAGGAAAGGCTGCGGAGCACGACAGCGCGATAATTTGGAAGCCCGAATGTTTTGAACTGATGCCCCGGAATGCTTGTGACCGCGCGATACGATTTGGAGCCGCCTTCCCACGTATTCTCGTAAGCCCACATCTGCGGCTGGATATCGTAGATGTGCGCCTTGCCGCCCTCGGCCTGCTTTTTGCCGCCCTTCACGTTGGGCGTGTAGCTGGTCGCGAGCACTTGCACGCCGTCCTTCACGTCCATGTCGTAGTAAATCTCGTCGTCGAGGTGGAAGTTCGACGCGCCAGCCGTAATTGGGTGCGGCTTTGTCACGGCCACGGGGGCCATGTTGTTGACGTAGTATAGGTCCATCGGGCCTTCCTTCCACTTCGTCGTCCCCGGCTTCCAAGCCCCGCCGAGCACTTCGCGCCACCAGCCGGGATTCTTCATCGAAACCGCCGCCGTGTGCAGAACGACAAGGCCGCCACCGCGCTTCAGGTATTCATTTACCGCCGCCTCCTGTTCCGGCGTCGCGTCGCCACCCTCCTGCGCATAAAGCAGAACGACATCCGTGTTTTTCAACTGCTCCGCCGTGGGCCAGTCGAGCGCGCCGTCCACTTTCATCCCGCGCTCGGCGAGCAGCGGTTTCCATTCTTCGAGAAAGCGAGGATGCGCGTGGACTTCCTTGCCGCGGTTGCTTTGCCCGGCGCGGATGAAGACGCGGAGCGGCTCGGCACCGTAGGCGCTGATGACCATCGATGCGAGCGTGGCGAATGTGAGAAGACGTTTCATGGTTCGAGGTTGGTGTGTTTGTAAAAATCAGTCCTGCCCGGGATCAATCGGGCACGCAGACAACCGCAATCAGCGGTGTCCCGTGAGTAAATTCGTCTGCGGAAAATCCACGGCTGCCTATTCCGGATGCACATGGGTCATTTCGACCAGCTTCACCGACGTCGTCTGTTTGATCGGCATTTTGAACACGTTCTTCGTGCCGTCGGGAATCTTCGCTTCAATCGCAAGGCTCTGCGTGATGCTGATGCTGCGCGGAAAGGAAATCGCGGGATCAAAAAGGATGCGCCCGGTCATCGTGCTGCCGTCGAGTTTCAGGCGCATCTGGCGCGAGAGCGTATCGAAGCGGTCGTTGTCCTGAAGATCCTGAATTTCCCGCGCGGGCGGGCGCTTGCTGATCGTGGCGGACACTTCGATTTCAGCACACTGCGCGCCTTCATAATCGACCGTCCCCACGAGCTTGTAAGCGCCACTGACCTCCAGCGCGCCGAGCCCGGGCATCGCAATCTCCTGCGAGAGCGGCCACGAATCCCCGTGCTTCGGAAGCTGGCCCTTTGGGGTGCGAATCATCGTTTGACTGAACATGCGCGCGATTGACTCTTTGGAGAACATGTCGCGAAACGTCGCGTTTGTAAGCGGTCCGGAACCCGCGAGCGTCGCGACTGCAGCCTCCGAGTTTTGCACGCTGTCGACGGTGCCCTGCTCGTTCAGATTGACGGTAAACGCGCGACCGGGAACGGCAGCGAGCGCGGCTAGCGGACCGGCCTGCACCTTTGGATTCGCGGCCGCGCCTTCACCTTCGACCGGCTCGACCGGGAACTGGAACGTCCTGCCATCATGTTCCACCGTCATCGCCACCTTCGCATACCGGACAGTCAACGCCGTCCCGTTTCCTCCAGCCACGGCGGCCGGGCGGGCGATCGTTTCGAGTTCGAGGTTCGTGGCGGACTTGGTCGTCGAATTCGACACACCCGTGGACACCGAGGACTCCTGCGTGATGTTGACCGTCTGCAAATAGCGGAACCCATTCTTGTATTGCTGCCGGAGTTCAACACCATCAGCCACCGCCCAAACGGACGGGATTAAAATGAACAGGGCGGAAAGAGATTTACGCATAAGGGTCGGCGCGCGAGTAGAGCGGATGCGGCGCAAAAGGCCAGCGGGAGTTTTCCGACGAAACTGCCCGGTTCAGATGGATCGAAGCCGCTCGAAAACCGGCTTCATAGCTTCAAGAGCAGCCGTCACCTCGCCCTCCGTGGTCATTTTGCCGAGGCTGAATCGAACAGTGGCCTGCGCCGTTTCCGGCGGCACGCCCATCGCAAGGAGCACGTGCGACGGCTGGATGCTGCCGACCATGCAGGCCGAGCCGCTCGAAACGCAAAGGCCCGCGAGATCGAGGCTGATGTGCAGGCTTTCGCCGTCCAGGCCGGGAAAGCTCACGTTCAGTGTGTTCGGCAACGTGACCTCCGGAGCGCCGTTCCGAATCGCCGCCGGAAACATCGCGCTCACGCCGCTCCACAACCGCTCGCGAAGCAATTGAAGTCGCTCGCTTTCCGCCACGCTCGAAGCCAGCGCAAGACGCGCAGCGCATGCCATGCCGACGATGCCGGCGACATTCTCCGTCCCGGCACGCCGATCGCCCTCGTGGCTCCCGCCAAGCGACGTGCGGTCGATGCTGATTCCCCCGCGCAGCCACAGCGCGCCGGTTCCCTTCGGACCATAGAACTTGTGCGCGGCGAGCGAAACTGCATCAAAATCGCTCGGTCCAAGCGGCGGCAGCGATTCCTTCCCGAACGATTGGATTGCATCCGTATGAAAAAGCACGCCACGGCTGCGGCAAATGGCGGCAAGTTCGGCGGAAGGATGACGCACTCCCGTTTCATTGTTCGCCGTCATCACGGAAACCAGCGTGGTCTCCGGCGTGATCGCTTCGGACAGCCGCGAGGGATCGAGACGACCACATTTTTCCACGGGCAGGATGGTAATGTGAAATCCTTCGCGCAACGCGAGCCACTCGAAAGGATGCAGCACTGCGTGATGCTCGGTCGCACACGTGATGATGTGCCGCCCGCGGCCGCCAGCCGCACGTCTGCGTGCAAGTCCGAGAATGGCGAGATTGTCGGCCTCAGTACCGCCTCCGGTGAAAATGATCTCGTGTGATTTCGCCCCGAGAAGCCCGGCGAGTCGATCGCGCGATTCGTCAATCGCAGCGCGCGTCCGGCGCCCTGCCAAGTGGATCGAAGATGGATTCCCGAAGCATTCCTCCAAGAACGGCCACATCGCTGATGCGACCTCCGGAGCAACGGGCGTGGTGGCGTTGTAATCGAGATAAATCACCAGGCAAAAATACGCAATAAGCCCAGTCAAAGATGCAGCCGCGAAAATCGCCGACCGCAAATACTACGCAGCTTTCGTCGCCTGGCCCTTGTGTCCCAGCTGACGGAGCGTTAGCTCGAGCTTTTCAATTTCCAAAGGTTTCTTGAGCACCGTGACCGGACCATGCTTCAGGATGTTGTCGAGCATCTGGCTGTCAGGGAACCCTGTGATGATGACGAATGGAAGCTCAGGCTGGATTTCCTTTGCCTGCGCAT
>SXWH01000144.1 GCA_005791535.1 Verrucomicrobiaceae bacterium | reverse complement strand
TGCGGAAATGGATGAGGCGGTCGCAGTCCGGTAACAAAACCACAGCAAACGTTTGCTGGAGAAATTCCGGCAATATGCAATTGGTGCGGCATCTCACATGCGCAGCATCCTACTGGCCCTCCTGCTTTTTTCGGCGCGGGTCTTTGCCGACCCGCCACCGGGGTATTACGCTGCAGCGACCGGTCTTTCAGGCGTCCCGCTGAAGAATGCATTGAACGGTATCATCAAGAATGGACACACGGTGATTCTCTACAACGATATCATCGGTCCTTTGAAAACGATCTGGCAGGACCCGCTGAACAGTTCGAACATGATCTACACCTACAGTGGATTCTCGGTTCCAAAATCCACACCGCTCGACTCGTCGGGCTGGAATCGCGAGCATCTGTGGCCGCGTTCGCGTGGAAACGGAGATCAGCTCGGACCGGACGATAGCGACCTTTTCCACGTGGTTCCGGCGGACGCGTCCGTAAACACACAACGGAGCAACTTATACTTCGACACCAGCAGTGCAGCGGACGGAGGAATCGTGAACCCTGCTCACGCGGAAGCGCCTGGAAATTCGCGCGACGCGGACTCGTGGGAGCCGCTCCCAAGTCAGCGCGGCGACATTGCGCGGGCGATGTTTTACATGGCGGTCCGCTACGACGGCACGGAGCCCAACACTCAGGATATGGAACTCGTGGGGCGCTCACCCACGGGCCCGCAGATGGGAAATCTCAACACCCTGCTCGCGTGGCACGCCGCCGACCCACCTGATGCCGCTGAACTCGCGCGAAACGACCTCATTTTTACGAACTATCAACACAACCGGAACCCGTTCATCGATCACCCGGAGTACGCCGCAGCGATTTGGGGAAGCGGCCCCGGGAGCACGCCAATCGCGCAATCCACCATCGGCGTGGAAACGGCAATCGAATCACCCAACGTCGGTGGCAGTTTCATCGTGCGCCTTTCTCCACCGGTGACCTCGGGCGGTTTGACCGTGAATTTTTCGATGGGCGGCACTGCGGCGTTCACCGACTACTCAGTGAGCGGTTCGGGCGTCGCATGGAATTCCGCCAACGGCACGGGTACGATCTTGTTCTCTCCGGGTGTCGCGGCGGTGACCGTGATTCTCACGCCGACAGCCGATGCGGTGTCGGAGCCAATCGAGACGGCACTGCTGTCCATCGCTCCGGGCACCGGATATTCCGGAACAGGGAATCCCGCGCGGGTCTCGATTTCCGACGTCACCCCGAATGCACCGGAGGGCGTGATTGCGTCGTGGAATTTCAATTCAGCACCGAATGGCGCGATTCCGAAATGGAATGCCACAATCCCCGCATCGGCCGGTGCGGGAGAAATTCGGCTTGGCGGCTGGATGGGACTGAGCGGCTCCGCGGACTACAACGAGAACTTCGGCGGCGTGACAGGGAGTTCGCTGAGTCTTGTAGGAAATGCAGGGAACGGGAAGTCGTTCGATGTCGTGGTTCCGACCGCGGGCTGGACGGGTATCAGCGCCACGCTTTTTACTCGCGGAACTGGTACCGGATACACGTCCGGAACGTGGAGTTGGAGTCCGGATGGCGTCAATTTCACGACCATCCCCGGACTCAACACCGCTTCTCAGGCCGGCTCATTCCAGACCGTCCCGCTCGCCGTCGATGTCTCGGTGATTGGCGAACTAAACAACCTCACGAACATCACATTGCGCTGCACTATGAACGGCGCAACTAGCGGCACCGGCAACAATCGCATCGACGATCTAACCGTCCTCGGCACGCGCTACAGCCACGCGTGGCTCGCGCGCTTTCCGCCACTCACCGGCGCAAACGCATTGCGCACCGCCGACGTCGACGGGGACGGCTTGATGAATTTCGGCGAATGGGCATTCGATCTCGATCCCTTCAGCGCAAGCGGAACGCCGGCATCGGCCGGAGCTATTGTCGCAGCGCCGGATCCAGCCGATGGAAATATCGTGAAGAACTGGCCGACCATTCGCTTCGCACGCCGCATCGACTCGCCCTCGATTGCATACGTCGTGGAATACAGCGCCGATCTTTCGGTCTGGCAGAATGACGCTGTCTTCGTCGGCGCAGAGCCCGGCTCAAATGCTGGTAGCGAAATCGCCACCTTCCGCGCCCGCATTCCGCTCACCGGAAGCGGCTCGGGACCGCGCGTTTTCCTGCGGGTGCGAGCGTCAATTCCCTGACGCAAAAAAATGCGCAAGTGACGACTTGACGCCCACCTCCGAATCGCAGAGAGGGCTGGCTTCCAATGCCTTGGGCCGCGTTTCATCAACGGCCCTCTTACATGAGTGAGACGACGGGAGCGTTCGCTTCCGCCAGACTGGTCCTTCGTCCCTCGCCGAAAATCCCGCGAGTTTCCTTCAAGGCACCGCCCCCACCCTTCTCTTCGATCCGGACTTTTTCAAACCCGACACCCTACTGTCACCGACCACCGCTTTAAATCGTAAGCAAACAGACACCATTAACCCGAAAATGAACCGACTCCAAAAAGTGCCAATCACGAGCCGCATCCTGCTCGGAAGCGTCTCCGCAATCATCATTACCGCACAGCCCGCAGCGCACAGCGCCGCAATCACATGGAACATGGCGACCGCAACGCCGTCGTCCATCAATGCCGCCGACATCAGCGGCGGAACGATTACGCAATTCAATAACAACGGACCAACGACGCTCCTCTCGACCACAAGCGCGTCGAGCGGCTATGCGGGCGCATCGGGGACGAACAATGCCGGCGCGGCCGCGAGGGTTGGGGCCCTGAACATCAACGCATCGGGCTCGGCGGCATTTGAATTTACGCTCACCCCGGCGTCCGGAATCACGCTCACGTTCGCGGACCTTCTCTTCGGGAGTCGCTCGACGGGCACAGGCCCGCAAGCATGGACACTGCGAAGCAGCGCCGACGGATA
>SXWH01000143.1 GCA_005791535.1 Verrucomicrobiaceae bacterium | reverse complement strand
GGGAACCATCAACGGCTACGGCGAGCGGGTGGGGAACTGCAACCTCATCACCGCGATTGGCAACCTTCAGTTGAAGCTCGGCATCCCGGTTTGCGATGACCTTACGCGGCTGCGGGAACTCGCGCAGTTCGTGGCGGAACTGGCCAATGTTGCGCCGGACATCCGTGCGCCGTTTGTCGGCACGGCAGCCTTCACGCACAAGGGCGGCTTGCACGTCGATGCCGTGCAAAAACTCGCGAGCAGTTACGAGCACATCGATCCTGCGCTGGTTGGCAACGAGCGCGTCATCGCCGTCTCGGACATGAGCGGTCAGGCCAACATCCTCAACCGCGCCGAGGCTCTCGGCTACCCGCTTGCGAAGGGTTCGGCGGAAGTAAAGAATGTGCTCAACGAAGTGAAGCGCCTCGAAGCTGATGGCTACGAATTCGAAGCCGCCGAGGCGTCCTTTGCTTTGCTGCTCCGCAAGCTCACGGGCAAGTACACGCCGCTGTTCGATCTTCAGGAATACCACTGCACCTATCGCCGCGCCGGTGATGGTCGCTGGGACAAATGCGAGGCCACGGTGAAGCTCCTCATTGATGGCCGGGAGAGCTATCAGGTCGCCGAGGGCGATGGTCCCGTGAACGCGCTCGACGCCGCACTTCGCAAGGCGCTCGCGCCTTTCCATCCGGGCATCGAGGCGATCCGACTGGAGGACTACAAGGTCCGCATCATCAACGGCCAGCAGGGCACTGCGGCAAAGACGCGTGTCCATATCACCAGCAGCGATGGCCACGACACATGGGGCACCGTCGGCGTGAGCGATAACATCATCCAGGCGAGCTGGCTGGCGTTGGTGGACAGTTTCGAATATAAGCTTGGAGCATCTTCCAAATGACACCGAAGAAAAAGACCACCACCGCCGGCGAACGCGCCGAGACAATCAACGAACACCTCGGGCGCCGCGTGAAAAAGCTCCGCGGCGATCGCGGCTGGTCCCTCGATAATCTCGCGCAGGCCAGCGGCGTGTCCCGCTCCATGCTCAGCGAAATCGAACGCGAGAAGGCGAACCCCACGCTCGCCGTCACGTATCGCATCGCAAACGCCTTCGGCATGGGCATCGCCGAGCTCATCGAGACCAGCGAGCGGCAGGCGGCCATCCAGGTGGTCCGCGCGACGGACCGCGGGCAGGTCTATCGCTCCGACAAGAACTGCCAGATTCGCACGCTCTCTCCGCTGAATCTCGAAAAGGACGTCGAGTTCTACGAGGTCACCATCCGCGTGAACGCCGAGCTCCGCAGCACCCCGCACTACGAGGGCACGCGGGAATTCCTCACGGTGGAGAAGGGGAGCGTCCGCCTTGAAAGCGCCGATGATTCCGCGGAGTTGTCGGTTGGTGATTCCGCGACGTATCGCGCCGATGTGCCCCATTCGATCATCAATATCGGCGAAGGCGAGGCCGTGCTTTTCCTCGTGGACATCTATCGGTGAAGACCGTCCTGGAGGTCATCAAAGCCAGCGCGGACTACTTTGCCAGAAACAAGGTCACGAGCCCGCGCCTCAATATCGAGCACCTTCTCGCGCATGTCCTCGGGAAGAAACGGATGGACCTCTACATGGAATTCGACCGCCCGCTTTCCGAGGCGGAACTCGCACCGCTGCGCGACCTTGTAAAACGCCGCGCCGCCGGAGAGCCGCTCCAATACTTGCTCGGTACCGCTGAGTTCCTCTCCCACACGCTGAAGTGCGATGCCCGCGCGCTCATCCCGCGGCCGGAGACGGAGGAGCTCGTCGAGGCGCTCATGCTGGAGGCGAAAGCCGATGACTGCGTCTGGAAGCGCGGCCACATCGTCGATGTCGGCACCGGCAGCGGCTGCATCGCACTCGCACTTGCCGCGGCGTTTCCGGAAGCCCGCGTCACCGCTGTCGATTGCTCAGATGCCGCGCTCGCCCTTGCCGCGGAGAACGCTTCCCGCCTCGGTCTCTCCGAGCGCGTTGTCTTTTTAAAGAGCGACCTCCTCGCTGCGGTGGACGGCCCCATCGATCTCCTCGTCGCGAACCTCCCCTACATCCCCAGCGCCGAAATCCCCGGCCTCGAACGCGAAGTCCTCTGCGAGCCACGCCTCGCCCTCGATGGCGGGCACGACGGCCTCGCGCTCGTCCGCCGCCTTCTTGAAGAAGCCGCCCCCAAGCTCTCTCCCGGCGCACGCATTGCCTTGGAACTCCACCTTGACCAGCCCTCCCGCCTCGCCGCCGAACTCCCGCACCTCGCCGGCGCACGTGCCGTGAAAGACCTCAGCGATCGCGAGCGATTCCTTTTTGCAAACACCCCGGCCTGACTGCTAGGAAGCACGCATTCACCGATGCACCGCTTCCGTTCCATCCTCACGTTCACCGCTCTCGTCCTCGCACCACACGTCCGCGCCGACGAAGACCTCGGCGAAATGTGGGGCACCGCCGCCGAGGAAGCCAAACACTACCCCATCGTCAACATCCCCATCCCCTCCACCGTCCCGCTCAGGCCCGGCGGCCTTGAAAGCATGCCCGATGGACGGCTCGCCGTCGGCACACGACGTGGCGACATCTACTTCATCAAAGGCGCATTCGAAAACCCGCCCGCCCCGCAGTACCACCTCTTCGCCAGCGGGCAGGACGAAATCTTCACCCTCGCCTGGCGCGATGGCGGCATGACCGCCGTCACGTGGGGCGAAGTCACCCGCATCACCGATACCGACGGCGATGAAGTCGCCGACCGCTACGACACCCTCACCGCCAACTGGGGCTACGCCGAAGGCCACGAGTTTGCATTCGGCTCCAAGCCCGATGCCGACGGCGCCATCACCGTCGCCCTCGGCCTCAGCGGCTCCTACAATTCCAACAACCTCTTCCGCGGCTGGGCCGTCAAAGTAACCCGCGACGGCAAAATGATCCCCCTCGCCAGCGGCCTCCGCAGCCCCGGCGGCGTCGGCGCAAACAAAGAAGGCGCCATGTTCGTCATCGAAAGCCAGGGCCCGTGGAACGGCTGCTGTTCGCTCAAGCACATCAAGCCCGGCGCCTTCCTCGGCCACCCCGCCAGCTACAACTGGTATCCCTTCGTCCCCGGCATGAAAGCCCCCGAGCTCGAGCCCAAAAGCGGCTCCCGCATGGGCATCGAAAAGAAGCGCGTCAAAGAACTCATCCCACCCGTCGTCAAGTTCCCCTACATCAAAATGGGCCGCTCCATCTCCGGCTTCCGCCTCGACAACACCGGCGGCAAATTCGGCCCGTTCGATGGCCAGATCTTCCTCGGCGACTACACCACCAGCGTCGTCATGCGCGCCACCACCGAGCAAATCAACGGCGTCTGGCAGGGCGCATGTTACCCCTTCCGCGAAGGCCTCAGCACCGGCATCATGAACGTCGAATTCACCCCCAAAGGCCAACTCATCGCCGGCGGCTTTACCACCAACCGCCAGTGGCCCGTCCGCGGCACCGAGCCCTACGCCCTCCAGCGCATCGACTGGAACGGCACCGTCCCCTTCGAGGTAAAGGAAATCAACATCCGCAAAGACGGCTTCCTCCTCACCTTCACCAAACCCATCGACCCCGCCATCGCCGCCCGCCCCGAGAGCTACGCCATCACCACCTACACCCACATCTACCACGGCGCCTACGGCAGCCCCGAAGTCGATCAAACCACCGCCCGCGTTCTCGCCGCCGAGCCTTCGGCCGATGGACTCACCGTCCGCCTCCGCCTCGACAAAATCACCGAAGACCACATCCACGACTTCGACCTCGGAGCCCTCCGCAGCAAAGAATCCCAGCCCCTTTTGCACAAAAAAGCCTACTACACCGTCAACGAAATCCCCCGGGAGTAGCCCGCGAAGGAGCGGGCTTCACCGCGCCATCTATCCGCAGATTCCGCCGATTCGCGCAGATGGCCCATGCACAAAATCTGCGTAAATCCGCGAAATCTGCGGACAAAACACCTCGCTTTATACCTTCACAGTAAAGCGCCGGACATTCCCCGCCTCAATCGGCAGTTACCGATTACGACGCCGGATATGTTTCGTCGTTCGTGGGTGAGCGGATTTATGATCATCAGTAATGGGTGGCCGGTAATCACCGAAACCATCACACGCAACCTAAGCGATTCATGCAAAATCTGGATAACATCCAGCAACAGGCGGGCCGTCAACCCCGCTGGGCCGAGGTAAAACAGGAACGCGCCGAAGCTGAAACGCCATGGCTCATTACGGGCCGGTGAGGCGCGCACTCGGGATGGTGGCTTTTAGACTAGCAGTGGTCAGTCACAGGTGTGGGCGATTAAGCTTGTGGTAAGTAATCCGCCAACCCGCCAGCGACTGCCTACTGCTTACTGCCCACTGCCAAGCGACTACGCTTTCATCCGCTCGATGCGGGCACCGAGCTGGTTGAGCTTGTCGTCGATCGATTCGTAGCCGCGGTCGATGTGATACACGCGGTTCACCTCGGTGACGCCCTCGGCGCGCAAGCCCGCAAGCACGAGCGCTGCGCTCGCACGGAGGTCGCTCGCCATCACCGGAGCGCCGCTCATTTTCGCGACGCCCTTGATGATGGCCGTGTGGCCGTCGAGCGAGATGTCCGCGCCCATGCGCTTCAATTCCGAGACGTGCATGAAGCGCTGCGGGAAGATGGTTTCGCTGATGACGCTGATTCCCTCGGTCTGCGCGAGCAGCGCGCACATTTGCGCCTGCATGTCGGTGGGGAATCCGGGATAGGGCTCGGTGGTGAGCTGGAGCGGCTTGGGCGACGGATGGCCTTTGATGCGGAGCGTGTCGGCTTTCGCTTCGATCTCGTAGCCGGAGAGATTCAGCGCATCGATGAGGGAACCGAGGTGGCTGGGATCGACGCGGCGCAGCAGGACATCGCCGCCCATGATTGCGCCGGCGACAAGGTAGGTGCCGGCTTCGATGCGGTCGGGGATGACTTCGTGTTCCGCGCCGTGGAGTTCCGCGACGCCGTGGACGACGATGCGGCGGGTGCCCGCGCCTTCGATCTTCGCGCCCATTTTGTTGAGGAAGTTCGCGAGGTCCACGACTTCGGGTTCCGCGGCCGCGCTCTCGATGACGGTGGTGCCCTCGGCGAGCGCAGCAGCCATCATCACGTTGTCCGTGCCGAGCACGGTCGGGCCTTGTTTTCCGCGAAGGTTCACGGTCGCGCCGCGAAGTTCGTTGGCGAAAAGCTTCACGTTTCCATGCTCGATGCGGCTGACCGCGCCGAGAGCCTCGAATCCCTTGAGGTGCAAATCGATTGGTCTGTCGCCGATGACGCATCCGCCCGGCAGGGAAACCGACGCTTCCTTTTCACGGCCGAGCAGGGGACCGAGCACGCAGACCGAGGCGCGCATCTTTCGCACGATGTCGTATGGCGCGGCGGTCTTCAGCTTGCCGGCTTCAATCCGCACCACGCCGCTCGCACGCTCCACATGCGCGCCGAGATGGCTGAGAATCTGGAGCATGTAGTTGATGTCCGAGAGGTCCGGCACATTCGCGATGACGCACGGTTCCTTTGTGAGCAGGGCCGCGGCGAGAATCGGGAGCGCGCTGTTTTTGCTTCCGCTGACGCGGACTGTGCCATTGAGCGGATGTCCGCCGTGAACGAGAATTTTATCCATGAAGTAGAAACGGGAAGCGGTCTGTAATCTTTCAAAGTTTTTTGTCGCGGAAGAAAGCCCCCCGTGGCGAGAAAAACATTCCTACCGCCGGACCGCAGCACCCGCGCGTCCGGCGGCGAGCGCTTCGATTTCCGCCACGGTGGCCCGGTTCCAATCGCCGGGAATGGTGTGTTTCCATGCGCCGGCAGCGGCGGCGAAATCGATTGCCGCCTGCGCCGAATCGCCGCGCAACAGCGAGAAAATCAATCCGCCCGTGAAGCTGTCACCGGTGCCGATGCGGTCGACGATGGCGAGTGCGTATTCGCGGGAGATGACAAGGTCGCTGGCCGAGAGCAGCATCGCCTGCCAGCCGGTTTCATGGGCGTTTTCGCCGCTGCGGCGGGTCATGGCTACGCGGGAGAAACTGTAGTATTTTGCGAGCCAGCGGGCGCTTGATTCCATCCGTTCGAGGTCGCTACCCGCGGCGGACGGAGCGCCGAGAATCGAAGTCGCTTCGTCGGCACCGCACACGCAAACGTCCACAAACTCCATGAGTGGCTGCAGCGCCTCGGCCGCTTCGGATGTGGTCCAGAGTTTGGAGCGGTAGTTTAGATCGAAGCTCACGGTGAGGCCGGCGCGCTTCGCGGCAACGAGCGCTTCGCGACAAAGCGCGGCGCTGTGCGGCGAAAGGGCCGGCGTGATTCCGGACCAGTGAAACCATTTTGCGCCGGCGAACACGGAATCCCACGCAAACATCCCCGGCGTTGCTTCCGCCATTGAACTTCCGGCGCGATCGTAGAGCACCGACGTGGCGCGCAATCCGTAGCCGGGCGAGACGAAATAGACACCCATTCGCGAACCACCGCGGAGGATCGAGGCGACATTGACGCCGCGTCCACGGAGCGCTTCCACACAACGATCGCCGAGTTCGTTTTCCGGCAGGCGACTTGCGAATGCAGCGCTCGAGCCGAGGTTCGCGAGTTGCACGGCGACGTTGGCCTCCGCGCCGCCGAAGCAGAGATCGAGGAACGGTGCATCGGGCAGCCTTGTGTGGAGCGGAGTGGAAAGGCGAAGCATCACTTCGCCCATGCAGACGACATCGGACATGCGCGTGAAAATGAACCGCCGCGCGCCGAAAGGCACGCAGTTTCCCTACACCATGCTGGCGGGCTGGTTCGTGCTTTCGAGAACCGCGCGCCACAATTCGCCATCCGGGTCCACCGTGCGCCGGCCGACGTTTGAGACGAACTCGATCGGCAGATGCACGTAGGCCGTGTGCCAGCGTCCGACGAGCATGCCCGTCTTGCCGGCCATCGCGGCGTGAACTGCGTGTTGAGCGAGCTGCTGGCAGTAGAAGTTGTCCTGAGCGTTCGCGGGCACGCTGCGGATCGTGTAGCTCGGGTCAATGTATTTGAGATTGAGCTCGATTTTGCGCTCCTTGAAGAACGCATTGATCTTGTCGCGAAGATAAACGCCGATGTCCTTCGGTCGCTGATTGCCGCTTGGGTCCACGTCTACATAGCCCTCCATCAATTCCTGCCCTGCGCCTTCCGCCACCACGATCACCGCGCTCCTTCTCCGCGCCACCTTGTGCCGCAGCGCTTCGAGAAAGCCACGCGGGCCGTCGAGCGTGAAGGGGACTTCCGGGATGAGCACGAAATCCACGTTTCCATCGGCAAGCGCGGCGTAGCTCGCTATGAATCCAGAGTCGCGGCCCATCAGCTTGATAAGCCCGATGCCGTTTGGCGCGCCTTCGGACTCCGTGTGGCCCGCACGAACGGCTTTCACCGCCTCTGCGAATGCGGTTTCGAAGCCGAACGATTTGTCGAGATACTGAATGTCGTTATCGATCGTCTTCGGGATTCCGACGATCGAGATGCTCAGTTTGCGCCGTTCGATTTCCTTCGTGAGGAGATCCGCTCCGCGCATCGTGCCGTCGCCGCCCACGACGAAAAGGATGTCCACTTTCATCTCCTCAAGCGTGTCCACCATCTCGCCGATGGGCTGGTTTCCGCGCGAAGTACCGAGGATGCTGCCGCCGAGGAGGTGGATTTGCTTCACCTTGTCGGGCTGTAGCACCGTGTAGCGATGGCCGAGGCGCTGAATCAGGCCCTGGTAGCCAAACTGAAATCCATAGATGCGCTGGCAGCCGTAGCGGTTCCACAGCTGCGTCACGAGGCCCTTGATGATGTCGTTCAGGCCGGGGCAAAGTCCGCCGCAGGTGACAATTCCGACCGTGGTGCGAGCCGGATCGAAGAAGAGATGTTCGCGCGGTCCGGCCTGCTCGAAGCTCAGCGGATTTCCTGATTTATCGAGCACCGGCGCCCGATCCGGTGCGACTGTGTGTTCAAAAAGCACGCGCTCGGAATCGTTCCGAAACCGAACCTCGACATCGCCAATCGTGTGCAGTGGCGATTTGATTGTACATTCTCCTAAACTCCGGATTCTCGTTGGCATGGCTGGCGGTAATCACTGGCGGGGCGGAAATGTTCCCGCAAGTGAAAACCCGATTTTTTCCGACGCGGGGATATTTTGTTTGTGCGGATGCGTGGTGAACTCTAATGCACGGCGCACCGTGGCTAAGAAATCCGCGGTTTCTCACGTTTAAAAAAGCTCCACTAATGAACATTCGCCTCGCACTCGCTGTCGCTGCCGCTCTGGCCGCACCCGCATTCGCCCAAGTCGCCACGATCAATCCGCCCAAGCAGAAGATCAAATGGGACGATATGGACCTCGGGCCGTTTTTCACCGGGACTTACAAAGTGAAGGACACGATTTCGAACAAGGGTGTCGCCGTCGCGGTGGGCACGGCCGAAGCGCCAGCGACGATTCTTTTTGATCCGGAGCTCATGCGCTTTCATGCGGCATGGGAGGGCGGTCTCGCTTCATTCGCACGCGGCCGCGGCGGACTCGAAGGGACCATCAAGAACGACGGCGACGTGTTTGTCTCCACCGGCTGGAGCACCGGCATCGGCAAGGAAATCAAGGCGGACCCGCGCGACCGCCATCAGGGCAATCTGCCGGGCACGAAATGGAAGGGCATTCATGTGAATGGCCAGAACACGGTGCTGAGCTACAGCGTCGGCAGCCAGTCCGTGCTTGAGCTTCCGGGCAGCTCGGTCGCGGATGGCGTGCGCACCTTCACTCGCACGCTGAGCGTCAGCGCAGGCTCGGACATCAAACAGATTCTCGTCGCGGACGGCGCGGCGACCATCGGCGCTGACGGCAATGCGACGATTGTCTCGGGCGACAAGACGACCATTTTCGCGCTTCGCGGCGGAGTTGCTGGCGCAAAACTTGTGGCGAAAGACGGTCGCCTCATCGCCGAGTTTGGTGCGTTTGCTGCGCCGACGACTTTCCAAATCGCCTTCGCCACCGCGCCGACGGCTGACGTCGCGAAAATCCAGCTCGGCAAGAAGGCCACGCTCCCGAACCTCTCGACGCTGACCAAGCCGGGCGCTCCGCGATGGGGCGATGCGATCGTCACGCAGGGCAAGCTCGGTGAAGAGCAGGGCGGATATGCGAGCGACGAGATTACGCTACCGGACGACAACCGCTTCAAGAGCTGGCTGCGCCCCGGTGGACACGACTTTTTCGAAGACGGCACCTGCGCGGTCGCGAACATGAGCGGCGACGTTTGGATCGTGTCGGGGCTCGACGAGAAGCTGGAGTCGGTCAAATGGAAGCGCTTTGCCGCCGGTCTCTTTCAGCCGCTCGGCGCGAAGGTCGTGGACGGAAAAGTGTATGTCCTCGGTCGCGACCAAATCACCCGGCTGCACGATTTGAACAACGACGGCGAAGTCGATTTCTACGAGAACTTCAACAATGACTGCGTGGTCGTGGACAATTACCACGAGTTTGCCCTCGACCTTCAGACCGACAAGGCCGGTAATTTCTATTACGCGAAGGGCTCGCCGTGGACGCCGACGAACCAGACCCCGCATCAGGGCACGATGATCAAAGTGAGCAAGGATGGCTCGAAGTTCGAGGTCTTCGCCACCGGACTCCGCGCACCAAACGGTCTGGGCATGGGGCCAAACGATGAGCTTTCGTGCAGCGACAACCAGGGTCACTGGATGCCCGCAAACCGCCTCAACATCGTGAAGCAGGGCGGCTTCTACGGAATGGTCCCGGCGGCTCACAAGGTTCTGAAGTTCAAGAAAGCCGACGGCACGGAGTTCGAGGCAAATCCGTCGCTGCAGAGCGCGCGCGATGAATTCAAAACCGAGTTCTGGGGCAAGAAGGACACGCCGCGTCCGGTGAATGGTTACGATGCGCCCCTTCTTTGGCTGCCGATGAACATCGACAACTCGCCCGGCGGCGAAGTGTGGGCGCCGAAAGGCTGGGGCCCGTGGGGCGGCCACATGCTCCACATGAGCTACGGCAAGTGCATCCTTTATGGTGTCACCATGGAAACCGTGGACGGCCAGCAGCAGGGAAGCGTCACGGCGTTCCCGGTCAAATTCCGCAGCGGCATTCAGCGCGGGCGTTTCAGTCCGAAGGACGGCCAGCTTTACATGACCGGCCTCAGCGTCTGGCAGAGCAGCGCGGCGAAAGACGGATGCTTCCATCGCGTTCGCTACACCGGCAAGGCGGCGGTCTATCCGACCGGCTTCACCACAAAAGCGAACGGCGTGGAACTCACATTCAGCGGCCCGATCGATGCAGCCAGCGCGGCAGACCTCGGGAACTGGAGCGTCGAGCAGTGGAACTACGACTGGACCGGTGATTACGGCTCACGCGATTTCTCCGCGCTCGATCCGAAGAAGACCGGCAAGGACATGGTCGTCGCCACCAAGGCGACAGTGAGCGCCGATAAAAAGAGCGTCTTCCTCGAACTGCCAGACCGCGTTCCGGTCATGCAGATGAAGGTGGTGTGCAATATCAAGGCCGCGGACGGCGCAACGGTGAAGCACGACGTTTACGCCACGATCAACAAGATCCCTGCAAAGTAGGGCGTTCTCCAAGCTGATCGCCTGGAAGTAGGTGCAGTTCAAGCCCTCCAGCCTGTACGCAAATGGCATTCACAAGGCGCGGGCCGAAATCGGTCCGCGCCCACGTGCTGCGATGGACCCGTTACGCGACCTTGTGCGTGCAGACGAGATCACGCGATGGCTCGATCCGCCAGCGCGCGGCCACGTCGAGCAGGTCCGGCGTGAGCGACCAGCGGTCGGGCAGGGGATCGCCGGTGTGATCGGGCGTGCCGCCTTTGAGGTCCATGCAGCCTTTGTTCTGGCCGATCGCCGCAATCTCGGCGACTTCGTCCGCTGAAAGTTTGATATCCGGCAGAGTCGCGAGCTCTTCGATTTTCTGAGCCATCGTTTTCACGGTAACGCCGTTCGTTTGCGGAACCTCCTGCGTGAGCGTCGGGATTACGCTTTTCACGGGCGACTGGCTGAGGTTCCAGATCGAGGCGAGTTGCAGCATCGTGAGTCCGTGCTTCTCCGCGATGGGGCGCATTGCATCGAGCTTCCTGACACCGGCCTCGACCCATCCGGCGGGGCGGAAGGTACGGTGGTCACGCGTGCCGAAAACGTGCCCCGGTTTTACGTCATCGTGGAAGATGCCGCCGTGATCCACGACCCGTGTGATGAGATCCACTCCGTGCTTCGCTGCGGCCGCAAGAGCCATTCCGCCCGGCCACGGTTCCATCGGGCTAAGAATGATCATCGCCCAGTCAATCAGCGAACCGAAGCGTTCAAACGAAAGGATCAAATCGAGGGTGAAACCATTCGCCGGTCCGGGAGCGATGCCA
Source organism: Verrucomicrobiaceae bacterium (assembly GCA_005791535.1). GTDB lineage: Bacteria > Verrucomicrobiota > Verrucomicrobiia > Chthoniobacterales > Chthoniobacteraceae > SXWH01. The sequence goes on along the minus strand of SXWH01000143.1, from coordinate 14,872 downwards.
AGAAGCTCCGTCATCCGCTCCTCTTGTACCCGCGCCATCGCCTTCCAGACGGGCTCCTGCGAGTAGCCGATGCTGTCCGGGTTGTGCAGCATGAGGCAGTCGAGCCGGTCTGTGCCGAGGGACTTCAACTGCCGCTCCGTCGCCATTTTCACGTAGTCGGTAAAGTCGCGCGGCTGGCGGAGGCGGGGGTCGGTGAAACGCGGGAAGCCCTTCGATCCGTCGCGCGGTGCTGCATAGTCGTGACCGATGATGCCCACGAGGCAGTAGCTGTCGCGATCCACGCCTTTCAACGCCTGGCCGAGCGCGACATCGGCCGCGCCGTTTCCGTAAACGTCGGCGGTCATGAAAGTGCGGATGCCCTTCTCGTAAGCCAGCCGGATGCTGTCGTTAAACTGCGCCTCGTCGAGGACGTCGCCAAAGTTCATGTAGCGGCCGCCATTCCAGGTGCCGTATGCGGTGCGTGTAAGATTCATAGAAGTCGTGTAGATGTGGTGGAATTTGTGTGTGTGTGAAAACCCCGATCTTGGCCGGAGCTTTGCGCGTCTTGCCGGTTACTCGAGATTCACGCAATCGATGATCGACCGGATGCGCGCGAAGTTCCGCTTGTGAGGCTGAAAGACTAGGCGAGGGAGTTCCGCGATTTCAGGCTCGCCGCGTTCCTCGGGCAGCGCGGCCGAGTTTGTGAACGTGCCGGATGCCAGCACATCGGAAAATTCCGAGTTCATCGCCGCAAGTTTCGCATCCGAAAGTGCGCGATGCAGGCGCATGACGATTCTCGGTCCCACCCACCGGTAGCTGTGGAAGTTCTTGTAAAACTGCAACACGTGCTCCACTGCCTCATCCACAGTGCACAGCTTCAGGAAATTGAAGTCGTCCGCCGAAATCAGGCCGAGTCGGAGAAGGTGGTTGTGCAGGAAATCAAGCACCGTCGTCCAGTAGGTCCCGCCCGGACGGTCCACGAGTACGAGCGGAAAAATCCGAGCCTTTCCCGTTTGCATCAGCGTCAGGGCTTCGAAGCCCTCATCCATCGTCCCAAATCCGCCGGGGAACAGCGCGATAGCGTGGCTTTCCTTCACGAAGTTCAGCTTGCGCGTGAAGAAGTAATTGAAGTTCACCAACTTCTTGTCGCCGTCGATCGTATCGTTTGCCGACTGCTCGAACGGCAGCTTGATATTCAGCCCAAAGCTCCGCTCGCGACCGGCTCCGCGGTGCGCGGCCCCCATGATGCCGTCGCCGCCGCCGGTGATTACCATCCAGCCGCGTTCGCGCATCTTCCTGCCGAATTCCTCCGCTGCGATGAATTCGCCCTCGTGCTCCTTTGTGCGGGCGCTTCCGAACACGGAAATCTTTCTCTCGGTCCGGTACGGCGCAAACACCCGGCTCGCCCAGCGCATTTCCTTCACGGCGCGGTTGAGCATTTTCAAATCGGCCACCGTCGTCTGGTCGCGCGCCATTTTCAGCGCGGTGATTATGAATTCCTCAATCAACTCCGGCGGTTTTTCCCCGCCCATATCAGCCACAAGTTGCCGCACCCGTTCATCAATCGACGGGTCGCCGATCGTATTCGTCGGCTTCGAGCGCGGAGTGGAGTCTGCAGTAATCGTTCTCATGAATCCGTGCATCATGGCAGGGGGCGCGGGTTTGCGGAAAGAAAGATTTGCACGGCGCTGCTCCGCGATTGTCCCGGCGGTGGAGCCGCATGGACATAACCGGCCGGATGCAATTTGCCCATGTTTCCGCAAACATCTCCACCGGGTGGAAGGTGCCTGCCCGCTCGCAAGGTCGCTTCGATGAGCTAGGCTGCTGCCGGAGCTGCCGCTGCTGATGCCGCGATCTCCGGCCAGACGACGCGGGCGGCCCAGTCGCCGAAGCGCTCGTTGCCGATGCGGTCTGCTTTCCAGCGGGCAAACAGGGCACCGAGTTCGGCGTCCATTTCGGTGTCTTTCACTGTCTCTTTGAAGATGCGGTTGAGGCGCGTGCTGGCTTCGTTTCCACCGACCCAGACTTGATAGCGACCGGGGCCTTTGCCGACGAATCCGAGTTCCGCGGCGTATGGGCGGGCGCAGCCGTTCGGACAGCCGGTCATGCGGATGACGATTTCTTCGTCTTTGAGTCCGACTGCGACGAGCGAGGCTTCGATGCGGTCGATGAGGCCGGGCAGGTAGCGCTCGCTTTCGGCGAGGCCGAGTCCGCAGGTGGGCATCGACGGGCACGCCATGCTTGCGCGACGGACGACGGTGGCCTGATTTTCCACGGCGACTCCGTATTCGGCGAGCAGCGCGGTGACGGCGTCTTTTTGGTCGGCGCTGATGTTTGCGAGGATGATGTTCTGCTGCGGCGTGAGGCGGATTTCCGGCTGGAATTTATCCACCACCGCGCGGAGCCCGGATTTCATGCGGAGCGCGCCGTCGTCTTTGATGCGGCCCGTGAGCACGAAGAGCCCGAGGAACCAGCGACCGTCGGCCTGCTGGTGCCAGCCAAATGGATCGCGCTGAGTGGCGAATTCCACCTTCTTTGCATCGGCGAGTTTGTAGCCGAGACGGCTTTCCAGTTCCGTGCGGAACCACGCTGCGCCCTTTTCTTCGAGCACGTATTTGAGACGCGCGTGTTTGCGGTCGGTGCGGTCGCCGAAATCGCGGTGCACGGTCAGCACGCCCTTCGCGACGTCGATGATTTGGTCGGGCGTCAGGAAGCCGATGGTGTCCGCGAGGCGAGGATACGTCATCGTGTTTCCATGGGCGCGTCCGAGTCCGCCGCCGACGGTGAGATTGTAGCCCGCGAGCGTGCCGTCGGCCGCCGGGATTGCGATGAAGCCGAGGTCGTTCGTGAGGATGTCCACGTCGTTGACGGGCGCGATGGCGAAGGCTGTTTTGAATTTCCGCGGCAGGTAGGTCTTGCCGTAAAGCGGGTCCACGAAGTCTTTGTTCTCCGGGTCTTCGAGGTTGAGCTGAACGCCTTCAACCCAGATGGAGTGATACGCCTTTGTCTTCGGCAAAAGAGCCTCGCTCACGCGGCGGGCGTCTTCGTTGACCTGCGCGCCGATGGCGTTGCGGATGGGCGTCGCCGGCGCCATGACGTTGCGGTTCACGTCGCCGCAGGCAGCGAGCGTGTCCATCATGGCTTCGTTGATTTTTTTCATGAGCGGCCCGAGGCCGGATTTCACGACGCCGTGGAACTGAAAGCTCTGCCGCGAAGTGAGGCGCAGCGTGTTGTTGCCGTATTGCGTCGCGAGGTTGTCGTAAACCTGATAGCCCGCCGCGTTCAGCACGCCGCCGGGGATGCGCCCGCGGATCATGAACATGTATTTTTTGCCGGTCTTGCGGAGGTCGCGGTCATCCTGCTGGTAGATGCCGTGAAACTTCATGAACTGCTGGTCGTCGTCGGAAAAACGGTCCGTCGTCGGGTCAGCGAGCGTGGCTGCGAGCGTGCCGGCCAGTGTGGGGATCGCGGTTTTGATTTCCTCGTTGTGTGTTGGCTTCTTTGGCGCGGGTGCGGCTGCGGTCTCTGTGCTCATAGCTTGTTTATGATGAAGTCGTGATTTAATGAATTCTGCAATCCTCCGGACCCGTTTGTTTCGAATAACAATGGGTGCCGTTTTTCGATAAGTTGGCACGGCGCATTGAAGGTGGCAAGTGTTAAAGACGCTAATTCCTATCGGGTTTGTCGGTTATTGCCCGCGTTGCGAGCAAAGCGCTTATCCCGGACCGCGTCCTTCAAAAAAGAGAAACCGCGCGACTCCCGGATATTTGGCAATCGCGCGGTTCTGAATATTTCCCTTCGTGAAGCCTCGTCTTCTTACTTTGGGCTGCTGGCTTTGCCGGATTTGCCCGCTTTCGCAGAGTAATAGACCGAGCCAAGCTGGCCAGTCTTTTGGAGCACCACGCCGTTGAACGGAATCGTAGCCTTGCGCCGCCAGCCCGTGATACCGTGCTCGCGAAACAGCCCCATCAACCGCAGCTCGGTGTCCCGGTTCCCGCTCCCGCGGATGCGCGACATCACCTCGCTGCGTTTGGCCTTGGTGAAAATGTCCGTCATCCCGAGATCATTCGCCCGCCAGTCGCAGCACCTCGGCGAACGTTGCCGGTGCGATCCGGAATCCCTCCCGCTGGAGCGATTCCAAAAGCGGTGCGACCAGTGTGCAGAAGCCTTCGCGTTTTGCCCGCAGGATGATTCCCAGCGTACCCGTGAAACGCAGTCCCAGCTCCCGTGCATGAGCCCGTGCCGGGCCGTCATCCAGGATCAAAAGCGCGTCTCTGCTCCCTTTAGCCAACGTCAGCAATTCCGCCTCGCCCCGATGAATATCCTTCGGAAATGCGACCGGCGAGCCTTCGGCAGCTTTCACAAAAATCCACGGGATTTCCCGAATCTCCGGCACGTTCGCCCCGAGCTTTCTTCCCGCGTCCAACTCCGCCGCCACCGCGCCGGGCACCGTCCCACTCCCATAAAAGTTTTGGAGCCAGTCCAGCTTTCCGAGCCGATGGAGATACTGGATCGGCGTCGTGTTTGCGAAGACCTCAGGCATTTACCGCTTCCTCGCCCAGTTCCGTAGAGCCTTGCCGGAATGCAGGCACCCCGTAGCCAGCCAGACGCTCCATAAACACCGGCTTCGGGATTCCTGCGAGTTCCGCCGCAGCCCCGCCCGAGAGTCGTCCTGCCTCGTAGAGCTTCATCGCCGCAGCGATGAGCAATTCCGCGCCCACCTGCTCCATCGGCACATGCAGAGCTTCGGGCGTCGTCTCCGGGACATTGATTGTGACCTGACTCATGGGCGCGAACCTAGCTCCACGAATCCCCATCCGCAAATCTCATTTTTCCACACAGGAAAAAGAAGCCGGTGTGCGCCACGCGCGCCTTGGGGAACACAAAGTCCGGCTTCCCAAACACCCGCGCCTTCCGCCGCCAGCCCGTGAATCCGTGCTCGCGAAACAGCCCCATCAACCGCAGCTCCGTATCCCGGTTCCCGCTCCCGCGGATCCGCGACATCACCTCGCTGCGTCTTGCAGTGACTTGGTGCTTCACTCGGTAAGCACTAGTGTGCACCTATCGCACATGGAGAAGAGCGAAAGCCTCGGTAATGCATCTCAGCGCCAGTCGCGTGCTTGGTACAGCGCGACATTTGCAGAGTTTATTGCTTCGCCCATGGACGCCACGCTTGGTCGATTGGCTGCCAATAGCTCATTTGCGATCCTACAGTCCCAACGCGACACCTGGGTTGCGCAGATTCAAATCCTAAAAGAATCGCTCACAGGCATTGATGGGGTTCTTTTCATGGAGTTCACGATTCCTCGAATGGGGCGCCGGATTGATGCGGTCTTGGTCATCCGGAATGTCGTCTTCGTTGTGGAGTTCAAAGTGGGGATGGGTTCATTCGACCGCGCAGCACAGGATCAAGTCTGGGACTACGCGCTCGACTTGAAGAACTTTCATGAGGGCAGTCATTCAGTGCGCTTGGTGCCAATTCTGGTCGCGACTGAGGCATCAACTGACCTTCCCCAAACTTTGAAGCATGATGAGGACGGCGTTTATCGTCCGATTTCAACTAACCGACGTGGGATTCGAAGCATGGTTGAGTTTGTCCTGCGAGAACTCGTGACGGACACGCTAGATGAAATGGCTTGGGCGGAATCCCCGTATCATCCGACGCCTACAATCGTCGAAGCGGCTAGATCTCTTTATGCGCGCCACTCAGTGGAGAGCATTGCTCGCTCCGATGCGGAGGCGAAGAATCTGCACATCACGTCAAAACGCATTGAGGACATTGTCGATGAAGCGCGCGAGAAGCGTCTGAAGGTAATTTGTTTTGTGACCGGTGTACCCGGCGCTGGAAAGACCCTCGTGGGCTTGAATATCGCGAATCGACATCGTGACGAAGGCGAGGCGACGCATGCGGTATTTCTGTCTGGAAACGGTCCGCTCGTTGCAGTTCTCAGGGAGGCTTTGACGCGAGACGAGGTAGGCCGGCGCAAAGCAGGTGGAGAAAAGGTCAGGAAGGGAAAAGTCGGTGAGAGTGTGAAAGCATTCATCCAGAACGTTCACCATTTTCGCGACGAGGCGCTTACCGACGATAGACCACCGATTGATCACGTAGTGGTTTTTGATGAAGCCCAGCGCGCGTGGAATCTTCGCCAGACTGCAAACTTCATGCAGCGCAAGAAGGGTAGGGCAGGATTTTCGCAGTCGGAGCCCGAGTTTCTTATCTCTTACATGGACCGCCACAAAGATTGGGCAGTGATTGTCTGTCTCGTCGGCGGTGGACAGGAAATCAACACGGGTGAGGCAGGAATTGATGCGTGGTTGGACGCGGTGAATTCAAAGTTCCCACACTGGCGGATGTGTATTTCTTCCCGCCTTACTGATTCGGAATACGGCGCCGCTTGCGGACTGGGCGACGCGCATACGAGACAAGGAGTAGAGTTCGACGATTCGCTCCATCTTGCGGTTTCTATGCGCTCATTTCGTGCGGAGAATGTTTCGGCATTCGTGAAACTCATGCTCGATTGTGAGCGCGAACGAGCATCGGAAGTTTTCACAACGCTACGCGACAAATACCCGGTGGTGGTGACCCGCGATCTCGACAAGGCGAAGGGATGGATTAGGGACCGAGCGCGCGGTTCAGAGCGGTTCGGATTGGTCGCTTCTTCCAAAGCGCAGCGTTTAAAACCGCATGCGATAGACATTCGTGTGAGCATCGATCCGGTGCATTGGTTTCTAAACGAGCGCCACGATACGCGGTCGAGTTTCTATCTCGAAGACGCTGCTACGGAGTTTCAAGTGCAGGGGCTCGAATTGGATTGGGTGTGCGTGAATTGGGACGGGGATTTGCGATTTACGGGCGATGGTTGGAGTTACCATGATTTTCGTGGCGATAAGTGGATCAATGTAGCGAATCCCGATAACCGAAATTACCTCCGCAATGCTTATCGCGTGCTTCTTACGCGAGCGCGTCAAGGAATGGTCCTGTTCGTTCCACCGGGCGACGCCTCCGATCCGACTCGAAACCCCGCATTTTATGATCCGATCTTCCGCTATCTAACTGGATTGGGCGTGCCTTCTATTTGATCCGACGGAATGGACGTGCACCGCCGTCCGATAAGGTCGGCAAGGTTTTCGAGCCGTGACGCCCACGAAAATTCGTTGCCTCTCTGAAACTTCACATCCCGACACTTCTCGCCGAGGGCGCGGATTTCTTTTGCGGTTCACGACGGACACAGGGTCTCATCCTTTCGCCACGGCTCAAAGCCGAGTTACCGCTTCCGGTAATTCGGTCAAATTTTGGTGAATACGAAATGCAGCCTCTCGGATATCCGGACGACGCCGCATTGCCGGAGCCCGCATTTTTGGCGACGCACAGGCACGACGTGTTTCAAGCAGCGTAAGGCCAATGCACGCCGGAGGCGTTTGCAGAAGGTAGCCGGTGGTCAGCGAGGAACGAGCGCAGCCACCGGATCGGCGTTGTATGGTGGATGCGCCCCGGATGGGGCGCGAGAGGTCTGCTTTGTCCGTCCCCCCGATTTGTAGAAACGCGATTCTGCCGCCCCTGCCGGGGCGTATTCGCCCGGTGGAACGGAAACCGGTGGCTGCGCTCGGACCTCGCTGACCACCGGCTACCTTCTGGCTGTCCCTCCGGGACAAATGTCGGGACCGGTCCCCCGTGGGACGGACCTGCCCGGGGCGCATCACCAAAGGTAACGCTCGTCGTATTGCACCAGTCCGCGTTTGAGCATTTCGAGGTATTCCTCCTGAAACGTCTTCACGCGATGGTGTTCCGCCTGATGCCTTACGTAATGCTCCACACGCCCGAGGTCCGGCGCAGCGAAGGTGAATGCACCGTATCCTTCCTGCCAATGAAACGCCCGCACCCCGAGTTCCTCCGCCACCCATTTGGACGAATCGCTTTTCAATTCGCGCATCACATCGGCGAGGCAATGCGTGGCCTTCAGGCCCATGAGGACATGCACATGATCCGCGACGCCACCAACAGCGTGAGCGAGCCCGTCCATGCCGCGCACCATTCCGCCGAGATATGCATGAAGGCGTGCGCATTGTTCTTCATCGAACACGCGTTCGCGATTCTTCGTGCTGAAAACGACGTGGTAGTGGAGCGAGAGGTGCGTGGAAGGCATGGCGGGCTTTTTTCTAAAACGGGGAGGCTCACGCGCAATGAAGAACGCTGTTGCGATGCGCGAGGATGATCAACGGAGGAGTTGGGCGAAGGTTGCCGTGGTCGGCGGGAAACGAGTCTCGCGCGCCAGCCGGGGCGCATGGTTTGCGTGTGGTGGTGATCCGGTGGCTGCGCGTCTGCGACGCTTGCCACCGGCTACCTTCTGTCGGTCCCTCCGGGACATTCGCGAGGTTTCCGCCGGGGCCGGGGATGTGGTGTTTGGTGCCTTCTTAAAACTTCCGCCGACTAATCCGCGCAATCTGCGGACGCCACACTCACCGCGTTTCCGCGAATTCCCCGCTTGCCCGCGGCATTTTCCTGCGCTGGAATTTCCCCCGCATGAAACAGAACCCAATCATCCTCTGCATCCTGCTGGCTCCCCGGTGGTTTTCCCCGGTCGATTTTGCGGGTGCGGATTTTTCCACCGCCGCCCATGAAATCCACAGAGCCTAAAAAGACGCCGGACCCTTTTTGCATCATCGTGGGGCAGGTTTTGCGCGAGGCCCGGGAGCGCATGCGGCTTCGGCTGGAGGGGGCTGCGGAGCGGGCGGGGATTTCGCGGCAGACGGTGCAGTTTGTCGAGTCTGCCACGCATGATGCGCGGGTGAGTACACTCCGGCGGATGGCGCAAGGGCAGGGGCTGCGCCTGTCGCGCGTGATCGCGGAGGCGGAGGAGCGGATGGAGCGTCAAGGCTAGACTTCTAGCGTATGCCGCCGGGGCGGAGGTGTGGTTTCCTCGTGCCCATGCCAGCACCGCTTACATGGGATTCCGGTCCGTCCCTCACATGGGACGCGCCCGGGGCTGTGTGGGATGGGGTGGCACAACCAAGAACCAATACAAAAATGGCACAACAAGACCTCGCACAAGTCCGCGCCACCCAGGCGTGGGTCACTCAACTCAACACGCTGCTCCAGGCGGTGGTGGATCATCTCGCGCCGAAAGCGGTCGCGCTCACGGTGGAGGAGCGTCGGAAGAACCGCGGCATCGGGCCGGAAAACGAATCGATGGTAAATAAAGGCGTGGCAATCATCCGCGACAACGCGGCGTGGTTCCCCGGTCTGTACGACCGCGCGGAGCTGCTGCTGGACGTGGAGGACCGCACGTTGCTGTTGCTGGCGAAGACGCTGGTGCTGCAGGTGGCGGAGATGTTCGACGATACGCTGCAGGCCGTGGAGAGCGACATCGTGCGCGCGGTGACGGCGGCAAGACCGTATATCGAGCAAAGCGCCGATTTGTCGGGCATGAACAACAACCTCGTGGCGGAGTTTCTGGAATGGTTCCAGCGCTTCGCGAACACCGGCGGCACGACTCCGCCGCCGACGCCTCCGACGCCATAGGCGGATTCAGGGAGGCGTGGCTTAAGGCGCAGAAGGGGAGTATTTTAAGGCCGGGGCGCGCCTTGTGAAATACGAGGCGCGCCTAGGAAAACGCTAGGCGCGCCGAGTAAAATCCTAGGCGAGCCTAGCAAATGCCGATGCGGGCATAGGAAATCCCTCAGCGAGCCTCGTAAAACGCACAGCGCGCCTTGCAAAGTCCGAGGCGCGCCTAGGAAAGCACGAGGCGCGCCTTGTGAAAACCGATGCGCGCATAGGAAAACGGAAGGCCCGCTGACGGCGAACATTCAGCTTCCCGGTTTACCGGTCTCCACGTCTCCGCTTCTCCAAATCTCAACACAGCCATGCCATTCGACCCAACAAAACCAGCCAACGGCTCGCCGCTTTCCTCGGAGGAAATGCGCGGGCAACTCACCGCGCTCAAGGCGCTCATCGATGCCGTGCCCGCGGGTCCGCCCGGTCCGCAGGGGCCGGCGTTTTCCAGCGTGCAAATCGGCTCGGTGACGACGGGCGCGCCGGGCTCTCCGGCTTCAGCATCGGTGGCGACGTTTGGGAACAATGTGGAGATTTCATTCGTCATCCCCGAGGGACAGCCGGGCGAGGTGACGACCGTGGAGCTCAGCAACGAGATCGCCGGAACCGCGCGCAATCCCAACACCGTCGCGCCGCTCGGCCTCGCCGTGAGCGACCCGCCCACGCAGTCGGAGATGCAGCAGATCGTGGCAAAGCTCGACGAACTCATCGCCGCGCTGATGCGGTAACCACCGCAGCACACCGCACATTTTTGAACCGCAGATGAACGCAGATGGGCGCAGATTTGGGGATATCTGCGGAAATCTGCGCAATCTGCGGACGGAAACGTTGCGGGAAGCAAAGTGATTTCCAATCCACGCGGGGCGGGGTAGGAAAGCATCCATGCCCGCTGAACCAACACCGCCGCGCCGCAAGCTGCATCTCATGCGGTGGATCGTGGCTTTGTCCGTGTTGATGATCGGCGTGGCGATTTTGCGGAGGAATCGGATGGTCAGTGACAGTGTTTTGATCGAGCGCTGGCGGACGAATCGTGCGGCATTTGAGGAGTTGCTCGCAGAGACGCGGAAGCAGACTGCAAATAGATCGCAGGATTCGGAGCGGTCGAAGATGTTGAAGGAAAAACTGGGGATTCGCTCAGCGTCTGGAAATGAGAATGTCGGGTATGGCTTTTATGCCTACAGTTCGGGAAATATGCTCGGTGGTGTGGATAAGGGGTATCTGTATTGCGAGGCGCCGCGGGGCACACTGGAGCAGAGCCTGGACTCGATCGACGGTAAACAGGCGTGGGTGCAATATCTGCGCCCCATCGAAGGCAACTGGTACGTTTTTCTGCTGATCGACGATTGATTCAAATGGACGCAGATGAACGCAGATGGGCGCAGATTTGGGGATATCTGCGGAAATCTGCGCAATCTGCGGACGGAAACGTTGCGGGAAGCAAAGTGATTTCCAATCCGCGCGGGGCGGGGTAGGAAAGCGTCCATGCCCGCCGAAACAACACCACCGCGCCGCAAGCTGCATCTCGTGCGGTGGATGGTCGTCGTGTTTATCGTGGTGTCCGCATGGGGCGGGTGGCGGGTGGTTGCGCTGCGCTCGGCGCTGAAGGAGGCGCGGGCGCTGGGGTGGACGGTGATTTACACGGACCCTGCAGAGGAGATGTGGAAGAACTGGAAGGCGGCTTTTGAGAAGGAGACTTGGACGGATGGCGTCCGGTATGTGAACATTCCGGTCGGGCGTGAGGGCATGGAGCACACCGGGATCGTGCAACGGCTGAATCCGCGGAATCTCCGGATCGATAAGGCGGACGGAATTCGTGATCTGTCGGCATTCGAGCGACTCGGGAGATTGGAAGGGCTGTGGTTCAATGAGGCCACGGATTTGCGGAACATCGATTCGTTGGGGACATTGCCTGCGCTTCGGGCGGTTGGAATCACGGGCAGCCGGGAGTTGGGGGATTTCGAGGTGCTTTCGCGGTTGCAGGGATTGGTTTCCATTACGCTGCGTGCTTGCCCGAAATTGAAGAATGCGGACGTGCTCGGCTCCATCGGCACACTGCGGCTCGTTCAACTCGAAGGGTGCTCCGGACTGACGGATGTAAACGCGCTGCTGCGTCTTCCGTCGATGGAGGGAATTCATCTCGGTGATTGTTGGGGTGTGCCGGCTGCTCAATTCGGGGAACTGCGGTCGGCGTTTCCAAATGCGGTGATTACCGGGCCATGAGCGCCGAGGTTTCCTAAACCGTCGCGGTGCTGAGGCGGGTGGGGGATGCTTTTTGTGCGAGGGTGGCACCCCAGCGGAGGGCTTCGCGGAGGTGCGGGAGGGCGACGGTGATTTTTTCGACGATGTCGTCGCGACGCGTGAGGTAGGTGGCGATGAGCTTGCGGGCGTCCTCGCCCATGGCGGTGCCCTCAAACAGCTCGGGCGTGGCGGCGTCGAAATTCAGGCCGGGCTGGACGGATTGGGCGGTGAGGGGAAAGCCGGTGTCGATGTTGGTGAGGAAGAGCCGCCGCTCGGGGTGGGTGGCTTTGCCGCAGGCATCGATTTGCCACGTGGGCGATGCGGAGTCGGCGAGGTGGAGATGCTGGACGAGCTTCTTTTCGGTGTTCCAGAGCTTGAGGATGGATTCCTCGGAGATGCCGAGGATGCGGAGGTGGGTGACGGTGCGGAGAAAGGCTGCGCAGGGCGCGGGGATTTCGGTGCGCGACACCGCGACGGCGAAGCGTTCCAGAATACCGGCGAGGTCGGCGGCTTTTGCGTTCAGACTGCGGGCGATGGCGGCGAGGGTTTGCATGGCGGGAACTGTCGCGCAGGCGGCAGGCAGAGCAATGGCAAAAGGGCGCGGCTTTTCTTAAAGGCGGCCGCGACTTGGGGGGGGGAGCTAGTCGAACTTCAGGCGCTCGGGGTTTTCGAGCTTGGTATCGGTCGAGATGGACGGGCCGAGGATTTTTGCCTGCGGAATGATGGGTGCCGTGGGCGGCTGCGTGGGATCGGCAATCGGCGCCTCGTTTTGCGTGGTAATCGGGGCGACGGCGTTGCCTACGTTGCGCAGGGTTTTGATGCGGTCAACCGCGCCGGCTGCGTTGTAGGGGTCTTCGCCCACGACCGTGGCGTCCTTCATGACGACGGGTTTGAAGTTGTCGGTCTCCATGAAGATTTTCGGCCGCGGCGGCGCGTTGGGGTCGGTCGCTGCGGCGGCTACGAATCCGGTGTGGACCGGGCAGGGGTTCTTCGGAGCCTGTTTCTCGGTGGTGATTTCAAAGTAGGTGGTGGGGACTCCGTCGGCGAGGCACTTGGGGGTGGCTAGTTCGCCGCTGTGCGCGCAGATTTGGCAACGGATGATTCCCGGAGGCTGCTGGATGGGCTGCGGCGGGTAATTATCGACGGTGGACTTCATCATCTCGGCCCAGACGGGAAGCGCAAGGTCCTTGCTAAATGCGCCGCGGTAGATGGAGGGCTTGCTTTTCCCGCGCTGCTGGTCGAAGCCAATCCACACGCCTGCCGTGACCTGGCTGCTGTAGCCCATGAACCAGAGGTCGGTGAAATTGTATGCGGTGCCCGTCTTTCCTCCGAGCGGGTATTTCTTGAGGCCCATCTCGCTGTTGGCGCGGTCGGCGGTGCCGCGTTCGAGCACATCGGCGAGGCAGGTGTGGATTTCGTAGGCGGTGGTGGGCTCGATGATTTGCTCCGATTCGGTCTTTTCCTGGAACAGGACGGCGCCGTTGGAATCCTCGATGCGGTTGATGATGTAGGGCTTTGAGGGGCGTTTTCCGCCGTTCGGAAACATGACGTAGGCGAGCGTGAGGTCCATCACGTACACCTCGCTGCCGCCGAGGAACGTCTTCGGATAGGCCGCGAGTTCTGATTCGATGCCCGCATCCTCCGCGAGTTCGAGAACCTCCTTCGTGCCGGTCATCATTCCCAGACGGACGGTCGCGGCGTTCTTGGATTTCACGAGCGCGGTGCGCGCCGAAATGATGCCCTCGTAGCGGTTGTCGGCCACTTCGGGACCCCACTCGCCGAGGAATCCGGTCGTGCCGCCAATCATCACGCGGGTGTTGTCCATCACGGTGTCATTTACGGCGGTGCCGGGGAAGAAGCCCTTTTCAAAGGCCGCCGCGTAAACGATGGGCTTGAATGCCGTGCCCGGGGCCATTTCGGTCTGGGTGGCGCGGTTCAGCTGGCTGTGCTGGAAATCGCGTCCACCCACGAGGGTGAGGATGCCGCCGTCGGCGTTATTGAGAACGACGGCCGCGCCCTGAAGGTATTCGGGGGCGATTTTTTTTCCGTCGGCATCGACGAGGTTTCCCTTCGCCGCCTTGTACTTCGCGTCGAAATCGGCGTAGGTCGGATGTTCGTAGCCCTCCCGGCGCTCGATGGAGAGGAGCTGGCCGCGAATCAACTCCTCGGTCTTCTTTTGAAGCTCCCAGTCGATGGTGGTGTAAATCTTCAGGCCGTCGCCAAGCGCGCGGTCCTTGCCGACGAGCTTCAGCACGCGCTGGTAGATCAGGTCGGCGGCGTAGTTGTCCTGATGAATGGAGCGCTTGTTTTTCAGAAGCGGCTCGTCGTTGAACGCGGTGTCGTATTCCTCGCGGGAGATGAGCTTGGATTCGAGCAGGCGATTGAGCACGCGGTTGCGTTCGCTGATGCACGTCTCGTAATTGCGCCACGGGGCGAGTTTGTCCGGGCTGCGAAGGACGGCGGCGAGCATGCAGCTTTCGCTGAGGGTGAGTTCCTTCGCGGGCTTGCCAAAGTATCCTTTCGCCGCGGCCTCGGCACCGTAGAAGCCGGAGCCGAAGTAAACGCGGTTGAGGTAAAGCTCGAGAATCTTGTCCTTCGTGCAGCGGGTCTCGATTTCGCGGGCGACGAACATTTCGAGCAGCTTGCGCTCCTTCGTGCGGTCGCTGGGCGGAAGCTGCTCCGGGAAGGTGTTGCGGGCAAGCTGCTGGGTGAGGGTGCTGGCGCCCTGTCGGTTATAGCCCGCGCGCCAGTTTTCATACATGGCGCGGGCGATGCCCTTGTAATCCACGCCGGTGTGGTCGCGGAACCGGGTGTCTTCCGCGCCGATGACGGCCTTGATGAGGGCGGGGGAGAACTCGTCAAACGACACCTGCTCGCGGTTCTGGGTGAAAATGCGGCCCATGATCTTGTTGTGCCGGTCGAGTATGATGCTCGCGGACTCCATGGCCTCCAGGCGGGAGTAGTCGAACTGCTTGGCCTTGGCTTCGTACTCGCCTTTGATCTTCGATAGCACGATGGCTCCGACGATTCCGCCGAGCAGAATCGTCCAGAACGGAATCGCGAACCACCATCGGCGGTAGAATCGTTTTTTACGGCGCGGCGTTT
>SXWH01000142.1 GCA_005791535.1 Verrucomicrobiaceae bacterium | reverse complement strand
GACCTTGGGCTTCCCATCCGCGCCGAGCATCGCGTCAAGCATCGGCTTCGTCGCCGGGTCCATGCCGATGTGCTCGAACGTGCTGGTTTTCGCGTGTCCCTGCATGTTCGACTGCCCGGCGAGGAGGAAGACTCTCAGCGGTTTCTTCTCCGCCGCGAAGGCGGTGCCGGACAGAAACAGAACGAGGGTGATGAGTGAGGGAATGGCTTGCATGGTGTGATTACGAGTTTTGCGAGTGTTCAGGCACATTGAATCATTGCGCCTTCAAAAATCGCTGCCATTTCAGTGGCACATCGTTCGGATGCGCGTTCACGAGGCGTTCCATCGCGGCGGTGAGTTCGGCAACGAGTTCGGGTTTGTTGGCCCACAAGTTTTTCTTTTCGCCCGGGTCGGTGGCGAGGTCGTAGAGCTGGCCGGAGTCGGGATTCGCGCCTCGCTGAAAGCCGCCACCGCCCTCGCCGAAGATGATTTTCCACGAACCTCGCCGCAGAGCGGGCAGGCCGCTCGATGCGTGGCTGATGGAGAATTCGCGCACTGGTTCCGTGCCGCCGCGAAGCAACGGGAGCAGGCTCACGCTGTCTTCGCCTGCGCCGATGGGGAGCTTTGTTTCGAGCGCGGCAGCGAGGGTGGCGATGATATCGGTCTGCTGCACGAGTGCATCGCAGCGCGTACCGGGCGCAACGGTGCCGGGCCAGCGGACGATGAATGGCACGCGGTGTCCACCTTCCCACGCGTCAGCTTTGTAGCCGCGCCATGGGCCGCTGGGAAAATGACCCTTCGCTTCCATTTCTTTCGCCCCGATGTAAGGCGCGCAGCCGTTGTCGCTGGTGAAAATGACGAGCGTATTTTCCGCTGCGCCGCTTTTTTCCAGCGTCGCGAGCACGCGGCCTGCGATGGCGTCGGTCTGCATCACCAAATCCGCAAAATCACCTAATCCACTTTTACCGCGCCATTCGCTGGTCGGCGCGAGAGGCGTGTGCGGCGAGGTGAGCGGCAGGTAGAGAAAGAACGGCTCCGGCTTTTTCGCTCTGTCCTCAATGAACGCACACGCGCGGTCGGCGAGCGCGGGCAGGATGGCGTCGAGCTTCCATCCCGCGAGCGCCGGGCCTTGCAGGCTGGCCTGATTTTTCTTCAGCGCGTCGGCAGGAAGCAATTCGGTCGGGATGCCGACGGTGCGCTTATTCTCGATGAAACAATACGGCGGCCAGTTCGGGACATCGGTGCCAAAATACGAATCGAATCCAGCGTCCACCGGCCCGCCGCGAAATTCACGCGAGTAAATTGTCCGCCACGTTGCGCGCTCGGCGTCCGTCGTAAGGGTCGCAACCTTGCCGCCGCCACCCGCTTTGCCGCCGTAGCTTTTTAGCAGCTTCCGATCGTCGTCGGTGAGTTGCATGTCCCAGCCGAGATGCCATTTTCCGATTGCCGCAGTGCGATAACCCTGCTGCTTGAGGAGATCCGCGATGGTCACGCGCTCCGGCGCGATGAGCGGCTCGCCGAGATACGGCACGATGCCCGACTGCAACCGCGTGCGCCAATGGTAGCGCCCCGTGAGCAGTGCGTAGCGCGTAGGCGAACAGACGCCGCTCGACGTATGCGCATCGGTGAAGCGCATCCCTTCTCGAGCCAGTGCGTCAATATGCGGTGTCGGGATTTTGCCGCGCTCGGGATTGTAGCAGCGCACGTCGCCGTAACCGAGGTCGTCAGCGAGGATGATGAGGATGTTAGGATGCTGCCGGGCGTGCGCAGAGTGGAGCGCGGCCAGAGGGGCCATGAGCAAAGCGGTGAGCAGTGTGAGGATGGGTTTCACGGTTGTTCCTTTCGCTTGCATTTGATTCGGCAGGTCTAGTTATTGTTAATGGAGTTCATCCTGACAACTCATTTCAGGCCGGCTCAGGCAAAAGTCGGGACCGCTCATTCTTTTTTGAAGGCCTTGTGCTGCGAGTTTCCAGCCGAGAGCAGAAACGCCACGAGGTCCATCAGCTCGTCGCGGTTCATGCCGGCGAGCAGGTCCGCAGGCATGAGGGACACTTGCGAGTGCTTGATGCCTTCCACCTGGTCCGCCGGGGCTTTCGTGACTTGGTTCATGTCGAACGGATTCGTGGCGACGCCGACTTCCTTGTCGTTCCGGTAAATGAGGCGGCCGTTGAGCGTGTCGCCGTCTTTGAGTTTCACCCCGCTGGCCACGTATTGGTCGGAAATGGAGACGCTCGGTTCCCAGATGGCGACGAGGATGTCGCGGATGGAATAACGGCTGCCGACGGAGCCGAGGTCGGGGCCGGAGTGGCCGCCCTCGCCGCCGAAGCGATGGCACGCGATACAGAACCCGGCGGAATACATCCTCTTGCCGTTCTCGAAATCCCGGCCGCGAAGGTCCGCTGCAAACAGCTTCATCGCCGAATCCACCGTCCATGCCACCGGCGGGCCTTTGGGCTTCGGCAGTTTGGAAAGGTCGAACGCGGGGAAGTCCGCCAGCAATCCGGCCAGCAACTCGACATCCTTCGTCTCCAGTTGCGCGATGGTGTCCTTGCGAATGGCGCGGATGTAGCCAGCGAAGCTCCTGCCGCCGTCCTTGGCCAGCGCTTCGTTTAGCCAGCCGAAGAAGTATTTCCGATCATCGAGCGTCCATCCGCTCCGCACGCGCCGCAGGAAATACGCGTAGTGGATGTTCCGGGTGTTGGGCGTGTTCGCCATCATCTTCAGGATGGCCCCGCCATACTCGTGACGCCCGAGCATCGCCTTGTCGTAATCCACGGCCCCGGCGCGGGTGGCCTTCATCAGCTCGATGGTTTTCCGCGGCACCGTTGGCGCATCGAAGGCGGCGAGCACACGGCAGAGTTCGGCGTTCATAGTGTCGTCTTTGGATGAATAGTTGGCGTCCAGCTTCGCACTGATGGCCGCCGCCTTCTCCGCTGTGGGCTGGCCCATTCGCATGAAGCAAAGCGCGTAGGCCCGGAGCAGCGCGAGTTGGTCTTCCCGCTCCAGTGAGCCGAAAGGAACCTCGCCGAGCTTGTCTAGTAGCCGACCAGAGAACGCCCTGTCGCCGTGGTGGGCGAGTGCGATGGCCGCGTAAATAGTGGCTCGAGAATTCTTCTCCGCGAAGACCTTCTCCCGCCAGAGGCCGACGTCCTGATTCTCGACGGCGATGCGCGCGGCGTAGCGGATGTGGCGGTCAGCGTGCGCGAGGTGCGGCCATGCCTTGGCGACCGCTTCCGCGCTTTCGCCGCGAATGTGGAATTTCTCCAGCGAGTGACGCAATGCGCGGAGTTCGCTGTTGGCCCTCAGAGTCCGCGCAGTTCCCTTCGTTGGTGCGCCGGTGTAGCGGATGCGATAAAGCCGCGATGCCGTCGTGCGGCCACCGGTGACGAAATACATCGCGCCGTCCGGGCCGAAGCGCATCGCGGCGATGTTCAGCCGGCTGCCGTGGAGAAACTCAGCCTTCGTACCGGTGTAGCTGGAACCGCTCTCCTGCATCTCGACGTTGAAAATTGTGCCGAACGTCCAGTCGCAGATGAAGAGCTTGTTCTGAAACTCCGCCGGGAATTTCGAGTGATGCCCGAAGCTGATGGCCGTCGGCGAGCCGGGGGCGATGTCGAGCACCGAGCCGAGACTGTCGGCGAAGTAGTCGAGTCAGATACCCGAGTTCGCGCGCTAGCCAAACTCCGCGCCACTGGTGACGTGATTGATGCGCGCGGGACGATACCACGGGACCCCGACATCGAACTCCATGTCAGAGTCGTAGGTGAACAGTTCGCCTTCGCGGTTCAGCCCGATGTCCACAGAGTTGCGGAAGCCCGACGCAATCATCTTCCAGTCCTGGCCGTCTGGCGAAATCCGGCAAATCCAACCGCCCGGCGGCTTCAGCCCCACCGCGTGGCCCGAAGGGTCGGGAATGACCGGATGGAGCGTGTCCTCCTGCCACACCGGCGGCTGCGCAGAAGTCGTTCCCTTCGCCACGCGGGTGAAATTTCCACTCACCAGATACAGCCCCTTGCCGTCGGCGGTCGGGATGATGGAGTGCGCCGAGTGCTCGTAACCCATGTCGAGTTTCTTGAGCAGCGTGAACTCATCGAACTGGTCGTCGCCATCCGTGTCGCGGATGGGATAAAAGCCCCGCATGTTCGCCATGTAGAGACTGTCGAAGGCGTAGAGAAAACCATACGCGCCGCCGACCTTGCGCCGCCCCCAATCCACCGGCTCATAAGGAAACCCAGGCAGGCTCTCGACTTTGATGCCTGCACCCGCGGCCGGCAGCGTCACGCGGAACACGCCTTTGTCATCCTAGTCGGAAACGATGAGCCGGACCTTCGGGTCAAATGCCATCGCGACCCAGGAGCCTTGCGACTTCGGCACTTCGTAGAGGATTTCCGCGTCGAAGCTCTCGCGAATCCTGATGCCCGTATCGGCATCCAGCACCAGCCGGGGCAAGCCGGTGGTGGCGGGTTGAGCGTGGGCGAGCGAGGCGGTCAGCCCGAGAATCCAACTGAGGAGAGTGAGTCGTGTGACCATAGAAATGATGTCGGGCATACAGGCCGGCAAAAAGATGTGCGGTAAAAAATGTGATGAAATGGATCCCCCATCTTTTACCGGTCATCTTTCTGCCGGTTCAAAACCAACTGCACAGCGTCGAGGATGACGAAGCCGCTGGTGTCGTTGGTTTGGATTCGGATGATGGTTTCGCCATCCGCTGTGAGCGTCGCCGTGCCGATGGGCTGGAAGTGCTGGCCGGTTGGCATGGGTTTGGTTTGGTCCACGGTGAGCTTCGTTTCGCGTGTGCCGCTGACGATGGACACGGGCACGTTTTTGGCGCGAGTTTCATGCGCGGAGTAGGCCATCAGCACCTGGTATTCGCCGGAAGTCGGCACTTTGACGCGGAAGGTGGCGGAGGCTTTGCCGTCGGCGCGAGCGTCCTTGGCGCCGTGGACGCGATAGCCGCTGCCGACGTGTGGTTTGAAGTTCGTGGACTGCGTCCAGGCGCCGACGAGTTGCGCATCGGCGTCGTCGAGCACAATGCCGGGAAATGATTTCACCGGGGTCGCGGAGGAATCGTTCGCGAGCTCCTTTTCCGGCGCAGCCGGCAGTTTGAGCGCTTGCCCCTGCGCCAGGAGGCGTTCGCGCAGGATCGGATAGGGCAAGTCCTGCACGGCGACGCCTTGTTTCGCCGTCAGCGCCGCGGCGATGCCCGCGCCCTGACCGATGACCATCCATGCGCCCTCGATGCGCAGTGAGGAGATGCCGACGTGCGTGCAGGACAGCGCGACGGGCACGAGCAGGTTGATGCATTGCTCCGGCTTCGGCAGCACGGAGCGATAGGGCACATGGTACGCGTAGCCGACTTTTTCGCCGGGGACGCGGACGGGAAAAATGGTGCCTTCGTTGATCACGCCGCCGTCTTTCAACGCCACGCGCTGGCAGTCGTGCGAATCAATCGGGAACGACGAGATGGCGATGGCGTCGGCTTTCTCCGGCGAGGTGATGATGTCCTTTTGCGAAAGCACATGCAGCCCTTTCATGCGCCGCGACTCGCGCACATACAGCGCGGGCGGAAAGTGGGCGGTCGCCGCAAACTCGTCTTTGCACAGGCCGAGGTCGGCATACTCCGCGCGGACTTTCGGCGGCACGGCGGGGTCGGTGCGGAGGAAGTGGAGGAACTCGAGTGTGTATTGTTTGTGCGCTTCCCAAATCTTCGCGCGGCCCACTTCATCGGCGTTGTGCCAGTCGTTGCACCCACCGACCAGACCCAGCGAAAGCTGGCCGTAGATGGAATTGTTTCCGTCAAGTTTGCCGCCGGGCAACGGGTAGAGATCGAAGCCCACTTTGATGCCGGCCTTGATCATGCGCCGCGCGAGTTCGAAGCGGGCGGGGTCGTATTTCGCCGGCTCCGGCATGGGAGATTTCTTCTCGGGATCACGCGTCAGGCAGAGCCGGAAGCTGTAGGTCATGATGTTCGTGTCGCCCGCTTCGTCGGGTCCGGCGTCGCTGGTGGTCACGAGCGGCAGGAGCTTGCCCTGCTCATCGAAGCCATTGATTTTCATCATCGGCTTCGCCTTCGGATATTGTTTCCCCGCGTAGGATTCGCCGAACTCGGCTCGGCCCTCACGGCCGATGGCCCAGTCCACGCCAGCCGCCGCCATGAGGTCGCCCTCATAGGTCCCGTCCACGAACACCTTCGCCGTAAACGTGCCGTCCTTCGTGACGAGTGACGTGATGCGCGCACCGTCCTTCGTCACCGATTTCAGATACCGCCCGGTCTGCACCACGACGCCGGCTTCCTTGAGCATCGCCCGCGTCACGCGCATGGCGACGTGCGGTTCAAAAGTCCACTTCGCCGTGTCCTTCAGCGCCGCATCGTAAGGCGCGGGCAGCCCACGGTCGGTGTAGTCCTTGACCATGCGCCGATGCCATTCATCGAAAAGCCCCATCAATGTCTCGCGCCGCATCTGGTTCGAGTCGCAGTGACTCAATCCGCCCGTGCTCAGCCCGCCGACATGCTCCGTCGGCTCCAGCAAAATGACGGAAGCCCCCTCGCGAGCCGCAGCGATGGCCGCACAGAAACCGCCGGGCGTAGAGCCATAGACGATGACATCGGCGGTCTGCTGCGCGAAGGCCGTGCTGGCTGAAAGGATGAGGGAGAAGAGAAGTGCGCGTGGGTTCATTGGATATGTTTGCTGCTGGGTGTCTGCGAGGAAGCGATGTCGGTGCCCGCGTTCACTTCCCCTCCTTCGCCCACCGCTTCATCAGGGCGATGTTCTTCTCCACCTCGGCGTTTCCTTTGCCGACGTAAACCGCCATGTCGCTGTCGTAGCGGGACTCGGTTTCGGGGCGGTGGTCGTTGGTTTCGCGCATCCACTGGTCGAGCCGGGCGCGCAGGGATTCCAGCGTCGCCTTGTGCGCGGGGGCGGCGGCGAGATTCGTGATTTGCCACTTGTCCGTCGTCCATTCGTAAAGCTCCTCGGGTGGGCGCGTGGGGCTGAAGAGCAGCTTCGCCGCGAGCGCGTCGAGCTTCCCCGACTCGTGCAGGGCGCGCAGCGTTTGCACGATGGATTTGCCGTCCTTGTAGTTGTTCGGCTGGAGATGCGGGCATCCGGTAGGACAATGAAAGTGGGAAGCGAGTCCGAGAGGTTCCCCAGTCCGTAGGAGAGCCAGCTTCCCAGCGCCGGAAAACCGTTCATCTGGAAGCCGGTGTTTTGCAGGAAGCTGGCCGGGGTGTGATTCG
>SXWH01000141.1 GCA_005791535.1 Verrucomicrobiaceae bacterium | reverse complement strand
CCCGCGAAATCTCGCTTGCCAATTCAGCCTGCTGCGAACACTTTCGCCGCCCTCTGAAGTCGGGCCGTAGTTCAGCTTGGTAGAACGCTTGAATGGGGTTCAAGAGGTCGTGGGTTCAAATCCCGCCGGCCCGACCACTCTCCATCGGCACCGCGCCCTCATGCGCACAAACTGCCGACGCAACCCGGCATGCATCGCTCAGGATTTCGTCCAAAGGAGCGCCACGCAGCATTCCGATCGTAAACGCTGCGGTGAATGAATCGCCTGCGCCGACGGTGTCGCGCACGTCGGTCGGTATCCCCGGGTGTTCCAAAATCGCATCGGCAGTTACCAGCGTTGCGCCGTCCGCACCCCGGGTCATTACGACGGCATCGAGACCGAATTGGGCGCGCAACGTTTGCAGCGTTTCCGAAGTTTGTGAAAAATCCGGCACTCCGCAGGCCGCCGTGACGGTCGGTAATTCATCGTCGCTCAGTTTGAGAACGCTCGCGAGCGCGATGGAATTGCAGATCGTCGGATTGTCAAAAAACGGGCGGCGAAGATTGATGTCGAGGATTCGCGGAATGCCGCGCTCTTTCGCCATCGAGACAGCCCGGAGAATTGTCGCTCGTGATTCGGTGCCGCGCTGTCCAAGCGTGCCGAAATAGATTGCATCAGTTGCGGCGACTCGCGATTCAATTTTCCGTGTCCACGCGATGTGATCCCACGCGGAGTTCGGGTGGATATCGAAGGATGGCTTGCCACCTTTATCGAGTTCGACGCCGACGCTCCCTGTGGGTCTTGCGGTGACTGACTGAACGAGGGATGTGTCGATCTTGAAGCCCTTCAAAATTGCCAGCGCCTCCTGCCCGCGCGAGTCGTCGCCTATGGCGGTGAGTATGGAGACATCGCCGCCCAACAGCGCTGCGTGACACGCGAAGTTTGCAGGCGCGCCGCCGAAACGTGCCCCTGCCGGAAACAAATCCCAAAGCACTTCACCGCAGGCCAGAATCGAAAGAGCGGTGCGATCAGCGTGCATTGCGGATTTTGTCTAAAAGCACGGCCCCGAGGATTACAAAACCGAGCACGACCTTCTGGGTGTAGCTTTCCACGTTCATGAGGTTCATTCCATTCTGTATCACGGCGATGATGAATGCGCCGATGAGTGTCCCGAACATCTTTCCCTCCCCGCCGTTGATACTCGTTCCGCCGACGACGACAGCGGCGATGACGTAAAGCTCGTACATACTGCCGTAGGTCGCTGAGCCGCTCTTGAAAAGCGAAGCCTGCACAACTCCGCCAACTGCCGCGAGAAGGGCGCAGGTGACGTAGGCAAAGAGAATGACACGCCCCACGGGAACACCGGAGAGCCGGGCCGCTTCGCGGTTCCCGCCGACGGCGTAGATGTAGCGACCGAGTGTGGTGCGAGCCATGAGAATGTGCGCCGCTATGTAGAGCAGCACCATCAACACAACGGCATTTGGTAGGCCGAAGAGGTCGGCGCCGCGCCCCAGCCAGACGAATGAATCGGGGATCTGGTAGACGGATTGTCCTGCGGCGAGAATGTATGCGAGCCCGCTGCCCACGAGCATCATTGCGAGCGTGACGATGAACGGCGGCACGGCGAAACGGGTGATCATGATGCCGGAAAAGCCACCGACTGCTCCGCACGCGACGATCGCTATGAGGCACGCGCCAATCATTATGCCCGTGCCCGCACTGACTCCTCCTCCCAGATCGCGGATGATCCGGGTGGCGACGACTGCGGAAAATGCAATGAGGCTTCCTACGGAGAGATCGATGCCGCCGGTAATGATGACCATCGTCATGCCAATCGCGATGATCGCAATCACGGCGATTTGATTGGCGATGTTGAGCAAATTCTCGGACTTCAAAAACGTTGGCCATCGGTAGCTCTGCGGCGCAATCACCGAAGGCGATCCGAGCGATGGGAAGTCGGTTCCGATATTTTCGAAAACAGCCCAAGTCGAAGCGACGCGTGTGCAGGCAATAGCGTCTACTCTCTCGCCGGCGGTGCCGAGTTTAACGAGCGACTCGCGTGCGTCCTTCGGCTCGCCCTTCGCCACCGCAAGCACCTTGCCTCCTGCGCTCGCGAATTCCCGTGCGAGTGCATCCGCGAACTCCGGATCGCCGGACTGAGTGCTCGCGGCGACGACGATGCGCGCAGATTTTCCGTGCTTCGCATGAATCGCGGCTGTCACCTGTTGTGCGCCGGCTTCTCCGGACGGCCACTGTTCTTTGGTGGTGATGATGCTGAAAAAAGCGCACAGAAGCAGGAGCACAAACACCATTCCGTAGTCGGATAGAAAGCGGGGCATTTTCATGAAATCAAGCGACTGCGAGCTGCATGATTTGCTCTTGTGTTGCGGTTCTGGCGTTGGCGAGTTCACCGGTCACGCGGCCTTCGTGCATGACAATAATGCGGTCGGCCATGCCGAGCACTTCGGGCAGTTCGGAGCTGATCATCACAATAGCTTTCCCGGCGGCGGTGAGTTCGTTCATGAGCAGGTAGATTTCATACTTCGCACCGACATCGATGCCGCGTGTGGGTACATCGAAAATCAGGACGTCGCAGTATCGGGCAAGCAATATTGCGAGGACGACCTTTTGCTGATTGTCGCCCGAGAGCGTGCCTACGGCGGTTTCCTGCGTGGCGACTTTGATTTTCAGCAGATCGGCATACTTTGCGAACTCCTCACGTTCCCGCTTTTCTTGAACTAAGCCGAGTCGAGACAGCCATGAAAGATTCGGCAGCCCGAAATTCTCGCGAACGCTGTGGGCGAGGACGAGTCCCTGAAGTTTGCGGTCCTCGGTCAGCAGGCCGATTCCGGCAGCGATGGCGTCGCGCGGCTCGCGGATATCGAGCGGTTTTCCATCGAGGGAAATGGTTCCGCTATCGCGCTTATCAGCGCCGAAAACGAGGCGCACCGTTTCCGTGCGACCGGCGCCGACGAGGCCCGTGAGTGCGAGGATTTCGCCCCGCCGCACGCTGAATGACACGTCCTGCACGGCGCGGCCCCGCCGGAGTCCCGATATGGTCAGCCGCGCTTCCCCGATTTGGGAATTCCGGGCGGGAAATTCATCGGTCAGTTCTCTTCCAACCATCATTTCGATCATTGTGCGGCGGTTCAGTTCGGCAATGGGGCGCTCGCCGACATTTGCGCCGTCGCGCAGAATCGTCACGCGGTCGGCGATGGCAAAAATCTCATCGAGCCGGTGGCTGATATAGATGACCCCGATGCCCTGCCTCTTCAGATCGCGGATGATTTCGAACAGCTTTTCGACTTCGTGCTGTGTGAGCGCTGCGCTCGGTTCATCCATAACGATGATGCGCGCATTAAACGCGAGCGCTTTTGCGATTTCCACGAGTTGTTGCTGTGCGGTGGTGAGGCGCCCGCACGGCGTGTCGAGGTCCATGGCAATGCCGAGACGCTTGAACAAATCCGCAGCGCGCTTCCGCTCCTGCCGCTGCGCGATGAATCCGCCGCGCGCGATTTCCTGTCCGAGGAAAATGTTCTCCACGGCGTTCAGTCCCGGCACGAGATTGAACTCCTGGTAAATCACGGCGACGCCGGCATTCCGCGAGTCCTGCGGCGTTCGGAGTACTGTCGCGCGCCCGTTGATTGAGATCATGCCTTCGTCCGCTGGATGCGCGCCTCCGAGCACTTTCATGAGTGTGCTCTTTCCTGCGCCATTCTCGCCGAGCAGCGCCAGAACCTCGCCCGCACGCAACGACAGATTGACCCCGCGCAATGCTTTGACGCCCGGGAAGGACTTCACGATACCGCGCATTTCGATGAGCGGTGGCTCGGAGGTCATAGCCCCATCGCTTTCTCCAGAGCCGTACGCATCACCGCTGCATCGGGGTTGATGCCCGTCCAAAACTGCACGCCGACGATCCCTTGGTTCACGAGCATTCCCAATCCGTCGATGGCGTGGCAGCCGCGCGATGCGGAGTCGTCGAGGAAGCGAGTGCGGACCGGGCTGAACACTACGTCCGCGGTGACCATGCCGGGCTTTAATGAATCCAAGTCGAGCGCGAGCCGTGCTTCCGGCGCATAAAGGCCGATGGATGTACCGTTGATCACGATGTCGCTTCCCGCGGGCACAGTGTAGTCGCCTTTCCAGACAACGAGCTCGGCATCGAGTTGCAGCCTGTCGCGCAGCAGTCCGACGAGTTCTGCGCCCCGGGATTCGGAGCGGTTGACGACGATGATGCGCTTCGTGCCGGCGAGTCCAAGCTCCACGGCAATCGCCCGTGCTGCGCCGCCGGCTCCGAAAAGCACGACGGTTTTTCCCCGCGGATCAATGACGGTCTGAAGTGATTTCAGAAAGCCTTTGCCGTCAGTGTTTTCGCCTATGAATTTGTCGCCGCGCCGGACAACGCAGTTCACCGCTCCCATGACTGCGGCCGATTCGCCGAGGCCGTCGAGATGCGGAATGACGGTGACCTTGTGCGGCAGGCTGCAATTGAATCCGCGGAAGCCCATCGCCTTCGCCCCGCGCACGGCGGCACCGAGGTCTTCGGGCGTGACCTCCATGTTGATATAGCGCCAGTGCAGTCCGTGATGCGCAAAGGCGGCCTCGATCATCGCTACGGTCGGATTGCCCGCCGCGCCCTGCGACATGGAGCCTACGAGTTCGTGGAGAAAGTCCGCCATGTTACTTGAGAGCTGGGTCTTTCTCCGCATCGGCTTTGCGGTAAAGGCTTGTAGGAATCAGCATCTGCGGAGGCAGCGTCTCGCCCTTGGAATGCTTGATGAGCGCATTCACCATTTCGATTCCCATCTTCTCCGGGAACTGAATCGGGTCGGCGTAGATTTTGCCTTCCTTGATGGCCTGCTTGCCCTCGGGCTGTCCGTCGAAACCGATGATCAGCACGCTTGTCTTGCCTGATTTCTCCAGTGCTGCACGGGCTCCGAGTGCGGCCGGATCATTGATCGCAAAGATGCCGCGGATATCGGCGTTTGCTTGAAGCGCGTCCTCTGCTGCTTTGAATCCAATGTCCTTCGCTCCACCGCTCTCCAATTCCGCGACAATTTCGATTTTCGCACGACCGCTTGCGTTGTGCGCATCGATGACTTCGCGGAATCCTTTCACTCGGAGAATGCACGACTCGACTTGATTGAAGCCGAGCACCGCGATCTTGCCGCCCGCCTCGCCGAGCGCTTCGATCATGGCCTTTCCGGCCTCGCGACCGCCGCCGAGATTGTCGGTCGAAATTTGCGTCGCAATCTTCACACCGGGCTCATTGCAGGGAATGTCCACGGTGAACACCGGGATTCCGGCTGCGTTTGCCTCTTTGATTACTGTGACGATGCCTTTCGAGTCGCAAGGGCTGAGTACGATTGCGGCGACCTTCTTCACGATGAAGTCCTTCACCTGATTGCTCTGCTTGGCCACGTCTTTGTCGCCGCTGACCACGATGGTGTCGTAACCGTGCTTTTTGCCCTCGGCTGCGATGTTGTCACCGATGACTTTGAAGAAGGGATTGTCGAGCGTGAGCAGCGACACACCGATGGTGCCTTTGGACGGTTTCGCCGGTGCGCTGGAGTCTGTGGAGCTTTCGGTTTTCTTGTCGCAGCCCGTGAGAAACGCGAGTGCGCAGGCGAAGAGTGTGATGAGTTTTTGTTTCATGTTGGGTAAGATTTAGAGTTGGCCGGACTTGATAAATTCGTGGCGAACGGCGGCCGTTGCTGTCTTGCCGCTGGTGGACGTGAAGACGATCTCACCAGGCTTGAATTCCACGGTTCTCACGACATCGAATCCCTCCGGAATCCTCGCGACGCCCTGAATGTAATTTACGACCGTGGGTTTTTCGGCGCTGAGTTCCAGCGCGGTATCGACTCCCTCTTTTGTGAGAGCGTTTTCCTTTATTGAGGCAGCGAGCCCGTCGGCAAAAAACGCGGTGACGTCTTCGAGACCGAGGCAGTTGTTGCGGCCATTCCACGGGTGTCCGTGGCGTCCGTGATTCTCCATCCACAAGACGGTCGTCTTCAAAATCGCGGGGTCCTTCAGCGAAAACCACACGTATCCCGCTTCTGCGAAAGTCGCTGTGGTCCATGCGGGGCCGTTCGTCTTTTCCCACGGTTCGTTGGCGAGTTGCACGAGGTCGGCGTAGCCGTAGCGGCTTGGCAACTTCGTGAGGTCCGCGTCCGGCGCGTCTTTCCACGCGGCGGGAACTTTTGCCAAATCGTTCCACTTCGCGCCGGGAAGCAGTGCTTGATACTCGCGATTTTTCGGGTCGCTGAATAGAGACGGGCACGTCATGCCGAAGCGAATCGCACTCGTTGCGATTCGCACCGCGCCCTCCTTCTCCGGCATCGCGAGCGTCGCGTGGTGGCCGAGCGGAACGCGCCCGGCGAAGCCCTCGATCGTGTGCCGCGAATAGATCACGTTCTGTCCGTCCACGAGCGAGAGCTCTTTAGTCACGCGACCTTTGCGGACGTCTGTATCGATCGCCATCGTGAGTGTCGTCACGTCGCGGTCTCTCTTCGTTCCCACGACCTTCCACGGATCGGCGACGATTTCGCCGTGAGGCGGATGCTTCTCGCCATTCACCGCATCGGAGTTTCCGCCGAACGGCATGCAGAAGAAATCGCCGCGGAGGATATTCAAGACGGGAGCAGGCATTTTTGTCGGCTTTTCGTCCTGCCACGGGCTGATGTGGTAAGGCTGAACGGGCTTTCCGCTATCGCGGAAGAATGTCGCCGGAGCCATGTGGCCGCCTAGTTTTGTCACGGCGACCTCGACTTCCTTCGTGGAAAGAATCGCGCTCGGCTGCGAGTGCACGGTTTTGGTTTTCGTCGCGTCGGCTGCGGTCGCGACGGCGGCAGTGGCAAGCACGGCGACAGTCATTAGGTGTGTTATGGGCAGGTGCATGTTGAGGATGGAAAACGTCAGGCAATAATGCCGTGAACGACATTACCTGAAACATCTGTCAGGCGATAGTCACGCCCGGAGTAGCGGTATGTGAGCTTCTCGTGGTCGAGGCCCATGAGGTGCAGAATCGTTGCGTGCAAATCGTGAACGTGAACCCGATCCTCCACGGCCGTGCAGCCAAACTCATCCGTCGCTCCAAAGCTGAACCCCGCCTTCACGCCGCCGCCTGCCAGCCATGTCGTGTAGCCGTAGTGATTGTGGTCTCGCCCTTTCGCTCCCTCCGAAGTCGGCGCGCGGCCGAACTCTCCGCCCCACACAATCAGCGTATCCTCGAAAAGACCGCGCGCTTTGAGATCACGAATGAGCGCTGCAATTCCCTGATCGCAGGCTTTCGCGAGCTTCGCGTGACCACCCACGATATCGTCGTGCCCCGTGTCCCAAGCGATGTCATAGCCGTCGATCGAAAGCGAAAGCTGCACTACGCGCACGCCCTGTTCAACGAGCCGTCGCGCAAGCAGGCAGCCTTTTCCAAATTCGCTTTCGCCATAGAGATCGCGGGTCGCCTGCGTTTCCTTGCTGATGTCGAAAACCTCGGGCACCGAGAACTGCATCCGAAACGCCATCTCCATTGCCGCAATCCCTGCTTCGAGGCCTTGATCGCGCTCCATGCGGGCGAGTTGCGTTTGATTGAGCTGTGCAAGCAAGTCGATCTGCCGACGTTGCTCAGTGGTCGAGAGGCGTGAGTTCTTCAAGTCGCGCATCACTGCGTCCGGCTTCATCTCCGCAATGTTCACATAGCTGCCCGCGTAAGCGCCGGGGAGAAACGCGTTGCCCCAATTCGCGAGGGTGCAACGGGGCTGCGCGCGCGGCGACATCGCGATGAAGCCGGGCAGGTCCTGATTCTCCGTGCCCAGGCCGTAAACGAGCCACGACCCCATGCTCGGGCGATTTGGCTGAAGCGCCCCGACGTTCATCATCATCATCGCTCCCGCGTGCTCCGGAATGTCCGTATACATCGAGTGGATGAAACTGATGTCGTCCGCGCACTGAGCGACATGCGGAAAAATATCGCTCACCCATTTGCCTGTCTGTCCGTACTGCTTGAAGCCAAACGGCGAGGGCATCAGCCCGTTCTTTGTATTTCGCAGCGTCTTGCGATTGACCGCCTCGGGGCGCTCGCCTGCATGCTTTGCGAGCGATGGCTTGTAATCGAATGTGTCCACCTGCGAAGGACCGCCCGGCATGAAGAGCTGAATCACGCGCTTCGCCTTCGGCGCAAAATGGGGAGCTTTTGCGCCCAGCGGTGATGCTTCGGCGTGAGCCGGGTTCTGTCCGAGTAAACTCGCCAGCCCGATGCAGCCGATTCCGGAGCCGAGCCGGCTGAGGAAATCGCGCCGGGAAAGCTGGCGTGCGGATTCGCGGAATGCGGCTTCGTGTTGTTTGAATAGCATCGTTAAGGGCTCCGGTGGAAATGAAGTTCAGGGACTTGCAATAAGCGGGTTCGTTCTCCCGCGGTTCGCTTATCGAGCGCCGCCAGCGAAAACTGTTGCGGGCGCAAGCATGGAATTCGAAAGGGTATAGGAGTGTTCACGCTTTGCATTCTGTGCCCGTGTCGAATGCAGGCAAACTCCGGTCGCATCGCTGCGCAGATAGTTGTCATGACAAAAATGCGGGATGTAAAAGCGGGTGGTTCGGTCGCGGTTGCTCGCGATTTCATTGAATCTGCCTGAACTCGTGCGCGGACAGGAGAACCTGGGCGTAGGATTTCCATCGAGTCTGCGGATTCGGATCGTTTGCGGCACCGGCTAAAAATCCGACGCCGAGATTGATCTCATGCTCTTCGGCGGGGCGCGAATAAAGGAGCATGTAAGCCCGGCCAATACGGGCGCGATCGTCGCTCGCTTCACGCTGAAGCCGCTCCGCGAACGCTCTGGCGCGCTCGATCATGAACGCGCTGTTCATCATGAACAGATACTGCTGCGGGACGGTGCTTGTGCTGCGGGCCTCGCTCGTGGAACGCGGTGCGGGGAAGTCAAACAGCCGGAGAAACTCGTCAGACAAAAAGCGGTCGCCGTTTCGACTTACCGTTCCGTAAATCGTGCGTCGTCTGCTTTCCAGAATTCGTTCTGTCGGGGCACCTCCCGCCGTCAGGTCGAGTTCGCCCGTTACGAACAGTAAGCTGTCCCGCCACGATTCCACTTCGGAATTGCGAGGGTTCATTCGCCAGAGCAGGCGATTGTCGCCATCCGCGGCAAACGCCGAAGCATTGAAGCGGCTGCTCATTTGCCATGTGGCTGAGAGCAGGATGCTCCGGTGGAGTTTTTTGAGCGACCAACCTTGCTCCATGAATGTAGCTGCGATCCAATCGAGCAACTCCGGGTGGGTGGGCTTCTCGCCGATCGCCCCGAAGTTGCTTGGAGTCCGAGCGAGTGCCTGACCGAAGTGATGTTTCCACACCCGGTTCACGATGACGCGGGCGGTCAGCGGATTAGTCGGGTCGGCGACGGCATCGGCAAGTTGACGGCGCCCGCTTCCCGCGGTGAAAAGCGGCGGATTCTCGCCGGCGACGATCTGCAGGAAGCGCCGCGGCGCGTTCTCGCCGGGCTTTCGCAAATCGCCGCGAATCGCAACGGGCATGTCTTTATTCCCGCTTTCGGCAAGTCCGTGTGCACGTGGAATTGCGGGCGGGACGGCTTTGCGAAGACGCTCGAGTTCGGCTTTAAGTCCGGTGGTCTCGAGCTTCTCTTTCTCGGCGGCTTTCAGCTTCTTCTCCTGTTCCCGAACAGCGTTTTGCGCGGCTTCAAACGCAGCAATAACCTCCGGTGCAGCGAGCGGGATGTCTTTGGTGTCGGTGTTATTAAATACCCCTGCGATGGAGTAGTAGTCGCGCGTCGGGATGGGGTCGAATTTGTGATCGTGACACCGGGCGCATGCGACGGTGAGACCAAGGAAGGCGCGGGAGAATGTATCCACCCGATCTGCGAGCGTCTCGGCTCGCGCTTGGGCAGTGGCTTCGGGATCGCCGCCGTCGCCAACATACGTCGGGCCCACGGCGAAGAAGCCGGTCGCAATCCGCAATTCGGGCTCATCCGCGAACAGGTCGCCGGCAATCTGTGCGCGCACGAATTGATCGTAGGACATGTCTCGATTCAGCGCGGAAACCACCCAGTCCCGGTAACGCCAGGCCTCCGGCAATGCCGCGGGGTCCAGCGCGCCACCCAGACCATCGCTGTAGCGGGCGACATCCAGCCAGTGACGCCCCCAACGCTCTCCATATTGCGGAGACGCGAGCAGCGCATCGACAATTTTTGCGAAGGCTTCGGGTGATGCGTCGTTTAGGAACGCTTCCACTTGCTCCGGTGACGGTGGAAGGCCGGTAAGGTCGAGAAACGCCCGGCGGATGAGGACAGTCTTCGTTGCTGGCGGCGATGGTTTCAGTCCGGCCGCTTCGAGTTTCGCGAGCACGAATGCGTCCACGGGATGCTTCACCCATGCGTTGTCGGATACAGACGGAATCGAGGGTTTTTCCACTTTGCGAAACGCCCAATGCTCGGTGCGCCACTTTGCAAAGCCGTATCCTTTTTTCGCCTCCGGCGAAGACGTGCCGGCATTCTCGGGCCAGGGCAGACCCATTTTTACCCACGCTTCGATATCCGCAATCTGCGCATCAGTAAGGCGCTTCTTCGGCGGCATCGCGGTGTCCTCGTCCTTGTATCGAATCGCTTTGATGATGAGGCTCTCATCGGGTTTTCCGGGCACGACGGAAGGGCCGCTGTCACCGCCTTTCAAAACCGCCGCCCGTGAGTCGAGTCGCAATTCGCCCTTCAGCGCCTTTGCTTCCGCGCTGTGGCACTGGTGGCAATCGTTGGAAAGCACAGGGCGGATTTTGTTTTCGAAGAACTCCGCCTGTTCCGAACTCACCGGCTCCCCGAATGCCGCGAGGCCGAGGCATCCCGCCGCGAACATCCGCGCCGGAGCCGGCGAGGTTTTTCGCATCAAGTGCTGGAAGGCTGTCATATGTGCGAGGTATCCGAAATTCCGCGCGAAACTTAGCGATTGGAGGGAAACTTCGCGGGGAAGTTGACATTACCAATTCTGGAGCTGTCAATGCGGCCGAATCATGGCCAAAATCCAGCCGCGTCACCAATCGATCCAAAGGGAGCTCCTCGGAGAAATCCTAGCGGGCAAATACGATACAACGCAGCGTCTTCCCAGCGAGGCGAAACTCGTGAAGCGGTTTGGTGTATCGAGACCCACCGTCGCGCGGGCTTTGCTGGATTTGCAAAATCAGGGGATTGTTGAGCGCCGCGTCGGCTCCGGGACTTATCTTGCGAAGGAAAAGAAGCCCGCGCAGGGCTTGCGTCATCTGGGGTTCATCGTTCCGGGACTTGGGAAGATAGAGATATTCGATGTCATCTGCGGTGAACTCGCCAGCCTCGCGCGAGTGCATGACTTGGGCATGCATTGGGGAGGCAGCGCGGGTCCGCGTGTTGATTCCGCGATGAGCATTGCGGAGGCCGAGGAGCTTTGTTCGCGCTACATTGCGACCGGAGTGAGCGGCGTTTTTTTTGCGCCCTTTGAACACACAGCGGACAACGAGGCTGCAAACCGGCGAATCACCGAGCGGCTCAGTCACGCCGGAATCCCCGTCGTTTTGCTCGATCGCGATATCTGCGCATTTCCGCACCGCAGCGGATTCGATCTTGTGGGAATCGACAACTTCGCGGGCGGGTACGCGCTTGCGGAGCATTTGATCAAGCTCGGCGCCCGTCACTTCGCATTTGTAGCGAGGCCCTTTTCTGCGACGACCGCCGAGGCGCGGAAAGCCGGAGCTATCGCTGCGATGCTCGCGCACGGAGTCGATATCCCGCAGAAATTTCTGCACGCAGGCGATCCGGGCGACCTGAAGTTTGCGCGTCATCTCAGTGCGGGTCGCACCCACGATGCAATCATCTGTGTGAACGATCACACGGCGGCGCAACTCCTGCAGAGTCTCACACGACTCGGTGTGAAAGTGCCGCAGCATCTGCGCGTTGTGGGCTTTGACGACGTGCGCTTTGCAACCCTGCTTTCGGTCCCGCTCACCACGATTCAGCAGCCATGCCGCGAAATCGCGCTGACTGCCTTCAACGCCATGCGTGAGCGCATCGCATCGCCCGCGTTGCCCGTTCGGAACATCCTGCTTACACCGGGCCTCGTTGTCCGCGAGAGTTGCGGCGCGTATTTGAAGCGATGAGCATTCCAGCCGGGCAATTCACCTTCGCGTATCGAATGAAGTACCGCCGCCGAACCAGTTGTTCCGAACGATGAACCGCACCGCGTCAAATCTCCCAGACACTGCTTTCTTCATCCTCGGTCCGACCGCTGTGGGAAAAAGCGAGCTCGCCGTGCAACTGGCCGAGGCCGTCGGTGGGGAGATCGTCGGCGCGGATGCTTATCAGATTTACTCCAGGCTGGATATTCTCAGCGCGAAGCCGGACAAGGCGATGCTCGCCAGAGTCCCGCATCATTTGGTCGGCGAAATCCCGCTGGCGCAGCCATTCGACGTCGCCACGTTTCGTTCAATGGCACTCGCGCGAATCCGCGAAATCGCCGACCGGGGGAATGTTCCGATCATCTGCGGTGGCGCCGGTCTTTACGTGCGGGCACTCACTCATGGCATTGCCGAAGGACTTCCCCAAGCTGACTCCGCACTGCGGGCGCGGCTGGAAAATGAACCGCTCTCGACTCTGGTCGGGCGTCTCCGTGAACTCGACCCCGCGGCGACCGTGGATGAGAACAATCGCCGTCGTGTCGTACGCGCACTCGAGGTGTGCATGCTTACTGGGCGTCCGTTTTCCAGCTTCCGCGACGAATGGAATGATGCGCCGCCTGTTCGCGGAGTCATAGTTTCCCGGCCTCGCGAGGACCTTCAACGCCGCATCGAGTTGCGGACGGAGGCAATGTTTGCGGCTGGCGTCGTGGCCGAAGTTGCGAATTCCGGCCCTATCGGGCCGACTGCTGAGCAGATGCTCGGCTTGCGTGAGATTCGGGCACACATCGCCGGCGATCTTTCGCTTCAGGCCTGCAAGGCTGCCATCACACTCGCGACGCGGCAGTATGCGAAGCGGCAGATGACTTGGTTTCGTCGCGAGCGCGGCTATGTCTGGATGGACCTCGTTAGCGAGGCCGACCCGCTCCGTCGGCTCAAGCTGATGGCCACCGTTATTTCATAGGGGACGCAGATTTTTGAAAAATCAGCTTGCGGGATAATCCACGAGTGGTTTGATTCGCGTCCCGCTTTTCCGGGGAGAATTCCGAGATAGCTCAATGGTAGAGCAATCGGCTGTTAACCGATCGGTTGGAGGTTCGAGCCCGACTCTCGGAGCCATTTTTCGCATCACGCGAAAGGACTCGTCGATTTCCCGGTGGGACGTCAGACTGGATTTATGAAAACGGTTGTCGTTCTCGGAGCATCTCCAAAGGAAGACCGCTACGCTTTTAAGGCGTTGGAGCGATTGAAGCAGCATGGATTCAAGGCTGTGCCGGTGAACCCGGCGTTCTCCGAAATACTGGGGGAGAAACGTTACCCGGCAATTGGCGACGTGCCGAAACCGGTGGATACAGTGACCGTCTATCTCGGTCCGCAGCGGTCCACTCCGCTCATCGATGAAATCATCACCGCAAGGCCGGGCCGGATTATTCTCAATCCTGGCGCTGAGAATCCGGCCTTGGAGAAAGCGGCTCGTGATGCGGGAATTCAAGTCGTGAATGCGTGCACGCTGGTCATGCTGGCGGCCGGGACATTTTGAAGCGATGAAGCGAATGCTTCTAACGACGCGACGGTTCCGAAGTTTCCATGGCGCGCGATTTTGATCGCCGGCCTTAGCGAATGAACATCGAACACGCCATCCACCAGGCACTCACCCGCCGCACCTTTATAAAGCAAAGCACCACGGGCCTCGGCGCGATGGCGCTGGCTTCGCTGATGAATCCCAGCCTTTTTGGCATGCAGCCGGGCGATGGTCCTGCGGTGCCTGGAGCGCTGAA
This sequence comes from Verrucomicrobiaceae bacterium, assembly GCA_005791535.1. Taxonomy (GTDB): domain Bacteria; phylum Verrucomicrobiota; class Verrucomicrobiia; order Chthoniobacterales; family Chthoniobacteraceae; genus SXWH01. The sequence goes on along the minus strand of SXWH01000141.1, from coordinate 3,245 downwards.
GCGGCTCCATTTTGCTCCGAAGGCCAAGCGGATCATCTATCTGTTCATGTCGGGTGCGCCGTCGCATCTCGACCTTTTCGATCCGAAGCAAAAGCTCATCGAGATGACCGGCAAGGATTTGCCGGAGAGCGTGCGCAACGGCCAGCGCATCACGACGATGACGAGCGGTCAGAAGAATCTGCTGTGCGTAGGATCTCCGTTTAAATTTGAGAAGTACGGCAAGGCGCAGATGGACATTTCCGAGCTGCTGCCTCACCTGACGAAGGTTGTGGATGATTGCACGTTCGTGCGTTCGGTGCACACCGACCCAATCAATCACGACCCTGCGGTGACGTTCTTCGCGAGCGGGCATCAGCAGCCGGGCCGTCCGGTGATGGGCGCATGGCTCGCTTATGGTTTGGGGAGCGACAACCGCGACCTGCCGTCTTTCGTTGTGCTGACGAGTGGTGGAGGCGGGCAGACGTTGCAGGCGCGTTACTGGGGCAGCGGTTTCCTTCCTGCGCAATATGGGGGAGTGCAGTTCCGAAACGCGGGCGATCCGGTGCTTTACGTATCGAACCCGAAGGGAATCAGCGGGGATACACGGCGCCAGTTGCTCGACGCGACAAACGAGTTGAACCGCGTGGCGCTGGGTGAACTTGGCGACCCTGCGATTTCAGCGCAGATCGCAAATTATGAACTGGCGTTTCGAATGCAGACAAGCGTGCCGGAACTGACCGATCTGTCGAAGGAACCGAAGGAAGTCTTGGAACTCTACGGTGCCGAGCCCGGCAAACCGAGTTTCTCAAACAACTGTCTGCTGGCGCGTCGGCTGGCGGAGCGTGGGGTGCGGTTCATTCAATTGTGTCATCGCGATTGGGATCATCATGGCGGACTGCCCGGAGGGCTCCGGCAGAAGTGCAAGGAAACGGATCAAGGCGCGGCGGCGCTGGTCGCGGATCTAAAACAGCGTGGTCTTCTTGATGAAACGCTGGTCGTTTGGGGCGGCGAATTCGGCCGGACGGCGTACAGTCAGGGCAGCATTGCGAAGGATAACTTTGGAAGGGACCACCATCCGCGTTGCTTCACTATGTGGATGGCCGGCGGCGGAATCCAGAAGGGGATGGTTTACGGGGAAACGGACGATTTCGGCTACAATATTGTCCGGGATCCGGTCCACGTTCACGATTTGCATGCCACGCTTCTGCACGCGATGGGGGTGGATCATAAACGGCTCACGTTCCGCCATGAAGGCCGCGATTACCGCCTGACGGATGTGCACGGAAACGTAGTGAAACCCTTGCTGGCATAGCGTTGCCCGGGGCGGTCTCCGAACTTCGTGCGGCAGCGTTTTGGCGAGCTTGTGAAAAATTTCACAAAGAGGACTTGCCATGCTTTCCGGTGTCCGTTTTAGTTCGTAGAGTGTGTAAAGCAGTGGCCATTTCTACTCTAGCAGCAGCCGTTTTTGCGGCCGGTTTTTCCGGTTGTGAGAAGCGGATTGAGGCCGCAAACATCGACACGGTCAATCGGATGCAGGAAGCCGCAGCGAAGAGCGCGCGCGGTCTTACTCCGAAGGAAGTGGAGAGCGTGCTCGGGGAGCCCGACAAAGTGGAAAAGTTCACGCTCACGCGCCCCGCGGTGAAGGAGCTTGCAGGGCAGCGGATGACTTACACGCAACCCGGGCAACCGCCGATTACGCTTCATTTTGTGGAAGGGCAGCTCGTTCGCGACGTGCCCCATTTTGGAGCGAAGGAGCCCGCCAACCCGGACGAGGCGAAAGCGCCGAATACCGGAGCGAAAATGCCTGAGAAAAAGAACTGAGTTTTATGGAAATTCCCGCCGATTTGCTGGCCAAGATTGATGAAGCGATTTCGCACTATCCGGTGTCGAAACGTTCGGCCTCGCTTCCATTGCTCCATCTTTGGCAGGAGCATTTCGGTTTCATCTCGGATGACGCCATCCGCTGGATCGCGGCGAAGCTGGAGTTGCAGCCGATCAACGTTCTGGAACTCGTGACGTTCTATCCGATGTTCCGACGTCAGCCTGCTGGCGCGACGCATATCCGCATCTGCCGCACGCTTTCGTGCTCGCTCGCAGGTGCATACGAGCTTCGTGAAAAGGTGGCGAAGGCTGCGGGGATTGATTTGGAGGCATTCCTCGAAGGGCAGAAAAAGACGCTCGACCACGGCCATCCGCACAATCCGGGGCATGGAAATCCGATTGCGGTTTCGCCGGACGGGAAATTCTCGATGGAGTTTGTGGAATGCCTCGCTTCGTGCGGCAGCGCGCCGGTCGCGATGGTGAATGACAATTTCAAGGAGAACATCTCGCTCGAGAAAGCAGCCGAGTTGCTCGGAGTGACTCAATCGGACGCGACGCTCCCGAAAGTGCGACCGCCGCATCCGCGTGAGAAACGCATCGTATTCAAGAACATCGACGTCGCCGGTTACACGCCGGACATCGAGTGCTACCTGAAGCACGGCGGTTACGCGGAGCTGAAAAAGGCGCTCGCGATGAAGCAGGACGACATCGTGAGCGAAGTGAAAACCTCCGGCTTGCGCGGTCGTGGTGGCGCGGGATTTCCTTGCGGCGTGAAGTGGAGCTTCATCAAGCGCGGGGGCCCGAAGCCGACGTATCTGATTTGCAACGCCGACGAGTCGGAGCCTGGTACGTTTAAGGACCGCTACATCATCCATCAGGATCCGCATCAGCTCATCGAAGGCATGGTCATCTCGTGCTTCGCGGTTGGGGCGAATCTGGCGTATATCTACATTCGCGGTGAGTTTCCAGAGGGCGCGAAGATCCTTGAGAAGGCGCTCGCCGAGGCGCGGAGCCGTGGTTTCCTCGGCAAAAATATTCTCGGCACCGGGTTCGATTGCGAAATTTACGTTCATCGCGGCGCAGGCGCATACATCTGCGGCGAAGAGACGGGCCTCATCGAATCACTCGAAGGCAAGCGCGCATATCCGCGAATCAAGCCGCCTTATTTCCCCGCCGTGCTCGGCCTCTACCAGTGCCCGACCATAGTCAACAACGTCGAGACGCTGTGTGATGTGAAGCACATCATCGCGATGGGTGGGGCGGAATACGCGAAGCTCGGAAAGCCGAACAACACTGGCACGCGCATCGTGTGCGTGAGCGGCGACGTTCAGAAGCCGGGATATTACGAAATCGAGGTCGGAAGCATGACTTTCGGAGAGCTGCTGAACGACATTTGCGGTGGACCGAAGGCCGGTCGGAAGTTCAAGGCGGTCATCCCCGGCGGT
>SXWH01000140.1 GCA_005791535.1 Verrucomicrobiaceae bacterium | reverse complement strand
TCTAGGTTCGAATCCTAGTGAGGCAACGCTTTCCTCGAGTCCTCCGGTTACAGAATCCAGTCGGATGCCGGGCTTTCAATCCAGAGTCGCATGGCACCGCTTTTCCATGAGAGAAATGCGGCCAGAGCAACCAGGAGCAGCGCAGCAATCTCGCGACGGCCAAATCGGTCTGCGGTGCCTCGTTTACGGATAAAATTGAGGAGCGCACCGGTCGGGCAACCGTAGTGGCAGTAAGCCATCGGAACAAAGAGCGAGGCAACCAGACCCGCCGCCGCGATGGCAATCGTCGCCCACCCGGCGCGTTTAAGGAGGTAGGCGTCAAATGGCTCCATGCCCGCGAGGTCCGCAGGAAGGGCCAGGATGGCGACGATGAGCACGCAGCCGAGGGTGAGGGGAGGAAGCCAGCGAAGGCCAGCGGCGATGCCTTTTGGTAGGTGAGTTCGCCATCGTGCCGGAAGCACGCGCGAAAGAAGTTCCTGCGCGTGACCGTGGGGACAGACGTGCTGGCAGTAGAGTGGCTTGCCGGTCGTCCATGGGATAATGAGCGCGGTGGCGAGCATCAGCACTAGCCCCGGCGCGAGGCGGTAGGGAATTCCGTTTTGCGCCCAGCCCACGAACAGCGATTGTGCGAGCAGGTCGCCATTCCAGAAGCCAACGTAGCCGATTGCGATGCACTGGAAAGCAATCCTCACCCATTTGCGGCCGTGGGTTCCGCGAAACGCGAGCCAGATTGCGGCAGCCAGAAAAGCAATCAAGCCGGCATCCCGCTCCGCGAATCGCCACTGGGGCGGCGGCTTCGCAATTTGCGCGTTGGCTTCAAGCAGCCTGCGTTGGATGCCCTCGGCCATCGCAAGGCTGGTCATGGTCGCTCCGCTAACGCCTTCGATTCCGGCATCCTGGGGCGTCTCGCCGGCGACGGTATTCCACGATTTGCCGTTCCAGGTCTTCATGAAATAGGAGTCGGCTTTTACGTCCGTGACGTGGTCCTCCGTGTCCTGGCTGAGACGGATTCGAACGCCGACGACGCGCAATGCTCCGTCGAAGACGACAAGCGTATTCGTCCATCCGCGGTAACCGATGATGGAATCCGACGCTGGCGCGGTTTGAAGCACGTAGCCGATTTTCGTGCCCGCGGTATCGAGCACATCGGCGCCGGCGCGCTCGCTGGTGTCCGGCACCAATGCGGCCGCAGCAGGCAGAACTTCGCGAATTTCGGTCACGGTAATCGGGCGGAATCCTTCGAACCTTACCCGGATGGCGTGCTCGCGCAAAATCCACGCGACCGCGATGAGAATCCCGATTCGGTAAAGTGGAAGCAGCCAGCGGATCATCGGTTTTTGCACACTTCGATTACGGCTTTCGCGATTGCCCGGGCGCACGTCCCGAGTTGTTCCTCGGTGATACAGTAGGGCGGCATCAAGACCACCGTGTCGCGAATAGGACGCGTGAGCAGTCCGTGTTTACGTGCTGCCACGCAAACGCGCGCGCCGGTCAGCGGGCCGGACGGCTTTACATCAATTCCCGCGACGAATCCGCATTGCCTCGTCGCAATAATACCGTGCGCATTCTCGAACTCCTTGAGCAACGAGGAGAGATGAGCAATTTTCGCGGCGAGCGAATCGAGCACGCACTCTTCGCGGAAGATTGCGAGATTCTCCAGCGCGACTGCGCATCCAAGTTGGTTCCCGCAATAACTGTGACCGTAGTAAAGCGTGCGGTCCGGTCCGCCGAGAAATGCTTCAAATACGCGTTCTGTCGTCAATGTGGCAGCCAGCGGGAGATACCCGCCCGTGAGTCCCTTCGCGAGCGCGACGAAGTCCGGCACCACGCCCTCGCGCTCGCAGGCAAACATCGTTCCTGTGCGGCCGAAGCCCGTCATCACTTCGTCTGCGATGAGCAGCACGTCGTTCGCATCGCACCATTCGCGCAATGCTGCGAGCATTCCCGCCGGCCAGAGTCGCATTCCGGCGGCGCCCTGAATGAGAGGCTCGATGCAAACTGCGCTGACTTCCGCTGCATCAATCGACGATAGCTCTTCAAGCGACTGGATGTGCGTCACGGGAAACTGCCACGCTGCAAATCGGTCGTGGAAAAGCGGGATTCCACCGAGCGACGCAGCTCCCATCGTATCGCCGTGATACGCTCCGCCAAACGCGACGAGCCTCTGTTTTCGGGGCTGGCCAACCAGTTGCCGAAATTGCGCCGCCATTTTCAGCGCGACCTCGATCGCCGTCGAACCGTCGTCGGTAAGGAAGCAACGGCTCAGCTTTCCGCCCGGCCACAACGCGCACAGTTCCGCCGCAAGCTGAGCGGCGGGAGGATTTGTGAAACCGAGGAACGATGTGTGCGCAACGCGGTCAATTTGGGCCTTCAGCGCCGCATCGAGTCGCGGATGCCGGTGTCCGTGGATGTTCGTCCAAATGGATGAGTTGCCGTCGATATACTCCCGTCCCGCCGAGTCACGAACGAACGCGCCCGAGCCTTCGACAAGCACCAGCGGTTCATGCTCCGGCGCGCACCAATCCGCCATTTGCGTGAACGGATGCCAGCCGTGCCGTTTGTCGGATTCTACGGTATTCATGCCGCGCGTCGCCTGCTTCCGGCGCTACTCTTCCCAACTTCCGCCGCGCTCGCTGATCATCAGTTCCACCGCAGCCACGTCCTCCCACGCGAGATGCTTGCGCTGGTATTTATTGAAGAGAATGCGGCGGAGTTCGATGAGGTCCTCGAGTTCCGGCACGTCGTGATAGGTCCACGACTCATCGTGCTTCAATTTTGACTGAAGCCGCCATTTTCCGCCGAACTTCTCCGCGCGCACCTCGCGCTTTTCGCCGTCGTCCGTCGTGTGTTTCCAAGTATGAGTATTGCGTGTGCCCATTTCACCTGCACAATGCGCCACCTTGAACGCAGCCTGCAAGATCGTCCTCTATTTCATTGCCGTGCTCCTGATTGGAGCGCTGCTCGCACCACCGCTTTATTGGGCGGGAACCGCGCTGATTCCTATGTTGCGCGAGGAGCAATTTCAGAAGTTTTTCAATCGCGCTGCGCTGATTGCCGCCGCGGCATTTCTATGGCCGCTCGCGAAAAGTTTCCGGGTCAAAAGTGTCCGCGAACTTGGTATTGAGCCGAATTCGGGATGGCTCCGGGACCTTGTCATAGGGCTGATTGCGGCGATTGGCCTGATGATTGTGCTGTGCGTCGCGCTGGATTTTTTCGACGGCTTTAAATGGCACGCACCCAAGGATCGGAAGCTCGGTGATATTCCGAAGGTTCTGCTTTCCAGTGCCACGGTGAGCCTGCTTGAGGAGGCGCTTTTTCGCGGAGCGTTTCTCGGCGTATTTCTGCGGACGATGGGAAAGTGGAACGCGCTGTTCGCGTCCTCGTTCCTGTACTCGATAGTCCATTTCATCAAACCGAGGGACGTCGAGATAGCCGCCGCAGACGTGCATTGGTATACGGGATTCGAGCTGCTCCCGGCTGTCTTCAGCCAGTTTGGCGAACCGATGCTGATTCTCGCGGGATTCACCACGCTTTTTGCAGTCGGTTGGGTGCTCGGATACGTTACGATGGTCACGCGTTCACTGTGGATGGCCATCGGTCTTCATGCCGGATGGGTCATCTGCGTTCAGGGCTTCGGGAAAATTGCGAAGCTTGCGAAGAACAAACTCCCTTGGATCGGCTCGGAATTGGTCGTAGGAATTGCGCCGCTCATCACCGTGATTTTTACAGGTCTGCTCTGCTGGTTGCTCGTTCGCAGGCGCGCTGCGAAATCGTGAATCGCACGAGGTAATCGACATTTTTCCGCCGTCTGCGTATGCAACTTTCCGCTGATGTCTGACTCTGCCAACGCTGCCATAGAGATGCCGCCGATCCGCGTGCGGTCGAAATTCTTCTTCGAAGGAGAAAGGAAGTGGTTTCTGAAGGGCGTGACGTACGGCCCTTTCCGGCTGAATCCGGACGGCGACTTCATCAGCACGCCGGATGTCGCCGCGCGGGATTTCGCGATGATGCGGGAACTCGGCATCAACTTGATCCGCGTCTATCACGTCCCGCCGAGGTGGCTGCTCGACCTCGCTGCGAAGCACGGTTTGCGCGTGCTGGTGAGCATTCCGTGGACGCAGCACGTGGAGTTTCTCAACTCCCGCTCGCTCATGCGACAGATTATCCGTGTGGTACGCGAGACGGTGGCGAAAAATGTCGGGCACCCCGCGATATTCGCGTATCTCGTCGGGAATGAAGTGCCGACGACGATGATTCGCTGGCTCGGCGTCGCCCGCGTACAGCGGTTTCTGGAGAAACTGATCGACGTTGCCCGTGCCACCGACCCGCGGCCGCTTTACAGCTACGCGAGTTTTCCGCCGACCGAGTATTTGCGGCCTGCAAACGTGGATTTTCTCTCGCTGAACGTTTATCTCGAGCGGCGTCTGGATTTCGAACGCTACCTCGCGCGCTTGCAGAATATCGCCGATGAAAAGCCGCTCATTCTCGGCGAGTTCGGCCTCGATACTTTGCGCAACGGCGAGGACCGGCAGGCTGAAATTCTCGACTGGCATCTCGACGTCGTCGTGCAGGGCGGCGCAACGGGAACGATTTTCTTCGCGTGGACCGATGAGTGGTTCACTGGCGGGCACGAGATCACCGACTGGAAATTCGGCCTCGTCACCGAGGATCGTCGTCCGAAGAAAGCCTTCGAAGTTTTGAAAGCGAAGCTCGCCGGAGATGGCCCGATCACCGCGTGCATTCCGCTGAAACGGACCCCGAAGGTGAGCGTGATTGTGTGCAGCTACAATGGCGGAAAGACGCTTGGCGACTGCCTTCGCGCGCTCGATCAAGTGCGGTATCCGGATTTCGAGATCGTGCTCGTGGATGATGGTTCAAAGGACAACACGCAGGAAATCGTCAGCACATGGCTTGCGCAGCGGAAAGGCGAGAAGCTCCCGCATTTCATCAACCACGTTCAAAAGAACATGGGGCTTTCGTTCGCACGGAATGAGGGTGCGCGGATATCCTCCGGAGAGATTATTGCCTACACCGACAGCGACTGTATGCCAGACCCAGACTGGCTGTACTACTTGGTCTGCACGATCACGAGCGGCGACTATGCCGGCGTCGGCGGGCCGAATATTTCGCCGCCGGCTGTAAACTGGATTCAGGCGGCGGTCGCCGCGAGCCCGGGTGGACCGAGTCACGTACTGCTCACCGACCTCGTCGCGGAGCACGTTCCCGGCTGTAACATGGCATTCTGGCGATGGGCGTTCGATAGCGTCGGCGGCTTTGATCCGGAATACCGCAAGGCGGGCGATGATGTGGATTTCTGCTGGCGCCTCCAAACGCAGGGCGGCGTCGTTGCGTTTTCGCCTAGCGCAATTGTGTGGCACTATCGACGGTTCACGCTGGAGGCATTCCGCAAACAGCAGGAAGGCTACGGCGAAGCCGAGGCAATGCTGCGCTTCAAGCATCTCATCTTTTTTGGTCCGACCGGCACGGCGAAATGGAAGGGCCAGATTTACGGAGCGCCGCGGCTCACGTGGCTTTTCAGCAAACCCGCGATCTATCACGGCGTGTTCGGTCAGGGCTTTTTCCAGTCCCTCTATCCCGCTCCGATTTCACAGCTAGCTGCCTACCTCAGCAGTATTGAATGGATATGGCTCACGATGTTTGTCGGCATCCTCGGCATCCCTCTTGAGTGGTTGCGTGCGGTGCCTGTAGTGATGCTGCTCGGAACGGTGAGCGTAGCGCTTTCGTGGATGGTGAACATCCGAATCGAGCCGGCCTACGACTCGATCCGCGCGCGATTGCTTGTGGCCTTTCTCGCATTCATGCAGCCGCTCGGTCGTGGTTGGGCGCGCTACTTCACCTGGCTCAAGTTCAAACGCACACCGTCCGCCGTCATCCGCGCGCCCGAGCCTGGAATCTCTGCCGAAGCGCACCGCGGTGGATTCGGGCAGATTGATTTCTGGAATGAAACCGGCCATGGCCGCGAAGCGTTGCTCGCCGAGGTTTTCAAACTTATCGAGACCGAAGGATGGCGCTATTCCACCGACACCGGATGGAAGAACTGGGACGTCCTCGTTTACGGAACGCTGTGGTGGAGCGTGAGCGTTGCTACCGTGACCGAGTATCACGGTGGTCCGAAATGCCTCACCCGCGCACGTCTGAAAATGCAGATGGTTCCGACGACCTTTCTCGTTCATGCAATATCACTGAGCGCGCTGCTGTTCCGTGCGCTCACCATCGGTGGGCGTGACTATTTGCTGTGGTCGCTTTACGGCGCATTTGTCGTATGGATGGCTATGCGTGCGCGTCGACTGAAACGCCGCGTGGCCGACCTGGTGATTCACGCCGCCCAGTCAGTGGGATTGAAACGTGTAAGCGGCGATCAGGCAAAACCGAAGGCTGCGAAGTGAAGCCGCTCGATGTCATGCAAAACACATCGTTGTGGCTTGCGTGGTGAGTGCTAATACTTCGGGACCATGCACTCACGTTTCGCCTTCGGCATTCTCACTATCCTGGCGCTCGCCGTTATGGCGGTTACGGCGGCTGTCGGATTGCTTCTCATCCCGGAGCAGTTTCATAACGACAAATTCAAGCTCAGTCTTGGTGCGGTCCTGCTGGCGGAGTTTGTCTGCTGGCTGTTTTGCGCGGTTATCCCCGCACCGAAGGGTGAGCAGACGCGCGGACTTTTTGAAAGTGGAAGCGTCATTGCGACAGGGCTGTATCTGCTCGCTACGATCGCGCTCGCAGGCATCGCGATTCTTGGATTCAGCCTGAAGTTTCTGATCATCCTGCACCTCGTCGCGTTTTTGATTTTTCTGCTCATCACCGGACTTTTCCTTATCAGCGGCGAGGCGACTAAGCACGCTGATGACGGCAGGAAGTAGGCACTCACGGCAATAACGCTCGATGGACTATGCCGAGCAATGGATACGCGCGAAATGCTCGGGCTGTCTGCTGCCGCTCGCGGGTGGACGATCTTATCCGTTCCGGCCTACAAGGTCCGATGCAGAAAGGGGCTTCACCGGGAGCTTTGTGCGGCGGCGCGTAAAGAATCGCTGGAGAATGAGTTCGAGAAAACAGAAAGCCAGCAACGCCCATAAGAACCATTTCCATAGTTCGGTTCCGAAGCGGTTGCGGTGTTCGAGTTGCTTGTATTCTTCGAGGCTTCGCACCACCGGCACTTTGTGCGATTTGGCTAGGTCGTTAATTTCCTGCTCAGTGAGTCGTGAAAGGTCGGACTCCCGGCGATCCGCATTGAATACGTAATGGATGGCCGCGCCGCCGGGCGGGACGAGCGTGTAAAGGCCGGGGTTGAAAATCGGGCCGTATTCCACGACTCCACGCGTCTCCTTTTTGACGACGGGAACTTCCACCGGAACGCCATCGGGTCCGGTAAGGAGCGCCTTCTTTCCCGCGGCGTCCGTTGGCAGGAAGCTGATGAGTTGTTGTCCGACCTCGAGGTTGCGTGGCGGGTAGACGTTTGACGCGAGGTACACGCAGAGGCGTTGAGTCAGCGGGAGGAAGAAGGGGCGCGCGGGGAGGTTGCTCCAATCGGCATCGGCGGCGGTTGCACATGCAATCACCCGACCTTCGCCGAACGGCTTTTCTGCGAGAAACGGGTCGCCGCTGTCGAGACGCGCGAGCACGACGGGATCGAGGGCGCCGCCTGTCTTTTCCGGAGGGCGCATCCGGAACCACACCTTGAGCGCGGCTTCGTTCATGGAGCCGTTGCGTGGATCGTTGAAAAGCTCGAGCGCAGGGTTGTCGAACCGCTGCGATGTGATTCCCATCGACGGCGCACCTTCTTTCAAATCACCCGCGATTCCTCCAAGCGGGAGCGGCGCGAGCTTTGAAAATGCGCCATTCCACCAAGCAGTATCCGTTTTATCGCCGGGAAAGACGAGGAGTCCGCCGCCAGTCCGAACAAAATCTTCGAGTGCCTTGAGCTGGTCGTCCCCAAGGCGGCGGATATTTGCGAGGACGACAAGCTGGCTTTCGGAAAGCGCTTTCTGAGTGAGGCCTTCTGCCGGAATCACCCGTGTTTGCAGAAGGTCTGCCTGTTCGACTTTTCCAGCCATGAACGGCGAAAGTGCAATCTGGAGATAGCCTGTTTCGCTTTTGATATCGTCGGACGTGTCGCCCGGTGCGCCGTCGACGAGCAGCACCGGAATGCGGTCGCGCACCGGAATGCTCGCGAGGATCGAGTTGTCCGCAGCGAGCGCATCGGGTTCGGTGGAGATTTCGACGACGTGCGAACCGGCGGTTTCGAATGATTGCGTGAAGAGAACCTGAGCCTTGGAGTTCGGCCCCAGAGCTACTTGCGATGCGCCCTTGTCTTTTCCGTCCACCTTCAGCGTGACGCGTAAGTCCTGATGATTCGCGGCACCGAAATTCCGCAGGTTTGCGCGGATTTGAATCTTCTGTCCCACGCCGACCATGAGTTTTGAGAAATCGAGCGATTCGATTGCGATGTTTTCTTTTACGTCCTGCCCGACATCCCAGAACGTGACGCTTGCTGGGATGGCTTGTTTACTGATGCGGTCCAACGCGGCGGTGATGAGCTTGTCTTCCACCGGATCGAAGCTCACTCGCTGGAAATCTGTGAGCATGACGAGCTGCCGAACCGGTTCGTGCATCGTCTCCAGTGATCCGGCGGCAAAATCAAGCGCCTGCGGAACACGCGCCGTACCGTAGCCAGCGGATGTTTTCCCGAGCACCTGCGTAATCCGCGAAAGGTCGTAAGTCGGCGCATCGAGCAGACCGTGTCCTCCCTGGCCCATGAGAACTACGTGGACCTCGCTCTTGCTCTGCATTCCCGCGATGAGCTGTTGCACGTTGTCCTTCGCGAGAGAAAAGTTCGCCGCGCCGGCCCGCGCCGCGTCCATGGAGTAGCTGTTGTCCAGCAGCACGACCGTGCTTGCGCGGGCGTCGCCGAGGAGTCGGCTCGAACCCTGCCAAATCGGGCGCGCCATTGCGAAAGCCAGTAACGCGGGAATTGCGCAGCGAATCGCCAGGAGAATCCATTGTTCCATCCGGATGCGGCGCTGGTTTGTGCGGATGACCATTTCCAGCAGATGCATCGCGCCCCATTTCACCACCTTGAAGCGGCTCTTGTGGAAAAGGTGGATGATGATCGGAATTGAAAGCGCCGCGGTGCCGGCGACGAGAGCTGCATTGAGAAATGTCATCGCGCTAGCCTCCTGCTGAGATACGCGGCGAGCGCGTTGGAGTAGGGTTCGTCGGTGCAAAATGGAACAAGGTCCACTTTGTGGCGTCGGCATCCGAGTGTCAGCTCGCTCCGGAAACGCTCCAGATTCTCCATGTATGCCTGCCGCAGCATCACGGGATCAATCATGTGCTTAAGCCCTGCTTTTTCGAGGCACTCAAACTGCGTCCATCCTTTGAACGGAAAGTCGAGTTCGTCCCGATCCCATATTTGGAAAACGATGATTTCGTGACGTGCGTGGCGGAAATGCGCGAGCGCTTTGAGGAAGTTCGCGACTTCACCGAAGCAGTCGCTGATGATGACGAGAAGCCCGCGTCGGTGGAGCATTGGAACGAGGTCGTGAAACACGCGACCGAGTTCCGTGTCTTCACCCGGCTTGCTTTGATCGAGTTCATCCAAAATTACGCGCAGATGGCTCACCCGGGAGCGCACCGGAATGTAGCGGCGGATTTTCGTATCGAAAGTCACCAGGCCCACGCCATCGGATTGCTGGAGCATGAGGTAGCTGAGGCATGCGGCGAGGCGCGTTGCGTAATCAAATTTGCTGACCTTGCCAGGAACTCCGCCGCCGTAGGCCATCGAACCGGAGCGGTCGACGATCAAGGTACTGCGGAGGTTGGTTTCCTCCTCATACTCGCGGATGTAGTAGCGGTCGCTGCGGCCAAAGACCCGCCAGTCGATCCGCCGGATTTCATCGCCGGGCACATATTGCCTGTGCTGCTTGAACTCGACAGAGAATCCCTTGTGCGGCGAGCGGTGGAGGCCGGTGGTGAATCCCTCGACGACCTGACGCGCCAGCACTTGAAGGTTGCTGATTCGCTGGAGGTCGGCTGGCGCGAGGAAGTCTGAAACGTGAGACATGGACTCGGAAGAAACCATGAGCCGCGGATGATGTTAGGGGTGACATCAATGAAAGTTTGACCGCTAAAAGGGGAGGATTGACTTCGGGACTTGTCGACGTTTCAAGTCGGCGCGTGCAACAAATTGCGAAGCGTCTGATTATCCTCTGCTGCGCGCTCTATTTGAGCGGGCTGCACTGGCTTGTCGTTCAGACGGTCGCGTGGACGGGGATGCTCGTTGAGCGCGCCGAGCGGGTCGGGATTGTTGAGGCCGCGAGGAGCACATTCGATGGAAAGAGCCCGTGTTCGCTCTGCCGTGTCGTCGATGGCGGGCGTGCGAAGGAAAAAGAACAGAAGGCTGCTGCGATGGCGCTCGATGATTTTGCGAAAATTCAGTGTCTTATGCCTCCGCGGATGGAAGTTCCCGGTCGCGGGGAGGATGCTGTCCCTCGTCAGGTGCTTTCGGCGATGTCCGCCGAGCCCCGTGCGGACGCTCCCGGCGTCCCGCCGCCCCGAATTGGCTAGATCGCCGGAATCCGACTGCGCGCAAACCGCGTGTTGTGCGAATTCCGGGAAATAGTCGGCCCGCGCGCGGCCATGCTTTCGATTGCCGAACTATCGTGCATCGATCCGGCGGCGCGGCGGGAATTGGAGGGAGCGCCTCGGAAGCGCCTTCATGCCACGCGTGTGGTTCGTGATGTTCATAGACCCTTCCTGCCTGCCGGTCGCCGGAAAATGCGCGCGAAACTCACAGAATAAACCATTTTCACATACCAACATCACTTCCGCATCGCGGACACCATTCACCATGACAACCAAATCCGTCACCACAATCATCACCCTCGCCGTCGCATCAGTGCTTCACGCCGACCACGGACCCGGCACCTCGGGCAGCGGATTCGCCACCCAGACTGCGGAGACTTTGGCCCGCGGAAAGGCGGCCGCGACACTTTCCCACGACTGGACGGAGTTTGGCGGACTGAATTCGCAACTCACGCCCGACACTGAGCATCTCGATTTGATCGATCGCAGTAACCTCACGACGTTTTCAATCAGTCTCGGGGTCATCGAGAATCTGCAAATCGGCCTCAATATCGGGTACTACTCCGCACGTGGCACGAGGCGCCTCCCGCACAGTCACGGTGAGGCTGAGTCGCGTCATGACGAAGCGGAACATCACGAGCATCCTGCCGAGGCGCACCACCATCACGAGGACAGCGGGCATCATGATGAGGAAGATGGTCATGCAGGTGAAAAAACGAAGTTCTCCGAGTTCGATGCGGATGGTTGGACGGACATCTGGGTCACGGCAAAATACCGGCTGTATCGCGGGCCGGCGGGCCAGTTCGCTGTGATTGGTGGAGTGAAGCTCCCGACAGGCGAGACGCGCTTTTTCGATAGCGCCGGCGAGCGGGTCGAGGCTGCTTCGACTCCCGGAAGCGGGGCGTGGGACGGTATGATCGGCGGCTCATATACGCTGCAACTGCGTCCCGAACTCGCCTTGGATGCGAGCGCGCAGTACACTTTCCGCGGCGAAAAATCAGGCTACCGGTTGGGTAATCGTTTTGATGCCGGCGTCGCAGCGGGTTGGCGCGTGATGGGCGATGATTCCAGCCGCACGCAACTGCACCTGCTGGGAGAAATTTCTGTGCGTCACATCGAGCGCAGCGAATCGCAGGGCAGGAGCGAGGCGGGGACCGGGGGGACTGCGGTGTTTCTTTCGCCCGGAGTTCGACTCCGTGTGGGGGCGAATGCCTCATGGACCGTCGGCGCACAACTTCCGATTCACCAGGATTTGAACGAGGTGCAGGTGGAGACCAGCCATCGCTTCAGCACGAGCTTTAATTTTGCCTTTTAAGACCATGCGTATCCTCGCTCTGGCATTTATCGTGATTACATCGGGTTGCGCATCAATGCCGCCGTCGCCACCGCCCGGTTCGCCGGTGCAGCAATGTTGTGTCTGCAAGCATCGGCGCGATTTCGCCTGCCTGAATGTGCGCGTGACTCCTGCGACTCCGCGGGCCGTGTACGAGGGACGCCCTTATTATTTTTGCGGCGAGTCCTGCCTGTGCGAGTTTCAGAAAAATGCCCGCCGGTTCGTGCCGGATGCGGGCAGATGAGTATCAGCGGATGGTGCCCGCTTTGACGATCACCATCCGGCTCGGATCAAGATTCCGGCGAATCGCTTCGTTCACTTGCTCGAGGGTGAGTGCGCGAAGCTTCGCCGGGAATTCGTCCAGCCACGAAAGCGGGAAGCCGCGTTCGACGCAGCGGAGGAGTTGTTCGGCGAGGCCTTCTGTTGTTTCCATTTCGACGGCGAACTGACCGGCGGCTGCGCTCTTTCTATACGCGAGTTCGTCTGCGGAAACGCCACCTTTGTGCCACGCGCGGATTTCGCGCATCGTGCTCTCTATGCCCTTGCCGAGAAGGGCGGGGGAGAAGGTAGCTTTCACGTGCCATGCACCGTCGCTGAAGGTATCGCCGGAGGTCGATGCGCCGATGCCATAAGTCAGGCCTTCGCGATCGCGGACGTTTCCGATGAGGCGACTGGTAAAGCCCTTCCCCAGAATTTCCGTCGCTAGACGCAGCGGAACCCAGTCTGCGTCGGACACGCGGAGACCGCTCGGCTGTCCGATGAGAACGCTCACGCTCGTTTTGTCCGGCATTTGCACGATCTTCTCGCCGCCTTTTGGCTGTGCTTTCTCAAAGGTCGCAGCCTGCGCCGGCTTCGATGTCCATCCGGAGAAATGTTTCGCTACAAGTTGCTGGAACGCCTCGGGAGCCACGTCGCCGGTCGCCACCATGCGCATTCCGCTGCTGCCGAAGCGTTGCTGGTGAAACTCGCGCACGTCGGCGAGTTTCGCATTTTCGATAGCGGTGATGACGTCCGCGATTGCGTCTTTGCGATTCGGATGTCCTTCGGGAAAAGTCGTGCGGCTGAATGCGACTGCCGCTTGCGCGTTTGTGTCCTCCAGGGTCAATTGCAGTTCGCTCGAATACTGCTTCTTCAGTTTGTCGAACTCCGCCTTGCCGAAGGCGGGATGACGCAATTGCTCAGCGAGCAGTTCGATGACCAGCGCGAGATCCCGCGACAAGCATTTTGCGGTGAACTCCAGAGTGTCATTGCCGGCGTGGAAATCGATTTGCGCGCCGGCTTTTTCGAGCATCCCCGCGATTGCGAACTCGCCGTGCTTGGTCGTGCCGCGTTCGAGCATCCCGGCGGCGAGGTTTGCGATGGCGCGATTCTTCGCGGCGGATTCCCCGGCGGGAAGGCTGCCGCGAATTGTAACGATATCTTTCGCCGCGGTTTTGCAGACGAGCACGTCCACTCCTTCGATTGTTGTGCGCACGACATCCTTCGCGAGTTTTGTCGGCTCCGGCGTATCAAGTTCCTTCTCCGGCGGTTTGGGCGGGAGCACTTCCTTTTGCTTGAACTTCTCCTCCTTCGGCGGAGCGGTGGCAGCGATTTGCGTTTCTTCAGTGGGTTCGTCGGCCTCCGGTTCGAACCAGCCGACGACGCTGCGCTTCGTGACAAAGTACTTTTTCGCGACGCGCTGCACGTCCTCGCGAGTCACCGAGCGCAGCTTTTCGTCGAGTGTCGAGAAAAGCGTCCAGTCGCCGACCGCGATGCATTCATTGATCATTGAAGCTAGCGCAAAGGTGCCATCGCGCTCGAATGAACGCTGCGCGAGCAGTCCCGCGACCGCGTTGCGCACCTCGGTCTCGGTCACGCCGTCCTTTTGAATCGCCGCAATTTCCGCAAAGATTTTTTTCTCCACATCGGCATGTTTTGCGCCGGCGGCGAGTTCCGCGGAGATGTTGTGCAGCGTGGGATCGTAGTTGAACGCGCAGAATGCCGATGCGTCGGTGGTGAGATTCTTGTCGGTAAGCGCGCGGTAAAGCCGGCTGGTCTTGCCCTCTGTGAGGACCGCACTAAGCACCTGCACTGCGGGCCAGTCGGGATCCGTTGCACGGGGGATCTTGTGAGCGACCGATACGACGCCGAGTTCACCGGCGCGGCGGATGCCCACCCGCCGTTGCGCAGTCTGCTCGGGTTCCTCCGTGTAGATTTCCGGGAATGCGTGCGGTGCCTTCGGGATGACGCCGTATTTTTCGCGAATGAGCGCCAGAGCCTTCTCCGTGTCGAAATCGCCAATGAGCGTGGCGGTGGCGTTATTCGGCCAGTAGAACGTGTCGTAAAATGCACGCAGCTTTTCAATAGGCACGCGCTCGATATCGCTCCGCCATCCGATGGTGTCGTGGTGATAAGGATGTGCCATGAAGGCCGCGGCCCAGATTTCCTTGTCGAGCGCGCTGCGCGGGTCGTTCTCGCCGCGCTCGAATTCGTTGCGAACCACCGTCATCTCCGGCTTTCGATCCTCGTCGGTCAGCATGAGATTCCGCATTCGATCAGCTTCAAGTTCGACGAGTAGCGGCAGCGCATTCGACGGCACAGTGGCAAAGTAATTTGTCCGATCGAGCCATGTGGTGGCGTTGGTTTCGGCACCGACCCGCTCCAGCATTTGGTCGAATCCGGTTCCGAGGCTCCGGTTGAAGCGCGCCGTGCCCTTGAACATCAGGTGCTCGAGCAGATGCGTCGCTCCCGTCGTGCCTGTGACTTCGTGCCGCGAGCCGACGTGGTAGGTGATCATGAATGTGACCACGGGCACGGATTTCTGGGGCAGCAGGAGCACCCGGAGCCCGTTGGATTCGAGCGTGTATTCATCGATGCCACCCACGGTGCGGACGTGTTTGAAGCCTTCGGATTTCACAGGTTCTGAGTGCACTGCGGATACGGACATGATGATTGCGGTGACGATGGTGGGTAGTTTCATGGAGTCGGTTCTATACGCCTGCGCGATCGAGCATCGCGGCGAGGACTTTGGTGGCTTCGAAGTATTCGGCGGCGATTTCAAACGCCGCACGGGAATGGGTCGCATAGTCGGCCCGGATGGCACGAACGTGGGCCACGATTTCATCGGTGGTCTGGAAAGCCAGCAGGCCCTGCTTGCCGCCGTAAAGACGGGTGAAACCGGTTTCCTGCGTGATCGCTGGCCGTCCCGCAGCGAGGTAGCACGCGGTCCGATCGCTGAACCAGCCGGTATTGAGCCGCACGTATTGATCCTTTGCAGCGGTGAATTCGCCGCGGGATTCCTGAATATAGCGCAGATAGCTGTCCCACTCGATGCTGAGTTGATCCGGCGAAACAAGCCGCCAGTTGTTATGCGCGAACTGGTCGCGGATTGCCTCTTCGCGAATCGTCGTCGCCATTTCGAAGGTCTCGCCGGCAAGTCTCGGCGCTTCGATGAACTTCAGGAACTCGAGCGACTTGCTCCACAGGTATTTTTCACCGCGCCATTCGATGTCTTTCCGTCCGCTGGTGTTCCAGTTTGCGATGGTAGTGAATACGGCGCTCTCCGCGGGAGGTCTGGCTGTTTTCCAGAAGTCCGTAACCACTGGTTGTCTCGTGGGCAGCCAGCGTGCGTTGTGTAGCGGGACGGGAAAATGTTCTGTACCGACGTTTTCGCCGAACGTGAATAGCGCCCGGTGACGGTCGAGGTAATCGCGTGTCTTTTGCTCACCTTTGTCCACTTTGATTTGTTCAACGCCCGGATCGCTCTCGACATAGAGCAGATTGTGGCAGGCGAGCAGGTCCTCGTTGAATTCCTGTGCGCCGCATACGTTGAGTACCGCATCGGCGCTTTTGTAGAGTTCGCGGACTTTCTCGAGCGGCATACCGGCGGTCGGATTCCCGGGCAGGAATCGCGCACAGTAACTCCAGCGTCCCTCGAAGCCGAATTGCCTCGCGAGACGCCCGAGCACTTCGGCTGCGTATGTGTAATTCTCGTTTTCCTCGTAGGTGACGGGGTTGTAGGGATACCGCGCAGAGTCCTCGATGTAGTAAACTTCGTGCCCCAATCGCTGGAGCCCGACAATGTAGTGAATGTGCTGCCAGACGACGCCCGCAATCGGGCAGCCGCCTTGAAATCCCATAACGACGATAAGCTTTCGCTGCATGCTCTGAGTGAATCTGAAAATCCTCGCCCGGATGCGACGTATTTCTTCGTAAAAGCGGTGCGTCGCGGCAATTCCCAGCGGAGTCGGACGAACTTCGCGGGAGCGCAGTTGGAGCCCTTTAGTTGAGTTCGATATGCCCGGTTTCGAATCTTGAAGGCGAACGATTGCATTCCGAGCAGGGGCTGAAACGGAACTGCGCAGACGCCGAAAGACTTTCGGTGCAATCGATTCAGCGGGCTTGCAGGGATTGCGTCGGTTGTATTCGGTAGCGCAATGAAATTTCGTCTGACCAAGGATTTTACCTTCGAGGCCGCGCAGACCCTTCCCCACGCGCCGGAGGGGCATAAGTGCCGCCGGATGCACGGGCACAGTTTTAAAGTGGAAGTCACGGTGGAAGGAGAGCGCGATCCTGTGACAGGCTGGTTTTACGATCACGCGGATA
Organism: Verrucomicrobiaceae bacterium; assembly: GCA_005791535.1. GTDB lineage: Bacteria > Verrucomicrobiota > Verrucomicrobiia > Chthoniobacterales > Chthoniobacteraceae > SXWH01. Next base: position 884 of record SXWH01000140.1, on the reverse strand, counting down.
TTTCCAAGGCGATGCGCCCGCTGCTGGAGCTGATGGACCATGGCTACCTGAATGAGATTCCGGGATTGGAGAACCCGACGATCGAGAACATGTGTGCGTGGTTTTGGGAGAAGCTTGCGCCGCAGTGTCCGGGACTGGCGGAAATCGTCGTCCATGAGACGCCGACGGCTCGTTGCTCGCTGCGTGCGCAGTAGATTTCCTGCGGAAAGTTGGCACTTTGCCGACTTCCGTGCTAAGGCCTGCCGCGAATCTCCATTCTCTTACGCACCATGATCACTCGCCGAACCGCATTTAAAACCATCGTCACCGCCACCGCAGCCGCCGCTTCCGGGGAACTCTTCGCGCAGGCACCGGCAGCGCCCGCAGCACCGGAGGTATTTAAGCTCGCTCCGCTGCCATACGATTACGCTGCGCTTGAGCCGGTGATTGATGCGGAGACCATGAAGATTCATCACGGCAAGCATCACGCCGCTTACGTCGCGCGGCTCAATGGTGCCGTTGCGAAGGCGCCGGAGCTGGCCACGAAGAGCATTGAGGAATTGCTGAAGAGTCTGAACACGCTGCCGGAGACGGTGCGCGCCGATGTCCGCAATCATGGTGGCGGTCATTACAATCACGCGCTCTTCTGGCAGCACTTGAAGAAGGGGACCGGCGGGCCGCAGGGAGATTTGCTGAAGGCAATCGAGTCTGCGTTTGGCTCGGTCGCAAAGTGGCAGGAGTCCTTCGCCGATGCGGCAATGAAGCAGTTTGGCTCCGGCTGGGCCTGGCTGGTGGTTCGCGACGGGAAGCTGGCGGTTGAGGCTACGCCGAATCAGGATTGCCCGCTAACGACTGGCGGGTTTCCGCTGCTCGGAGTGGATGTGTGGGAGCACGCGTACTATCTG
>SXWH01000139.1 GCA_005791535.1 Verrucomicrobiaceae bacterium | reverse complement strand
TTTTCCGGGCCTCCCGGCCGGATGACTCCATCGCACTCGCGCTTGAGCAGCGTGGGGATTCTGCTGTCGCGGCGTATGCGGAGTTTCTTGAGACGCTCCCGGTTTACGAAGTCGCTCTGCGCCCGCACAACCTCCTCGGCATTGACGCGCTGCGAGATTTGCTTTCGGCGACCTTCGTGCCGGTTTCGGAGGATTCGAGGGTTCCGGTCCGTTCTGCGGGGCCGGAGTTCCTTTCCACTGATGCACTGCTTGATGCCCTCGCGGATCGTGGGCACGGAGTGGTGATGACGATGGGCAAGGGGGGCGTCGGGAAAACAACTGTTGCTGCTGCTATCGCGGTGGCGTTGGCCCGCAGGGGACATCGTGTTCATTTGTCCACAACAGACCCTGCGGCCCACGTGGTGGAGGCCTTGCATGCCGATCTGCCGGGATTGACCGTGGGCCGAATCGATCCGGCCGTTGAAACTGCAGCTTACGTAAAAGAGGTTCTCGCAGCGCAGGGGCCCGCGCTCGATCCAGACAGCCGCGCGCTGCTTGAGGAAGATCTGCGCTCGCCGTGCACGGAGGAAATCGCGGTGTTTCGTGCATTTGCCCGCACGGTCGCGGAGGGCGGCGAATGCTTCGTCGTGCTCGATACAGCACCGACCGGTCACACGCTGCTCTTGCTCGATGCGACCGAGGCGTATCATCGCGAACTCGGACGACAGGCCCGCGACACTATTCCCGAGGCTGTTCGCGAACTGCTTCCCCGTCTTCGCGATTCGGAATACACGCGCATCCTCCTTGTCACGCTTCCGGAGGCGACACCCGTCCATGAGGCTGCGTCGTTGCAGGAGGATTTACGCCGTGCCGGAATCGAGCCGTTCGCTTGGGTGATCAACCAAAGTTTCGCATTCACGGGAACTCGGGATCCTTTGCTGGTGCGACGCGGGACCAATGAACTCCCATACCTTGCCGAAGTTACCGGCAAGCTCGCGCACCGCACCGTGCTTCTGCCGTGGTCCGCGGAGGAACCCGTGGGGCCATCGGCGCTGGCTGCGCTTCTTCATTCAAATCACACATCACCCGTAAATCTATGATCACCTACCTATACGAAACCATTCCCGCTTCGTGCTGCGAAGAGCCGAAGCATTACGAAATCCAGCAAGCCATCAGCGACCCGCCGCTGTCAAAGCACCCGGAGACGGGCGAGGCGATTCGCCGCGTCGTGCTCGGCGGATTTGGTGCGCATGAGCCCGCGAAACCCGCTGACTCCGGTTGCGGTTGCGGGCCCTCCGGTTGCTGCTGATTTTTTGGGAACCGAATTTATGAAAAAACCACACGTCCTTATCCTCTGCACCGGCAATTCCTGCCGCAGTCACATGGCCGAGGGAATCCTCCGCCACGCTGCGGGAGATCTCTTCGAAGTTTCGAGCGCCGGCTCGAAGCCCGCGGGCTATGTTCATCCGAAAGCCATCGCGGCGCTGGCGGAACTCGGCATCGACATCGCCCACCACACGTCGAAGCACATGAACGATTTTTTGAGCCGCGATGTGAACACGGTGATCACCGTCTGCGGCAATGCGGATCAAGCCTGCCCGATGTTTCCCGGACAGGTGAACCGCTACCACTGGGGCTTCAGCGATCCGGCTCATGCGACGGGCACGGAGGACGAGATCATGGCCGAGTTCCGCATCGTGCGGGACCAGATTAAACTCGTCTTCGAAGCCTACGCCGCGGGTTTCCGCGAAGCGTCGAAGCGCTGATCGTCGCGGGACTCCTTGCAATGCGGGGCGGGCTTCACTAGGTTCCGCACCCATTTTATGAGCAACAAACGAGTCACACTGTACGATACAACCCTTCGCGACGGAACGCAGGGGACGGGTATTTCGTTCTCGGTGCTCGATAAAATTCGCGTCGCAGAGAAGCTCGACGAGTTCGGCATTGATTACATCGAGGGCGGCTGGCCCGGCAGCAATCCGAAGGACGCGGAGTTCTTTTCCGAGGCCGCGAAACGAAAATGGCGGCACGCGAAGCTCGCGGCTTTCGGAATGACGCGTCGCGGGAATGCAAAGGTCGAGGACGATTCGCAGGTGAAGGCGTTGCTCGATGCGCAGACGCCCGTCGTCTGTGTGGTCGGCAAGACGTGGCCGCTGCACGTCACGCATGTTTTTAAAGTAACCACCGAGGAGAATCTCGCGATGATCCGCGACACGGTGGCGTATTTGAAAAGCAAGGGCCGCGAGGTTCTTTACGACGCCGAGCATTTCTTCGATGCGTACAAGGATGATCCGGATTACGCGCTTGCGACGATCAAAGCCGCGACCGATGCCGGTGCTGACCTCGTCGTGCTTTGCGAGACGAATGGCGGCAATCTGCCCGGCTTCATCGGCGAGGTGACGCGGAAGGCCATCGCGCATCTCGGACGGCCTGTCGGCATCCACACGCACAACGACTGCGGACTCGGTGTGGCCAATGCGCTTGCCGCAATCGAGGCCGGAGCGTGCCAGATTCAGGGAACCATCAACGGCTACGGCGAGCGGGTGGGGAACTGCAACCTCATCACCGCGATTGGCAACCTTCAGTTGAAGCTCGGCATCCCGGTTTGCGATGACCTTACGCGGCTGCGGGAACTCGCGCAGTTCGTGGCGGAACT
>SXWH01000138.1 GCA_005791535.1 Verrucomicrobiaceae bacterium | reverse complement strand
TCACGAGACGCAGGTTGGCCTCGACCATCTCGGTCTTCGCACGAAGCGCCTTGCGCAGCCATTTGCGAAGCTCCTGGAATTCCGCAAGAAATTCCTCCGTGGACATCCAGACCCGGGCCTGCACCTCCTTGAGCTTCGTCGCGTAATCCACTTTCACGCCACCCACCGCGCGCTGCTGATCCTTCTTGGGTTTATTCAGTTCGTGCGAGAGCGCCGTGACGACACGGTGCTGCTCTTCGACGATCACCACAAAATCCTCGGTCACCTTCTGCTTGAAGAAAAACTTCGGATAAATCTTCTGCACAGCGGCCGAAGCCTTTGCGAAATCATTGTAGGACTTTCCGTCCTTCTTCACCCCGCCGTGAGCCATGAAAGCCTTATAGGCTTTGTTTGCCTCGTTGGTGCCGTCCTCAAGCTGCTTCATGAGCTTCGGCAGCGCCTTCATGTATTTGTCCCGGCTCTCGATCTTCTTGTCGAGAATCACGCGATCAAAACGCTCGCGTCCATCGAGGAGCTTCTGCGCGAGGTCGAGGTATGCACGCGGGATGAAGCCGAACTTATTGACGAATTTCTGGACGTTGAGCTCCGCGTCTTCGATGCGCATGGAGATTTCGACCTCCTGCTCGCGTGTCAGCAGCGGCACCTGGCCCATCTGCTTCAAATACATCCGCACCGGGTCATCGAGAATATCGAGCTTGTCGTTCGGCTTCTCCGGCTCTTCCTCGTCCTTCGTCCCCGGCTGCTGCGCATCGCCGTCCTTCGGGCCGACCTTGTAGTTGTCAACTTGCGAGGCATCGATGATATCGATTTCCATCGCGCGGAGACGGTTCATCACGATCTCCATCTCCTCCGGGTCATTTACCGACTCGGGAAGATTCTCGTTCAAATCATCGAAAGTGAGGTAGCCCTGATCCTTGGCAATCTTTACGAGCTCGCGGAGCTTCTCCTGCCCTTCCTGCGTATCGAGGATACTCTGACCCGGCTTGAGAGGAACGGACTGTTTGACCGTAAGATTGAGCTTCTGTGCGAGTTTCGCGCTGATTTTTCCGACCAAGCCCGTGCTTGGCTGCTTTGGCGCTTTCTCGACCGTTTTGGTCGCGCCACTCTCACTACGGGGCGCTTTCTTCGCAGATTCCTTTCCGGCTTTGGACTTTCCCGCCACCTTCGCGGGCTTTGGAGCTTTCGCCGGCTTGGCGGGTGCCTTCTTTGCGGTTGCTTTTACTTTCGGGGCCGTCTTTTTTGCGGGCTTCGCGCTTTTCGCTGCGGGAGCTTTCTTCGAGGACTTCTCTTTGACTTTGGCTGCTTTTGCTTTGGTTTTCGGCATTTGTTCCACGAAGTATTAGAAGATGAAAATACCCATCGCGGAATGCGTCACGGCACCCAGCGGCGGGAAAAAGAGGTGGACTGTAAAGCGGGGCACCGGTCTTTCGTCAAGCAGAACTTCCGAAATTTCCGAATAAACGCCGGCTGAATGGCCTAAAACAGAGCGCGGTGCTCTTTCATCCGCTTCTCCAACCGGCGGCGCAACGCGGCAAGCGGATCGTGGTTGCGCGACCGACTCAGCGCAACGCAAAGTTCAGCCATCGCGACGGCGTCAGACTCGCTGACGTACTCGGGCGCGATGCGGTTTGAGGGGCCACAGTTGTGGTAATTACCCAGCGCCACGCACATCGCGGCCGTCCGGTATCCGTAGAGCGCGTAGGCCGTGGCCTCGCAAGTCCCGCCCTGCATGAGCGCGCGTTGATGCGGGATTTCCGCCGCCTTCGCGACGTCGAGCAAACGCGCGGTCGCCGCCGAATCGAAGACACTCGTCCGATCCCCAACCCGGACGATTACGCCCGCGCCCATTTTCACCGGACCGCCCTTTTTGCTGCTCGTTTCGAGCGAAACAATCGTGGTTTCGGCCGGAATCACGCGCTTCTTCGCAAGCTGAATCGCCCCGACAAAGCCCACCTCTTCGGCACGCGTAAAGAGGCCGTAAGCAACGCATTTCGCACGTTTTTTCGAGAGCTCGCGAATCATTGCGACGATGCAGGCGCAGCCGATCAAGTCGTCGCATGCCCGCGAATAAATTCTGCCCGCTCGCATCTGAAACGCAGGCAGTGCCCACATCCGAAACGGCCCGAATTTCTCGGTGGGCGGCTTCGCTTTCCGGTAGCTTTCCGGAACCCCGCCGAGGAACTTCCGGCCAACGTAAGCCGGGTGATCCATGTGTGCGGCGAACGCGAATTCCGCAGTCTTCCCGCCGCCCTGGTATAGCGCGATGAGATTGCCAAACGCGTCCTGCTCAAGAGAAACACCCGGCAGTCCTTCAAGCAGCCCGCGAATGGCGGAGCGTACGGCCTCCTCGTGAAAAGGGGCCGTGGGCTGGCTGAGGATTTCGCGGGCAATTTCGAGATACGCGGATTTTTCCATGCCCGGAACGAACGCCATCACAGACACCGCCGCAACATCCAAGTGCGAACCACACGGACTACCTCCGCTTCTTTCGCGCAAGTTTTGCGGCAGCGGCGCGGGTGGCGGCCGCAATCCCCTTCCGCGCCCATTCGCATAGCTCCGGCGATGAATCCAGAGCGTCCGCCGGGACGGTATGATACGCCATCACCGAGCGTTTTCCCCCGCCGGCCTCGTAAACGAACGGCCCGAGACCGCGCGCCTCAAACTCGGCGCGGGAAGTGTCGTCCACCTTCACGTAAAACGTGTCATACGCCACAAGCGCAAACATTTTGCCGGAATGGTAAAATCCCCAGCCTCCGAACATTCCGCGCGCAGTCACTCCGCCGATTGGCGCCAGCAAATCGAGGAGATGCGATACGAACTCACTGCCACGCGCCATGGTGCATCCTCATTTGCGGAGCAACCGCTTCACCAGCGCAATGAGCTGATCGCCCATGTAGGGCTTTTGCAGAAACACGCTCTTCTCAGTCTCTTCGAAATCGGGAGCCATGAGTTCCTGACTGTATCCACTGGCGTAGATCACCGGCAAATCCGCTCGTTCGCCGACAAGCCGCAGCGCGAGTTCCCGTCCGGTTATCCCATTCGGCATGACCATGTCGGTGATTAGAATATCGATCCGCTGCTTCTCGGCGGCCCAGATTCCCAGCGCAGTCGGCCCGTCCTCCGCCTCCAAAACGTCGTAGCCGGCACGTTCGAGTATGATTTTCGCGAGCTCGCGAACGACCGCCTCGTCTTCAACTACGAGCACGGTCTTCTTTGGAGCGTGCTGAAGTTTTATCGTCTGCGTTGCTTTCGTGCGAAGAGGCTCCGCCTCAAGTTCGCAAGCTGGGAGGAGAATGCGGAACATCGTCCCCTTTCCAGGCGTGCTCTCGACGAGAATGCAGCCGTGATGCTGACGCACGATTCCGTGCACAACGGCGAGACCCAGGCCGGTTCCCTTGCCGACTTCCTTTGTCGTAAAAAATGGCTCGAAAATCCGACCGAGGTTCTCCGGTGGAATTCCGCAACCGGTGTCTGCCACACCCAATTGCACAGCCACTCCCACACGCGCATCTGGGTTTGCCACCGCCATCTCGCTCGTGATTTCCGCGAGGCGCGTCCCAAGAGTCAGGACGCCTCCGCGAGGCATGGAGTCCCGGGCGTTGATAACAAGATTCGTGATGATCTGATCCAGCATCGCCGGATCCGCCTCAACGGCCGGCAAGTCGTCAGTCAGGCGAATATTGACGCGAATGTGCTCGCCAATAACGCGGGTGAGCATCTCCGCCGAAGCCTGCACCACTTCATTCACGCTGAGCGGACGCGGGAACATCGCCTGTTGGCGGCTGAATGTGAGCAACTGACGTGTGAGCGACGCGGCCCGCATCGCGGCACTTTCCACGCGCTCCAGATCGCCCCGCGCATCGTCCGCGATATCTTCGCGGCCGAGCAGCAGCCCGGTGTGGCCGGTGATGATGGTGAGGATATTGTTGAAATCGTGCGCCACGCCCGCGGCAAGCTGACCGACCGCGTTCAAACGCTGGGCGTTTTGAACGTGCTTCTCCAGATTCATCCGCTCCGTAATATCCTGCACGAGCGAAAACACGCCAATCACCTTTCCGGCTGCGTTCGTGAGCGGCGTGTTGAACCACTCGCACGTAATCGGACGGCCATCCTTCGCCAGGTTATCGTTGATGCTGTGAGTGCCGCCCCGGTTGGACAGAAGGTCCGAAAAAATCGAGTCCACATGCTGCCGCACCGACGGCGGGACAATCTGATCCATGATCAACTGCCCGACTGCTTCATCACGCGTGAAGCCAAAGATGCGCTCAGCCGCAGGATTCCAAGCGACCACCCGTGCATCCGCCCCCCATTCGATGAACCCCACCGGCATCTGCCGGACCGTGAGTTGCATTCTCTCATCCGAGTCCCGGAACCTTAGCTCGGCAGCCGTGCGCCCGACTATGTCCCTTCTGAGCACCGCAAATGCAGCTCCACCAAATGCCACCAGCGCAAGGAGCGCCGCAGTCCCACCCATGCGCAGCCGACGCTCCGACATGATGATGCCGTGCCAACTGTCCGCCGGATAATCAACTCCCACCACGGCCTCCACCGCACCCGTCGGCCCCCGAATAGGAGCCCACGAGCCCACCCATCGTCCCCATCGGTCTTCGATAACCTCCGGATTGAAAGACGCCTCGCCGTTCAACGCAAGCTTGAGACCTGCATCCTCCGCGTCCTCCTTATCCAACTCTTCGCCAGTGGGCGTCATCTCCTCCCGCTCGCCTGATATCTGACCATCGTGGTCGTAATCCGTGGCTGGGTCCACGACGATCACGGTAGTTCCATCGCCCATTTTACGGACCGTGTAAATGTCCGCGATTAGCGGATTTGCGGCACTCCACGACTCCATGGCCTTTCGAATCGAAACGAAAACCGGATCATCCACGGATGTGTCGGATTGAATCTTGTGGTGCCCCATGCGCTCAAGTTCCACAGCGTAGGTTCGCGCCATCACTACCATCGCCTCGGATTGCAGCCTGGAAAACGACTTCCCCGCGCCGGCTGTAAAAATGCCACCGAGACACAGAACAACAACGCATGCCCCCCACCAGATAAGGTTCAGTTTAACCTGGTAGCGAGACTTCAAGACGTACGCGAAGCCTGCCAGGAGGACGATGAGGCAGAACGAGAAAGTGAGGTATTCTATTTGGCTGGGCACGCTTAGGCCGCCCCTTTGAGCACAACCCGCGCCCAACGAAAAGACGAGTTTTTGAACGACCAACGCAGGGGAACACTTCCCGCTCCATTCTTGCGTCACCCAAACCGCCTGTTCTTCGATTGCGATTCCTCAAAGGAAACCCGACAACCGGGATGATCCCAGCATGACAACACTCGCATTTTTAGCCGGACAGCAGGGCCTGTTCGTTCTGCTCGTCGTTCTTCTCGTCGTCGGCGGGAAGAAACTCCCGGAACTCGCCCGCGGCCTCGGCGGCGCGCTGCGCGAATTCAAGAAGGCGCAACGCGATGACAGCGAAATTACAGAATCGTCCGGCAATAAGCCGTTGCCGCCGGTGTAACTCGGTGCTACTGATCTTCGTCTAACAACACAAAACTATGAGCACGCTCTTCTTTCCAACGCTGGCGAACATGTTCGGACCGCAGGGTCTGATGATTTTCAGCATTCTTCTTCTCCTGTTTGGAGCGAAGAAACTTCCCGAACTCGCGCGCGGCATGGGCCTCGCCATTAAAGAATTCTCGAAGGCGAAAAACGATATCCAGGACGAGATTCTCCGCGATCCGCCGGCCCAGCCTCCGCAGGCTCCCAAGCAGATCGACGCCGAGGTTGCAAAGACCGAGGCGCCCGCAGGAACCAAGTCGCAGAACGAGACGCACGTTTAACGCACTGCACGTTCATTTTTCAAACAGGCCCGCTTTCACCGGCGGGCCTGTTTTGTTTTCCTCCGGGCACCATGGTCCGCCTCCTCATCTTCCTCGTCGTTTTCGCCGCGTCACTCGCCGCCCAGGACAGCGAGCCGGCCAAAGGCGTCGTCTTCTGCACTTACAACCTCCGCAATTGGGTGGGAGATGACCAGCGCTCGCAAAAAGGCCAGCCTGCGAAGCCGAAGTCGGATGCGGAAAAGGACGCCGTCATCCGCGTGATTCGCGACGTCCAGCCCGATATCCTCGGCATCTGCGAAATGGGATCCCCCGCGCAATTTGAAGACTTTCTGGCGCGCGTGAAGCCGCTCGGTCTGGTCCACTCCGAGTATGTCGAAGCCGCAGACCCCGACCGCCATCTTGCGCTCGTGAGTCGCTTCCCGATTAGCTCGCGAAATTCGCTGTCCGACATCCGCTACATGCTCGGCGGCGTGGAGCAGCAAATGCGGCGCGGCATCCTGGACGTCACCATTCAAGTCACGCCCGCATACCAACTCCGTTGCGTCGGCGTGCATCTCAAATCGAAACTCCCCAGCGCCGAAGGCGAGGCGCTGGTCCGCAGGCACGAGTCCGCGAAACTCCGCGCCCACCTCGACGAAATCCTCAAGGCCGCGCCCTCGACCAATCTGCTTTGCTACGGCGATTTCAACGACACTCGCGATACGCCTGTCTTCACCGAAGTTTCCGGCAATCGCGAGGGTCCGGCGTTTCTCGAAGCCGTTCTCGCAACCGACGAATCCGGCGACCGCTGGACGCATTACTGGCCGGAGGCGGACCAGTATTCGCGCATCGATTTCATCTTCGCCAGCAAGGGAATCATTCCCGAAATCGTTCGCGACTCGGGCCGCGTCAATCGTTCACCGTTTTGGAAAACAGCGAGCGACCATCGCGCAGTGTCGGTCACTCTTTTGCCGGCGGATCGATAGGCGGTGCCGGCTTGGGCGCGGGTTGCGCCTTCGGTTTTACGCCGGGCTTTTTCGATGCTGCGGCATCGCCCTGCGGGATTCCCTCGGGCGCTTTGAACTCCACAAACTTCCTCTCCAGCGTCCCGTCCGCCTTTGCCTCGCACACAAACCAGCCCTTCAGCGGCGACTTGTCGTGATTCCCCCGCACGCGTGCGCAGCAGCGGTTCGTGGTCATGATTCCATGTCCGGCGGGGGTTTCACTCGCGCCGTGCCAGTGGCCGCTCAGGACGCCGCAGAGATTCAGCTTCACGAGCCGCTCCACGACCGCGACAGCGTTCAATGGAACGTGCGTCACCTTCTGGCCAAGCGGGAAATGCGTGAAGCACACCGTCGGCTTCGCGGCGTCGAGTTTGGGAATCTCCGCATCGAGAAAAGCGAGCGTTGCATCGCCGATGGTCGTCTTGTCGTACTTCGTTCCCATCGTCGTATCGAGCGCCACGAACTGCCAGCCGGCGTGCTCAAAATGGTAGTTCAGCTTTCCGGGAAATATCTCGTCGTAGTTCGCGCGCGACTCGTCGCCATCGGTGTAATCATGATTCCCCGGCACCGCGTGAACCGGCACGCCGAGCCCGCCGAAAAGCTCCTTCACTGCGGCGAGCGCGTCCTTTTGCCCCGTGTTCGCGAGGTCTCCGCACAGCAGGCAGAATGCGGCATCGGGCGCGCTCGTCTTCATCTGCTCCACCATCGCCGTGAACCACTCGCGGCACGGACCCGTATCGTAATGCAGATCATTCGCAGCGATAAAACGGAACGCCTTCGTCTCCTCCGCCATCAACGGGCCTGCCGCTGCGGCGACTGCCAGTGTGGAGATAAAATTGCGGCGATTGATCCGAGGCGGCTGCCAGAAGTTCATGCCTCTGGTTTCGCCGAACGCCACGCGCGGGCAAGTCATTTGTCTTCGCATCTTCGCGTTCTCACGCCAAACACACAGCATGCTCACCAGTCTCTTCGCCTTTCTGTGCCGCTTCCCCGTGCTCAAGCGCCTGCTTTGGCGGCGTTGGTATCAATTCCTCGCGCGCCGGTTTGCGATCCCGGAATGGCAGACGATGAACTACGGCTACCGCGCCCTGCCCGTGCCGGAATCGCTCACCCTCGAGCCCTCCGAGCAGGGCGAACGCTACGGCCTCCAGCTCTACAACGCCGTCTGCTCCGCGCATCCGCTCGCCGGAAAACACGTCCTCGAAGTCGGCTGCGGACGCGGCGGCGGCGCGGCCTTCCTGCATCGATATGGAAAACCGGCGGCCATGACGGGCATCGATTTCTCCGCTCAGGCCATCGCGCTTTGCAAAGAACGCTACGACCGCCCCGGCCTCACGTTCCTCACCGGCGATGCCGAGAAACTCCCGTTCGCCGACGCCTCGTTCGACATCGTCGTCAACGTCGAGTCATCGCACTGCTACGGCTCGATGCCCGCGTTTCTCGCCGAAGTGCGACGCGTGCTGAAGCCGGGCGGGCGCTTCCTCTGCGCCGACTTCCGCGACCACGATAAAATCGCTGCGTGGCGCGAACAGATGCTCGCCAGCGGATTAAAAATCACCGCCGAGCGCGAAATCACGCCCAACGTCCTCGCCGCGCTCGATGCCGATAACGACCGCAAACTCGCGCTCATGCAGCGCATCCTGCCGAAGTCGCTCTACGCCTCATTCAGCGACTTCGCGGCCGTGAAAGGCTCGCTCGTTTACGAGCACTTCCGCACCGGCGAGATGAAGTACTGGCGCTTTGAATTGGTGAAGGCGTAAGCCCGCTTACTTTCCCTTCCCGAGCGAGGCGATGTAGGCGAAAAGGTCGCGCAATTCCTCGCGTGTGAGCTTCTCCACGAGGCCGGCGGGCATGAGCGAGCCGAGCGGTTTGTTGTCGGCGATGTCGGCGAGTTTCAGCTTGGTTTCTTTGCCGGTGGCTCCGTCGAAAAGCGCGAGTTCATCCGGCGCGCTGGCGCGGCGGAAGCCGGTGTGCGTGGCTCCGGCCTTGGTCGTCACGATGCGGGCTTCGAAGCCTTCTTTGATTTCGCGCGAGGGCTCGATGACTGCGCCGATGATGAAGTCCAGCGGCTGGGCGCT
>SXWH01000137.1 GCA_005791535.1 Verrucomicrobiaceae bacterium | reverse complement strand
CTGGCTGAAGTTCAAAGGCGGCAAAGGCGTGGCGACTTCGCTGGGCGTGATGATTGGTCTGATGCCGCTCGCGAGCCTCATCGCATTCGCAGTGTGGGCCGTGGTTTTTAAAGTGAGTGGATATGTTTCGCTCGCAAGCATCGTCGCGGCGGTGGTCCTGCCGTCGATGGTGGGAATCGGAAACCTCACCGGATGGGCTTACGGATGGCCGCCGTTCTGGTTCGCGCTGCTGGCGGGCGTGCTCGTCATTGTGCGGCACAAAAGCAACATCGCGCGACTGCGTGCGGGGACCGAAAGCCGGTTCGGTAAAAAGAAAGGCGGTGCATCGTGAGCTTCAATCATGTCGGAGTAGTGGGAGCCGGAAGCTGGGGGACTGCGCTCGCGCTTTTGCTCCATGGCAACGGACTTCCGGTAACGGTGTGGGGCCACGATGCCACGCATATCGCGGAGATGACCTCAACCCGCGAGAACCGAGCGTATCTGCCGGGCGTCGCACTGCCTGCGACGATGAATTTCACCTCAACGCTAGATGATGTGTGCGCGTGCGACCTGCTCCTGCTCGTCACGCCATCGAAGGCCATGCGCGAAGTTACATCACTGCTCTTCGCGGCGGAACTCGGCCGGGAGACGGTGTTGCTGAGCTGCACGAAGGGAGTCGAGCGGGGCAGTGGTCTTCGCATGAGCGAAATCGTCGCCGAATACTTCCCGGAAAATCCCATCGCCGTGCTGAGCGGGCCGAGTCATGCCGAGGAAGTGGCGAGGAAGCGCCCGACTTGCGTGGTGCTCGGCTGCACCGACGGTGCGCTCGCGCAGCAGCTCCAGCGCGCGTTTTCATCGAGTTCGTTCCGCGCTTACACAAACGACGACGTCGCGGGCATCGAACTCGGCGGCGCGCTGAAAAACATCTACGCCCTGGCCGCCGGTATTTGCGACGGACTCGGGCTTGGCGACAACGCGAAAGCGGCACTCATCACCCGCGCGCTCGTGGAACTCGGCCGTCTCGGCGGTGCGCTCGGCGGAAAACCGGCGACCTTTATGGGACTGAGCGGGGTGGGGGATTTGATGGTGACGTGCTTCAGCCAGCACAGCCGCAACCGCGCAGTCGGCGAGCGGCTTGGCAAAGGCGAGACGCTTTCCTCAATCGTCGCATCGATGCAAATGGTCGCGGAAGGCGTTCCGACAACCTACAGCGCGTTCGAGTGCGCGCGGAAGCACGGCATCGAGACACCGATCATCGATCAGATCAAAGCCATCCTTGACGGCAGCGTCGCGCCGGCTGAAGCGCTTGCGCGCCTGCTCGGACGCGAGCCGCGGCCGGAGTGATTACTTCTTCGCGAGCGCTTCGAGATAATCGAGCAGGCTGGCGAGGTCGCTGACAGTCAGCGCGTTCATCAAGCCCGCTGGCATCAGCGACATCTGCTCGTTCTTCTCGCGCTTCGCGACGAGTTTCGGGTCGATCGTGAACTCCTGCGCCGCGATCGTGCGGATGACGACCTTGTCGGCCGCCTCCTGCGTGACGAATCCCATCTGCACGGAACCGTCCTTCATCGTGAAGGTATTCGTCACAAATCCCTGCGCGATACTCTTGGTGGGAATGAGGATCGCCTCGGCGAGCTCGCGTCGCTTGTAGGTTTCGGCGATGTTGCCGAGGAAGGGACCCTTTGGCGGTTCCGTGGCCTTCACTGTATGACAGGCGACGCAGCCGGCCTGCGTGAAGAGCTGTTCCCCACGAGCGCGGTCGCCTTTTGTGGTCATGACCTGCGCGAGGACATCCTCCACCTTCAGCGTTCCGATTGCCGGGCCGGCGGGTTTGGCGGCGACTTTCTCGGGATCAATCTTCAGCTTTTTCACTGCTTCCTTCGCTGCATCGGCCACGGCTTTATCCGTGTCGGAAAGCGCAGATGCGATCTGCGCGGCGCGCGACTTGTCTTCCGCGAATACTGCGGCCCGGATGATCTGGGCGCGGCGCTTCGGTTCGGCCCATCCGGTATCGAGCGACTTCGCAGCCATTTCCCGCGGTTCGGGCGAGCCGACTTTGCGTGCGGCGAGGTTCAGCAGTGCGGCGTCGGCCCAGACACTCATCGTGCCATCGAGCATCGGCGCAGCCTGTTCGAGGGCCTGATGCTGGTTCTCAATGAGCCGTGAGCCGAAAAACGCGCCGCGAAGCTTGTTGAAATCCTTCTTCTTTTCTCCGAGCCGGGCGAGCGTGCCGAGGATGGCGTATGCGGCTTCGCGGCTGTCGGTTTTGCAGAGCGCCATCGCCGCCGCAGTGGCGGTGGCATCGTCGGCATCACCGCTTGCTTTGATCAAAAGAGGCATCGCTTCCGCCGGGATGCTGTCGGAATCCGCGAGCTGTTTTGCGAGCGTGGGGAGCACGCTTGGATCCTTGGCTGCGATGGCGATGAGCTTCGCAGTGGCGTCGTTCATCTTGATGCGATGCCGCGAAAACTCCTTCACGATGAACCCGGCCTCTTCTGCGGATGCGGCGTTGAGCGCGGCCTTGAGGACATCGGCGATTTTCTTCGTCTCGGCCCATTCCTCCGGGCTGTAAAACGGTCCGCGCGTATCGGGGCGCGTGCCCCATGAGTCGCCGACGCCTTTCGCGTCCTTCTTCCAGAGGCCTTCGATAAAGTGCAGGCGGCAGAGCGCGGTGATGAGGCCCTGACGCTGGGTGGCGTCCTTGGTTTTGCCAAGGCGCGCAATGAGACCGTCCACAGTCTTGGTATCATGAATTCCGCGGAGGGCCATCAGCGCGCCATCGCGAAGCGGAGTCGGTGCTGCCGGCTGATCGATAATCGCAAAGCATGGCTCGCTCGCGTGGCACTGTCGCATTACCTGCATCGCGGTGTGCGCGACGACCGGATCGCTGTCGCCGAGCAGCGGGGCGATGGCTGTTGCAGTTGCCGCAAGACTCTCAGTCTTCAATTGCTGCGGTTGCGGTGTGCCGCCGTCGGCCCACACCCCGGTGAGCCCGTGCAGGCGGGCGAGAGCGACGATGGATTCCTTGCGCACGAGTCCGCTTTCGCTCTTCAATCCCGCGATGAATTGCTGCGCCGGAACGGTGGCGAACTGGCCTTCGCGATCTGCAAGAATACGGATCGAGTATGGGAGCATGACCGGGTCTTTCCCCAAGTCCGCGAGCGCCTCGGAAGCCCGGACACCCATGCCGGATTTCAACGTGAATGCCGCCGCGACCCGGGAGGCAATCGGAGCCTTCGAGTTTTTCGCGAGCGCAAAAATCCCTGCAATCGCATCGGGTTTCAGGCCCCGCTGCACCAAAACGCGCTGCGCCTCCCGGCGGGTGCGGTGACTTGGGGATTCGAGCAGTTTGATGAGGTCGGCATCCGCAGCCTTTTCAAAATCCGGCACCTTTGCCGCGACGTGGCCTTTCGGTGCAATGCGCACGATGTAGCCGTGCTCGGGGCCCGCCCAGCCAAAGGTCGCCGGGCCTTTCCAACTCGACACGTATGCAAACCCGCGGGCGTCCACATCCATGTCGGTCGAGCGCGTCATCTTTACTAGCGGCTCGGGTTTGCCGGTTTCCTCGAAGGTCGCGCCCTTCGGCTTCACATCGTGACGGAAAATCGGGCCTTTGCCCCAGTCGCTAGTGTAAGGCTTGTTGTTCCACGCGGCGGGCCAGCCGGGCTCATCGACCCAGCATGCACCGCATCCCGAGCCGCCGCCGTAGTCGGCGAGAGGTTTCACGATTTCGTCGCCGAAATTCATGTAAAGCCGCGGATATCCGTGGTCCTCAAAGCCCGAGAAATGGTGGAAGCGGATGTCCCAGCCGCCACCGTCGTTGGTGTTGTCGCGCGAGAAAATATCCATGAGGGGCGAAATGGCGACATCGAGGATGTTGCGAGTGCCGCGCGAGTAGAGCTGGATGTTGCTGCCATCGGGCCGGACACGGACCACGCCACCTCCGCGGAGCTGCAGTTTCCGTCCGTCGCTGCCCTCGGCTTCCATGAAGCCGAAGTCGCCGCACGCTACGTAAATCCACCCGTCGATTCCCATCTCGATGGCGTTCGTTGTGTGGTCGGCGGGGCGGCCTTTGAGATCGAATGCGAGTCCTTTTACCAGGACTTTTTCTTCATCGGAAACGCCGTCGCCGTCCTTGTCGATGAACGCGCTCAGATGCGGCGGATGCATGCAGATGACCGTGTTTCCCTGCACAACCAGACCGCGCGGAGAGTCGATCTTTGCAAACTCTTTAACTTCATCCGCCCGCCCGTCGTTATCGGTATCGCGGAGGCGCAGAATGCGTCCCCGATTTGCGTCGCGACCGAGCGAACCGTTGCCGTCGCTGCTGACGAAAAGCGTGCCGTCCGGTGTGGCCGCAATGAAGACGGGGTAGTTCGATTGCGGCGGCGCGGAGAATAGCGTCGCTTCGAAGCCGTCGGCGACTTTCACATCCTTCAGCAATTCCTCCTCTTTTGGGAATGGCGGTGTGGCGTGTGCGGTGGCGGTGAGAATCGACGATGCGAGAATGAAGCGTATCATTTTTTCGAGATGGAATGAGTGTGAGTCTTCGGGCGGGAAAGTCTTAGCAAGATGTTCGGAGATGGATGGAACCCGCAACGGGAAATATCGGATTGGACGGCGCATCGATCGCTGGCGAATGGTTTTGGACGTCCGGCATTGAAAAGTGACAAAAACTTTCACGTTCTCGCTTGCCCTTTGGCCGCTCTCTGCGGAAACCTGCAGGTTCAACTGAGCCGGAAGGCTCTCCGATTTTTCATACAAACACCTCTTTTAGAATCATACAGCCATGGCCGTTACCGCAAAAGGACTCGAAGGAATCATCGCCAACTCCACCCGCCTCTCCGATGTGCTCGGGGACATTGGCCAGCTCATTTACGCGGGGTATGACATCAACGAACTCGCGGGCAAGGCCACGTTCGAGGAAATCATCCATCTTTTGTGGTACGGTGAGCTTCCGAATGCGCACCAGCTTTCGGTTTTGACGGGCCATCTCCGAAACAGCCGCGAGCTCCCGCAGGGTGTGATTGATTTTCTGAAGACGGCACCGGCGAATGCAGGCCCGATGGATGTCATCCGCACGGCGGTCAGCATGCTCGGTTTGTATGACACGAACATCGACGACAATTCGATGGACCGGAACCGCGAGCGTGCGCTGAGCATCACAGCGCGTATCGGCGTCATTGCGGGCTACTACCACCGCGCGCGCCAGGGCAAGAGCCTTCCTCCGATTCGCAAGGACCTCGGCGAAGCAGCGCACTTCCTGTATTTGCTGAATGGCGAGGCTCCGACCCAGGAAGCGGCTGATACGCTCGATGTCGCCTACGTTCTGCATGCCGACCACGGCATGAATGCGAGCACTTTCAGCGCGCGCGTCACCGTGGCGACGCTGAGCGATATGTTCTCCGCGATCACGAGCGCGATTGGCACGCTGAAAGGCCCCCTGCATGGTGGTGCGAACGAAGGCGTGATTCACATGCTCGAGGAAATCGGCAGCGAGGCGAACGTGGACCCATGGCTTGAAGACGCGCTGGCGCAGAAGAAGAAGATCATGGGAATCGGTCACCGCGTTTACAAAGTGCTCGACCCGCGTGCGCCGCATCTTCGCAACATGGCGGTGAAGCTCACCGAGCAGCTTGGAGAGCCGAAATGGATTCGCATGTCCGAGCGTATCGCAGAGGTGATGCGCGAAAGGAAGGGCCTGAACGCAAACGTCGATTTCTACAGCGCGACGGTCTATTACAGCCTCGGAATCCCGACAGACATGTTCACGCCAATCTTCGCGATTTCCCGCACGGCCGGCTGGACAGCGCACGTGCTGGAGCAGCTCGCCGACAACCGTCTCTACCGCCCGCTCAGCGAATACGTCGGACCTGCGGTGGGTAAAAAGGTGGTTCCGATTGCCGATCGGAAGTAGCGCTTTGGAGCCGACGCTCAAGGTAAACGAAGTCTATTCGTCCGTTCAGGGCGAGAGTTCGTGGGCGGGCTGGCCCTGCGTTTTTGTGCGGCTGACAGCGTGCGACCTTCGCTGCACGTATTGCGACACTGCTTACGCATTCTACGAAGGAAAGAAGCGGCTCGTCTCCGACGTGCTGGCCGAGGTTCTGGCGACGGAATGTCCGCTCGTGGAAATCACCGGCGGCGAACCGCTGCTGCAAAAGAACGTGCTCCCGCTCATGACGCAGCTCTGCGATGCCGGGAAGACGGTGCTCATCGAAACGAGCGGCGCCCACGAGATTTCGGCAATCGATTCCCGCGTCCACCGCATCATGGATTTGAAGACGCCGTCATCCGGCGAGTGTGCGCGCAATTTGTGGAGCAACATCGAACACCTCGCAAAGCGGGATGAGGTGAAGTTTGTGATCGGCTCGCGCGAAGATTACGAGTGGGCGCGTGAGCAAGTGCGCGTGCACCGGCTCGACGAGCGGTGCGGGTGTGTTTTGTTTTCGCCGGTCTTCGGGAAAATTGAACCGAGGGAAATCGTGGACTGGATTGTCTCCGACAAACTTCCGGTGCGTTTTCAGCTTCAAATGCACAAGTTCATCTGGCCGCCGACCCAACGCGGCGTGTGAGCGGGCTTGCAGTTCCGCGGAATTCCGGCACGAATCGGCGCGATGAAAACATTCCTCGCCGCAGCAATCGCTCTCACAGTCCCTGCAATTTCCCAGGACGCTTCCGTCAAAGCCGGACAGCTTCACCCCGCATCGGCGGACATGGTGAAGGCCGCAAACGCTCTGTTGGAGAAGCTTCCCGCAGAACAAAAGGCGAAGGCTGTATTTGAGTTTGGTTCCGAGGAACGCAAAAACTGGCATTTCATTCCCCGTGAACGGAAAGGCCTCACGATTAAGGAAATGTCGCCCGAAGCACGCACGCTTGCGATGGCACTCGCAAAGACCGGGCTGAGCGATGAAGGCTACAAGAAGGCGACGCTGATTATGTCGCTGGAGTCGGTCCTCCGGGAAATGGAGAAGGACACGACTGGAAAGCGCGACCCGGAGAAATATTACGTCAGCATCTTCGGTACGCCGGGCGCGAAGGAGCCGTGGGGCTGGCGTTTCGAGGGGCATCATCTTTCGCTGAATTACTCCACGGTCGCCGGCGCATCGCCGTCGATGACGCCATCTTTTTTTGGGACGAATCCCGGCGAAGTGCGCGAAGGGGAAAAGAAGGGATTGCGTGTGCTGGGCAAGGAGGAGGACCTCGGGCGCGAGCTGATCAAATCGCTTTCGGATGAACAGCGGAAGGTCGCAATCATTGCTGAGAAGGCTCCGGACGATGTGCTCAGTGTTCCCAATCGTCCCGAGCGCACGAAGCCCGAGGGCATTTCGTGGGAGAAGCTGACCGCCGACCAGCAGGCGAAGTTGATGCTCGTTGTGAAAGAGCAGCTTTTCCGTTGCCGGCCCGACGTGGCGAAAGAGGAGATTGCGCGCATCGAGAAGGCGGGGCTCGCAAAGGTGCACTTTGCATGGGCCGGCGGGCTGGAGCGCGGAGAGCCCCATTATTACCGCGTGCAAAACGAGAGTTTCGTCGTGGAATACGACAACACGCAGGGCAAGGCGAACCATCCGCACAGCGTCTGGCGCGATTGGGACAACGACTTCGGCGGCGATATCCTCAAGCGTCATATCGAGGAATCGCACAAGGCGAAGTAATCGCTGCGCCCGCTACAGCGCCGGCATCAATTCGACTGCGCCGGCCTCCGGAAGATCGCCCGGTGCGGGTTTGCCGATGAAAAAGCCGGATGCCTTTGCCTGTTTCTGGAGAATCACACCGCGGAATCCGCTGGGAACCTTTCCAGTGGCGGGACGAAAACTGCCTTTGAACAGCCCGGTCGCTACGGCGATTGAGGCTTTGAGCGATGGGTCGGTGGTAAACCGGTTGTCGCTTCCGAGCACGGCGGCTGGATTCGCGGGAGACGCAAGGTTTCCTGCCGTTAGCGCGAAGTAGCCGGTCGTGAAATTCATGATCCGCTGACCAGCATCCGGTTTGATGAAGCGCGAGCCGAGCAGTTCGCAATCGCGATCGAATCCTGCGATGAAAATCTTTTCCCCGGCGGCAATCGGCTTGAGCCAGCGGAGCGTGCCGGTGATGTCATCGGGTTCGTCCTGCTCACGTAAATTGACGGTGCCGAACAGCGCGCCGCGCCCGGCGTTCAGGCCCGCATAAAATGGGACCGTGTCGCCTGTGGTGAGCGCGCCTGCGGACGTTACTGCCTTCCCATCGCAAAGCACTCCGGCGAAGGTCACGTTTCCATTTGCAGTGACCTTGGCGAGCAGGAAGCCCGGAGCTGCGGGAATGACCGAGGGAACGTCGCCTGCCACGGGTTTGGGCGGCTGAATTACAATCGTGTATGCGCCCGAGCGAACCAGCGGCGGACCGTCGGTGTAGAGCGAGCGATTCATTGCAAAGGTCGCCAGTGAACCCGCTTCATTGCGAAGATCGGCGGTGAGAACGGCGGGCGTATTGAAGTCCACGCTGAGACGCACGAGCAGGCCGACCGCAGGAAGTTTGATGTCTTTGGTGACCTGCGTCGTGCCGAGCGTGGATTTGATTGGATAATTCCGTCCGCCGAGTTTGAGACTGCCGGTAAGCGCACCGGTCGGGGCGAGCGTGACTTTTAGCAGCCCGAGCCGGCTCGTGGCGAAGACAGGTGTCTCGATGAGCGTGTTGTACGTGCCGGCGAAGCCCGTGTAGGCGTTGCCGACGATGAGGCGTGAGCCCGGCTCGAATACGATGGTCCCGAGACTCCCGACAATCGGCACGGAAAGATTCACGTTGGTCACATCGAAACGAATGGTCCCGTTTGCAGTCACGCCGCCTTTCATCGTGATGCTCACGCTCGGCGTTACGGCGACACCGGGAATCGGAATCGGGCCGTCGAAGCTCTGGTTGATGACATTGATCGGAAGTCTGCCGGAGGGATTCGCGACGACTCCACTCAATGGATTCACCGTGCCGGTTCCAATCTGGCCGAGCAGGTCTTCGAGGTTTGAGCCCGAGGGAACGATGTTTGCCAGAAGTCCGGTCCCGCGAATCGAGCCCTCGACGCGGTAATTGTACGCGAACGATGGGTCGAGGCGCTCGGCATTGCTGTCGAGGTGAATCTCCTGGCCGGTTCCGAATACAGCGCCGGATAGGTCGAGCGTGACTTCCGCAGCGTGAACGGACGTGAGGCCGATGATTGTCAGGAGGGAGCGGATGAGTGTTCGCATGATGAGTGAGAGTTGTGGACGAGGCTTGGAAAGGTCGTGCGGGCCGCCCGAGGCGTCAACACGCAATCAAGGAGCCAGCGCGGCGGGTACGAGGATCGCGTCGCGCATGCCGTGGACGATTTTCTTGTCCGCGGGAACAATCGTCGCGAGCGCACCACCGAGCTTCGCGACGCCGTCAGTGACGAAGTAATACGGGCAAAGCCGGACGCGCCCTCGCATGGTGCGAACCTCGCCGGTGGTTGGATCGAAATACGGGTGCTCGATGATCCGCGTGTGGGCAAAGCGCATGAGCACATGCGGGTGATGCGGAAACGCGGCAAGCGCTCCCTCGACGGCGGCGGCCCATTCCGACTGCGAGACATCCGAACCGACGGTGACGCCGCGACTGCCCCACGCATCGGGCGAGAAGCCGCTCACCTTCAAAACGACATCGCGCTGCTTCTGCGAGAACGCGGCGAGCTCGCTCCAATCCTGAATCTCCAGACCGGGAATCACCGCGTGGTGCGGCAGCGGCGAGGGGTCGAGAATCCACGACATCGGGATATGCTTCTGCAACTCGAGCCAGTGGTTCTCCCGTAGTTCGCGCCGCCAGAAATCACGGAGCGGACGCATCCAGAAAAGTGCGAGCCACATCTTTTCCTCCAGCCACGGCTTGATGGGCGGCGTCATACGCGCGGCACCGGAGCCCAAGCGGTCGAGGACCGCGCTGATGCCGGGAATGTTCGGTAAATCGAAAAGCTCGAAGAAACGGTAGAGCGATTCGGCGGTGGTCGTGGCGTTTTCGGCTGTGGAAACTTTCCATTCGGCACCGCGCACGGTGCGCACGAGCCATTGCATTTCGGGGCGGTAAGTCGCGGATTCCTCGCTGACGAGAATTTCCGCGTGATTGCCCAGAATGCTCCGGAATCCTTCATGCATGCCGTCGCCGCCGCCCAGCACGTCGAAGCCCGCTGCGGCGTAAGTTTGAGAAAGCCAGCCTGTGAGGCCGATTCCGCCCGGCACGCTGTCGAGTTCGGTGATCGCGAATCCCTCCGGCGTGATCAGTAAATCCGGACGGATGACGCGCGGCAGGTCTGCGCGGAATTCCTTCCGTCGCGCAAACTCCAGCAGTTCCGGCGGCTTTCCACGGTCGAGGTAGTCGGCGACCCATCGCGGTGCCTTGCCGGCGTGACTTCGGTGGTAAAGCTCGTTTGCGGCACGCTGAAAGAGCTGCAGCCGATGCCCGAGACGCTCCAGTTCCGCGACGGTTTTCGCGCCGAGAAGCAGTGGTTGCGGCGAAAGGAGGAAGTCCTTTTCGGCAAAGAGCCCCTCGGCCGGAAATGCGGAACGAAGTTGCGTGGCTGAGACTGCGAGGCTCATCAGCCGATCAAAAGTTTGAGCGCGCCGCGCACGATGGCATCGGTTTCCGCCGCCGGCTGGCTGTTGTGAATTGCGCGTGCGGCCTTCTCGGCATCGGCTTGCTTCCAGCCGAGAGCGATGAGAGCGAGCACTGCGTCGTTTACTTTGGTCTGCTCGGCGGTCGGAGCATTGGCGGCGCTGGCCGCTTCCCACGCTGCTGCGATTCCGACCTTGTCCTTCAGCTCCACGATGATCCGTTCGGCGGTCTTTTTTCCAATGCCCTTTGTTTTCGCCAGCGCCGCTGCATCACCGCGAACGACGCAGGCTTTGAAGTTTGCCACGGTCGTGCCGCTCAGCACATCCAGCGCGGTTTTCGGTCCGATGCCGCTGACGTGCGTGACGAGCAGGCGAAACAGGTCGCGCTCCGATTCGGTGGCGAATCCGTAAAGCACGTGCGCGTCCTCGCGAATGGCGAGGTGCGTGAGAATCTTGCATTGCGAGCCGACGGGCGGCAGCTTGTCGTAACTCGAAAGAGGAATCAGGACATGATACCCGACACCGCCGACATCCAGAACGACTTGCGTGGGCAACGCTTCGGCGAGCGTGCCGGAAAGGTGATAAATCATGGCGTTCTCCGTAGCATGCCGCGCGCGCTGCGTCTATTGCTCGCCCTGTTTTGTTGCAGTCTCACGGCCGGCAAACCGGAGGCATGGGTGCTTTTTCCGCAGCCGAAGTTTCATGCGCACAAGGTCTCCGTACCGATTGCGGGCTCGAAACAGACGGTCCTCTCGGTTGCTCGCTGGACGGATATCGGGCCGGAGTTTGTCTCACTCGATGAGTGGAAGGCTGCGGAGATGGATGAGAAAAAGGTCACGGCCAGCACACGGCAAATGGCTCTCGTGTGGCTGAAGGAAATCAAGCCGCAGTATGTCCGCAACGAGCAGAAGATCGTGGAGTTTGCGCTGCTGAAATCCGATCGCGTTCCAGTCGCGGCGACCGTACTCGCGCCGGAGTTCGTGAAGGAGTTCGAAGGCGTTTTCGGGCCGAAGATGATTGTCGTGATGCCGAATCTCTACACCGTGTTCGTGTTCCCGGGAATCGCGAGCAATCACAACGCGTATTCCGATTTGATTCTCGGAGCATGGCACAGCGATGCGCCGCGGGTGAGTCGCGAGGTTTTCGAACTCACCGCAGACGGGATGAAGGCGATTGGGATTTTCGACGAGTGAGAGCGTCTATTCGGGAGCGGGGATGGAGCGAACCCCGAAATCTCCCGCGGGAATCCAAAGGCCGCGGGTGAGGTCGCCGGCCACTCCTCCGTCACGATCGAGCGATGGGTAACCCCAACTCGACCATCCCTGAAAGGTCCCCGCGTTTTTTAGGTCCGCCGGATTGGCGATATCCGCGACGGTAAGGTTCGCGCCGCCGCTGTTGAAGACGGCGAGATCGTTGCGCAGCGTCCAGTCGTAGGCGGTCGGGATATCGACCGCGTCGCGCTGCACGAAGAGTCCGTCGTCTTCCAGTGCCCATGATTCGAGCTGGGCGTCTGAGCGGCCGGTTGCGGCGTCATAATTGATTCGATTCACGAAGACATTCGCTGCGGTGAAGCGGACGCTGTTTCCGCTCCAGCACTCGCCGAGCGGGATGCTGGAGACGAGGTGTGCTGCCCCATCGAAGGCCACGGCATGGAGGAATTGCTTCGAGCCATCCGGACGTCCCGCGGCATCGTATCCGGGGCCGGTGACGTGGAGCAGTTCGCCGTTCATCGCGACATTCTCGAGCGTGCCGGGCAGGCTCACCGGCGGCTTGATGACCGGCGCGGCGGGGTCGGAGAAATCGACGACGTTGAGGAAGTGACGGTTCGCGGTGCGGACTTTGGCTGCGTCTTCGTCGAGCGCGATGACGTCGTAGTAGCCACCGGTGAAGTGGCTCGCGAACACCCGGCCGTTTGCGGCGAATGGTTTGCTGAAGGTCGAAGCGTTCGCGGGTTTCACGCGTGTCGTGGCGATGAACTTCGGTGCGCGGGAGTTTGAAATGTCGAAGGTGTGCAGTTCCATCGAGCCGTCGCCCGGCCATCCCCAGCCACCCCAGACTGGCATCGCACGGTCCGCGACCAGCGCCGCGCCTCCGACGGCTGCTACGCGGAGCAGTGGCGCATCGTTCAATGCAACCACCGGTGCGCCGAGCGCGATGACGTCGCCCTCAATCGGCATGGGCCGCCACCAGTAGTAGCCGCTGGAATTCCTGCGCGAGACGACGGCGGTTGCTCCGGATGGGAAAACCATCGAGACCTCGCCGTAGGTTCCCGCGCCGGTCGCGGTCGATTCGCCGAGTTTTACGATCTGCGGCAGCGATGCGACGCTGAAAACACCGAGCTTCAAATCGGGCACGCCATTCGCCGCGCTGCGCACGGATTGGACGATGTAGAGCAATTCACCCGCCAGCGAGGCCGCTTGCACTTCACCTTCGCTGAGTTCGAACGTGGAAATGGTATCGTCCGGATTCGAGAGCGGGGAGACGGAGATAACCGGCTTGCGGTCGGCGAGGTGCGCGCCGATCTGGAGCAGGCGGTCTCCGACGATCCAGTTGCGGTCCACGTTCCACGCGAGCTCGACGTCCGCTTTCACAACGGGGTTGTCGCGGTCCGAGATGTCCACGGTGAGCAGGTCCGACGGGCTGAGCGCGAGCACCGCGTCGTCTTTGATCGCCGTGCGCCGCGGAGTGAAGCCGTGGCGGATGACGCCGCGCAGAGTGAGGCTGTCGCGCTTTAAATCGATGAGCTGAACGCCGCCGTCTGCCGAGCCCCAATGCCACCAGCTTCCGCCAAACGGCAGCATGACCAGCCCAGCCTCGGGCAGGACGGTGAAGGCCTTCTCATCCCACTCGGCTTCGCTGGAGGACCAGCCGGTGCCGACGGGGAGTTGCGAGAGTTGCACGGGATTTGCCGGGTCGCTCACGTCGTAAAGCGACACGGCGACGCGGTTCTGCCAGTTGCCTGTGCCATCGTCGCCCCACAGCCGGCCGACCGTGACGAGGCGGTCGCCGAGCGGCTCGATGTAGCTGGAGAATCCAGGCACGTGGAGTTCGCCGGTGAGCGTCGGATTTGCCGGGTCGGTGTTGTCGATGATCCACAGCGGGTCCTGCTGCACGACCGTGACGATGTAAACCCGGTCGCCATCAAAGCGGACGGCGCGCGTGGATTCATTGTGGCCGACCGTGATTGCGCCGAGGCGTTTTGGCGATGCGGCGTTGGAGACGTCGAAGTTCTGGAGCCGGGCGTATTGAGTCCAGCCGCCCGCGGCGGTTTGCTCGGAGACGGCGGAGACGATGCTCATCACGCCGCCCTTTTCGTGCATCTTGAATTTGTCGGGGACGTTCCCTTTCACAGCCACCGAGCCGCCGCGCACCAGCGTGCCGTCGGGGTTGGTGACATCCACGAGGTGAATGTTCGTGGAGTAGCCGCCGGTGTTGTAGTTGTAATCGGGCCGCGCGACCATGAAGCGCTCGTTGCCCGATTGCACCGCGCTCACCCACGAGCCGTCGCCATTGGAAAAGGTGACGGTGTTTCGCTCAATCGGCGCCGCCGGGTTCGAGAGGTCGTAGCCGGTGACTTCGAGGTTCGTTCTCCAGCCCCACTGGTCGGTCGATGGAGCGGGCACGTTGCGCGCCATGACGAGCGCGGAGCCGATGAGCCGGCTGTTCGCGACCGAGCCGTCGAACGCCACGCGCGAAACAATCGCCGGTTCGCCGCCGCTGACGTCGCAGACGACGATCTCACCGCTTTGGTTTGCCTGGTCGAATGTCGGCGAGCCGCTCGTCCAGCCGAGTTCCTTCGGCGTGCGCTTGAGGATTGCGACGTGTTTGGCGTCGAGCTGGTAAAGGTCCTCGCCGGCCGCGGGCATGTGCAGCGTGCCGAGCAGCGCGGGCTTTGAGATATCGGTGATGTCGATGTTTTGCAGCCCGCGGTAGTGATTGAAAAAGTAGAGCCGGTCGCCGTCCACCTTCCAGATGTCGCTCTCGGTCACCGTCCGCGCGGATGCGGAGCCTTCGCCTTTCACGGCGGAATCGAGATTTCCCGCAGTTCCGGCCCCGAGGACTCCCACGCCGCCGCCGAGGTTCATGTTTGGGCCGGGCACGGATACCACTTTCTCGCCGAGGAAGTTTGTCGTGCCTGTATAGAAAGCGGAGGGGAGTTTTCCTTTCTGCTGCCCGAAGACTCGGAGCATGTGCCGCGGCATGCGGCTGCGGAGAGTGAAAGAGACCACGTTTGTCGAATCATCCACCGTCGCCTGCGAGAGCGTCACCCACGGCGTGGCGCGGCGGCCGGTCTTGCGCTGGAGCGTGATGCTCTTAATGCCGTCCGGCACGCGAACGCGGACGGTGCGTCCGCGGACTTCGGCGATCTCGGGCTCGGTGACCGGCTTGAGACTGTGCCGCAGGTTGCCCTCGGCGAATGCAGGCGTGGCGAGCACCGCGGCGAGCGGAAGCGCGAGAATCATTCGGGGTGAAAGGCTGGACATCATGGCAGTGCGACTTGATTTACGCTCCGTAATCGGCGGCGCAAGGCGCATTCTTGGAGTTTTTTGTGCCGCGTCGCGCCTGCCGCAATTGACACGATTGGCGCTCCCTGCATTCTGCGCGCGATGTTCGCCGCTCCACAGCCTGTTTCTTTCGCCGTCTGCGATTCATGACGGACCTGCTGCTCAAACTCTGCGGCTTGAAAATCGAGGGAGCATCGCGCGTCTCGGGCGTCGAGTTTGCGTTGCGAAACTCCGCGTGGCTTCCGTGGTTGATCGGCCTTGCGGTGCTGCTCGGCGTGCTGACGTGGTGGTCCTACCGGCGCGATGCCGGCGAGCTGCTCACGCCGGCGAAAAGGCGGCTTCTCACTGCGCTGCGGATGCTCTTTTTCGCGCTGCTGCTGCTTCTGCTTCTGCGGCCGGTGCTGGCGTTCACGGTGGATACAGCCATCCGGCGCTCGCTGCTCACGCTGGTCGATACGAGCGCGAGTATGAAAATCGCGGACCCGCGTCAGGATCCCGCGGATTTAAAGCGCGCCGCCATCGCCACGGGCGTGCTCGATTTGAAAAAGGGCCTGGAGCAGCCGCTCGCGCCCGATGCCGCTGCGGCGGTGAAGCTCCTGCCTCGCGTCGAGGTCATGCGTGCGATGCTCAAGCAGCCTGCGCTCAATCTCTGGCCTGCGCTGCGCAAGGAAATGGACCTCTCCGTGTTTACCTTCGGTGCGACGCTCGGGGAAGTGCCCGGCGCGCTGGAGACGGTCGATCGCCCCGCGCCCTGGCTCGATGACCTGAAGCCCGAGGCCACGTCCACCGCGCTTGGCGATTCGTTGCGCGAGCTCCTTAATCGCAAACGCGGCCAGCCGCTCGCGGGCGTCTTCATCGTCACGGACGGCGCCAGCAACACCGGCATCCCCACGCTCGAGGCCGCACGCTTTGCGCAGCAGGAAGGCGTGCCGCTTTTCATCTACGGCGTCGGCATCGTCACTCCGCGCGACATCATCGTGAGCAATCTCACCGCGCAGGACGTCGCGTTTGTAAATGACTCGCTCGCCGCCACGGTGCGCGTGCGGGGGCAGGGGATGCGCGGGGAAAACGCGAAGGTCGTCGTGCGGCTTGTGCCCATGAAGGACGGCGTTGCCGATGGCGACGGCGAGATCGTCACGGAGAAAGACGTCACGTTTGCCGATGACGACGACGCCACCGTGCCCATCCAGTTCACGCCGTCGAAGACCGGCGACTTCGAGTTGCGCGCCGCCGTGGAGCCGAGGCCCGATGAGGCTTCGCGCGAAAACAACGCCGTCGCCCAGCGCATCCGCGTCGTCGATTCCAAAATCAAAGTCCTCTACGTCGAGACCACGCCCCGCTGGGAGTTCCGCTACTTGCAGAGCATGCTGCTGCGCGACCGCCGGCTGGAGCTAAAGACCGTGCTGCTCGAAGGCGATGCCAGCCTTGCCGAAGGGCCCGCCACGCCCTTCCTCCCGCGCATCCCGGAGACAAAGGAGGAGCTGTTTAAATTCGACCTCATCATCATCGGCGACGTCGCACCGTCGCGATTCTCCGCGGCGCAATCCACCGCGCTGGAGGACTTCGTGCAGCGCTTTGGCGGATGCATGCTTTTCATCGCCGGGCCGCGGCACTCGCCGTCGGCGTACGCGGGCACCGTCTTTGAAAAACTCCTCCCCGTGGAGCTCGACCCCGCCGCTTCGCAAAACGCCCTCCCGCCAAACGTCGGCACCGCCGTCGAACTCACCGCACAGGGCCGCGCGCACCCGATGCTGAAGCTCAGCGAAAGCGACGAGGAAAACGCCCTCGCATGGCGCGGCTTCGGCAAGCTCTACTGGACCGCCCGCGTCCTCCGCGCCAAGCCCGCCGCACAAGTCCTCCTCGTCGATGCCGACAGCACCCGCGCCAACCGCCACGGCAAACTCGTCCTCGCCGCCGAGCACCAGTTCGGCCTTGGCCGCGTCCTCTGGATGGGCACCGACAACACCTGGCGCTGGCGGCGCAACACCGGCGAGCGCTTCCACACCATCCTCTGGGGCCAAATCGCACAAAAACTCGGCATGCACCACCTCCTCGCCGGCAGCAAGCTCACCCAGCTTGCCTCCGACCGCCAGAGCTACACCGCCGGCGAGCGCGTCAGCATCACCGGCCGCATCTACAACGCCGACTACACCCCCATGCGCGACCCCCAGATTCCCGCCACCGTCACCGTCGGCCAAAACCCGCCGCAGGACGTCGTCCTCCGCGCCATCCCCGATCAACCCGGCGCCTACCGCGGAGACTTCATCGCCACCATGCCCGGCGCCTACCGCTTCGCCACAAAGCGCGACCCCGAGACCAGGCTCGAATTCAACGTCACCGAGCCCCGCTTTGAAAGCGGCGAGACCGCCATGAACGAAGCCGGCCTCCGCCAGATGGCCGAAATCACCGGCGGCGGCTTCTACCGCGAAGAAAACCTCCACGAACTCCCCGCCGCCATCTCCGCAAAAGCCGAGCGCATCGCCACCACGCTCGACGGCGAACTCTGGTCCTCGCCCCTCTTCTTCCTCCTCATCCTCCTCACCGGCAGCCTCGAATGGCTCCTCCGCAAAAAGTGGCAGCTTAAATAACCGCGCCCCCGGCTTCCCGTCGCCACGCCTGCGAAAGTCGTCCGCAACGTAGGCGAGATTTTCAATCTCGCTTCCTGGGCTTCCGTTTTCACAGTTAAAGTTCGCTCTCTGGAGTTCACCCGCGCAACAAGCGAGATTGAAAATCTCGCCTACGTTGGCCGCACTCCTTTCGAATTCAATCGCAGCGCTTGGGTTTAATCACACCCACCACACCCCGCACCCCCCGCAACAATCCTTTGCGCAACGCGATACTTTGCGGTTAAAAAAACCGCATGCCCGCCGAAACACCGACAATGCCGCGCCGCAGATGGCACCTTGGCCGATGGTTCATCGTCCTGATGGTCGCCACGTTGGGGTGGGTTGGGTGGACGGCTTATGCGTATCGCTCTGCGATCTCGCAGGCGAAGGCGCTGGGGTGGCAGGTCGAGCATACCG
>SXWH01000136.1 GCA_005791535.1 Verrucomicrobiaceae bacterium | reverse complement strand
GGAAAGGGGAACCGTCGTCGAGGAGTTCGCTTTTGAGGGAGGCGAAGGCGCTTTCAGCAAAGGCGTTGTCGTAGCAGTAGCCTGCGGCGCTCATGCTCTGGCGCAGGCCGTCGCACAATAAAACAGACTCAAAGTAGCGTGCACAAAGTAGCGCAAAGTAGCGTGCGGGGGATCAAAGACCACTCATGGACGCTGATGAACACTGATGGGGCGCGGTTTTTGGGAATTAGTGTCGATGAGTGTCAATGAGTGGTTCTTCCGTGGCGTGGTGACGATTGGATGCCGCCGACAGCCGCTGAAATGTGCGCTGAACCACACGCTGCAGTGCGCGGGCTTTTTGCGAAGGGTCCGCGGGTGCCGCTCCTTCACCTATTCGCCGGCAACGAGGCCGCCGCAACTGGGACGCCGACGGGTGGAGGAAGGTTGAGTTGTGAGACGAACGGCCCGGGCGCTTGCGGGGCTATTTCTGGAGAATGCCGGAGCGCAGGTCAGTGGTGGGACGCACCTCGGTGCCGGAGAAGGGGAGTTTCGTGGTGCGGACGTCGAGATTGGGGCCGAGTTCGTAGACGTTGGAGTAGCCGTATTGGAGGAGGCCGGTGAAGGTGGAGACGTTGAGGGAGGCTTCGATGCGCTTTCCGAACATGGATTCGGGGGCGTTGCGGAAGTTGTTGTTGCAGTAAATGAGGATGCGTGTGGCTTTGGTGGGGATGACTTTGGCGAGGGAGGCGTCGGAGAATTCGGTGAAAGGCAGGCTGACGGCGCCGGTGATGTGGCGCTGGTCAAAGCGGAACGGCGTGCGTGCATCGAGCACGACGGTGCCGGGTTCCTTCATCATGGCGAGGAACTGGTCCTCGGTGATGCGGCGTTGTTCGCGGATTTTGCCGGTGGCGATGACGTCGCGCTGGAAGCCGGCCCAGTCGATCTGCGGGTTGATGATTTGCTCCTGCGCGGAAAGCGTGGAGACGGTGAGGATGGCGATGGCGATGATGGTTTTCATGGTGGACATCATGCCGGAAGCGGCGGGGGAGTTGTCACGGGGGAGTCGGGCGATTGTAAAAAAACGGTAGCGGCGCGCGGGGAAGGAGCGACGCGGTGCTGCTACTTCGCGGGTTGGGAATCTTTGGGCTTCGGGTAGTCCTCGCCGTTGTAGCTGCGGACGACGGACTGCTGCCATTCTTCGAGCTGGGCTTTCATTTGGGCGACGATTTCGGGGTGGGCTGCGGCGATGTCGTTTCTCTCGGTGCGGTCGGCGGCGATGTCGTAGAGCTCGAGGGTGCCGGTTTTTGTTTTGACGAGTTTGTAGCGGTTGTCGTTCCAGGCGGAGGGGCCGGAGTCGGTGGTGAGGGCGCCCGCTTTTCCGGCGAATTGCCAGAAGCCGATGGGCTGGGGACGTGCGGTCATTTTGCCGTCGAGGAGCGGGAGAAGGCTGATGCCGTCGAGCGGCACGGGGCGTTCGACTTTGAGGGCGAGGAGCTCGACGAGGGTGGGGAAGATGTCGACGACGCCCGCGGGGGTGTCGGTGATTGCGGGCTTGATGCGCGCGGGCCATTCGATGACGGCGGGGACGCGGATGCCGCCTTCCCACATTTCGCCTTTGCGGCCGCGGAGGTCGTTGTTGGTGCCGTTGGCGTCGGGCTTTTTGGGGTCGATGAATCCGCCGTTGTCGCTGGAGAACCAGAGGACGGTGTCGTCGGCCACGCCGAGTTTGCGGAGGCCTGCGCGGAGTGCGCCGATGCTGCGGTCGACGCCGATGAGTTCGCCGTAGTAGCCGGAGCCGCCCGCGGCTTCGAGGTCGGCGGGGAGGGGTTTGTGCGGGATGTGCGGACTGCCAAACCAGACGAGGACGAAGAAGGGTTTTTTCTTTTCTGCGGCGCTGCCGATGAATTTGAGGGCCTCGGAGACGACTGCCTCGGAGCCGTCGCCGGTGACTTTTTCCTCCACGCCGTTTCGCCCGAAGGTCCAGTCGAGCTCGAAGTAGTTGCTGACGGAGAATGATTCATCGAAGCCGACGTTGCGCGGGGAGAGCGGGTCGGATTCGGCGACGATCTTGCCTGGGCCGGAGACGCCGTTGAGGTGCCACTTTCCGAAATGTCCGGTGGTGTAACCGGCGTTGCGAACGAGCGTGGCGAGGGTGGTTTCCTCGGTGCGCAGTTTCATTCCGGGCCAGAAGACGCCCATGCGGTTCGGGTGCCGGCCGGTGAGGATTGCGGCGCGGGTGGGCGAGCAGGTCTGCTGGGCGTAGTAGCGGTTGAAGCGCAACCCCGCGGCGGCCATGGCGTCGAGGTTCGGGGTCTTGATTTTGGTGAGGCCGTTGTAGCCGACGTCGCCCCAGCCCTGGTCGTCGGTCATGCAGAGGATGATGTTTGGACGCGACGGCTCGGCGCTTTGCGCGACCGACGAGAGCGCGAGCATCAAAGCGATGCAGACCTTCGCGAAGGTGGAGATCATTTCGATGTGGAGAGTTCGAGTGCCTCGGCAACGGACTTCTTGCCGCTCGGCTGATAGACGTCGAACGGGCCATCGGGTCCGCCTTTCGGCCAGGATGCAGGGTCGGCGAACTGGCCGTCGTCCTTGTATTCCTTCTGCGCGCGGGCGATCTCCGCTTTGAGTTCGGCGAACTTCGCGGCGACCTCGGGCTTTTTCGCATCGGCTTCGGAGTAGAGGAGATTGCGTTGCTCGGTCGGGTCTGCGGTGAGGTCGAACAGCTCGTAGGTGTTCTGCTTCCAGTAATAGATGAGCTTGTGCGTCGCGGTGCGGATGCCGAGATGGGCGACCGTGTTGTGATGGCCCGGGTCGTGGTAGTAGCGGTAGTAAACGCTGGTCCGCCAGTCCGCCGGCGATTCGCCGCGGAGCAACGGAGCGAGCGAGCGTCCCTGCATCGACTCCGGCACGGCGAGACCCGCGAGGTCGAGGAAAGTAGGCGCGAGATCGATGTTTGCAACGAACTGCCCGGGCGTGATGCCGGCCTTGATGCCGGGGCCTTTCGCGAGAAGCGGGACATTCAGGCCGGGCTCGTACATGAAGCGCTTGTCGTAAAGCCCGAGGTCGCCGAGGAACCAGCCGTTGTCGGCGGAGTAGATCACGATGGTGTTCTTCGCGAGGTCGTTTGCTTCGAGGTAATCGAGCACTTTGCCGACGCTGTCATCCACGCCCTGAACGCATGCGAGATAGTCGCGCATGTATTTCTGATACTTCCATTTCACGAGCTCCTTGCCCTCCAAAACCTTGCCGTCCACTTCGAGCTTCATCGGTTTTTCATTGAACCATTTCTGAAGCGCCGGGCCTTTCAAATCCTCGGGCGGTGTGAGCTTCAAGTCGCGCCGTGTGAGGTCGCGGGCGACGGTCTGTTCGTTGATCGGCAGCGCGGTCGGACGCGTCGCGTAATCATCAAACAGCGTCTCCGGTTCGGGGATGACCTTGTCCTTGAACATCTCGATGTGGCGCTTCTCGGGCTCCCACGCGCGATGCGGTGCCTTCTGGTGGAGCATGAGGAAGAACGGCTTGTCCTTCGGGCGGGTCTTCAGGAACTCGAGGCCGAGCTGCGTCGTGATTTCGGTGCAGTGGCCTTCGATGGTGAGCTTCTTTCCCGGAACGAGGAAGACGGGATCCCAGTAGGCACCCTGGCCCGGAAGAATCGCCCACTTGTCGAAGCCGGTGGGATCGCTGCCGAGGTGCCATTTTCCAATCATCCCCGTGTAGTAGCCGCCCTTCTGAAGCTGCTTCGCCACATTGTCGCGCGAGCCGTCGAAGCGATTGAAAACGGGCACGCCGTTCAGGTGCGAATACTGTCCGGTAAGCAGCGTGGCGCGGCTCGGCGTGCAGATGGAATTGGTGACGAACGATTTTGTGAACCTTGCGCCTTCCTTGGCGAGGCGATCGATGTTCGGCGTCTGATTTACCTTCGATCCGTAGGAGGAGATGGCGTGTTGCGCGTGGTCATCCGAGAAGATGAAGATGATGTTCGGACGCTCGGCGAGCAGCGGAGCAGAGAACGCGAGCAGTGCGAGGATGGTTTGTTTCATGGTGCGTGTGAATGAGTGAGTGGCTGAGGCGGTGCGGCTATTTAGCGGCGGATTTCAGTTCGGCAAAGCGCGCGCGCATTTCCGCGAGGCGTCCGGCCTGCGCGGGATCGCGGGCGAGGTCGTTTTCCTCGCGCGGGTCGGCGGTGAGATCGAAGAGCTGCTCGAAGTTGTGGTCCGGCCAGAACATGTATTTCCAGTCCTTGCGCACAAGCGCCTCGGAAGCCGGGATGATTTTCTTCAACGCCGCGTGTTCGTAGAAATACTCCGTGCGCCATTCCGGCTTTTCCTTCGCGAGATAAAGCGGCGCGATGTCGCGGCCCTGCATCCGTTCGGGCGCGGCGGTGCCCGTGGCGGCAAGGATGGTCGGGGCGAGATCGGCGTTCAGCGTGAAGGAGTCGTCGGTCGTTCCGCGCTTCTCTGCCGGCATGCGCGGGTCGCGGATGATCAAAGGAACCCGGATGCTTTCCTGATGCGGATACCATTTGTCCGCGAGGCCGTGCTCGGCGTGGAAGTAGCCGTTGTCCGTCGTGAAGATGACGAGCGTGTTGTCGAGCAGGCCCTGCTTTTTCAGCTCCTCGAGAACGCGTCCGCAAACGGTGTCCACCTCGGTCGCGAGGCGGTAGTAGTTCTTCATCATCTTCTGGTACTTCTCCGGCGTGTCGAAACGCCAGGTCCAGCGCTTGCGGCCTTCGTTCGTGTTGTCGAAGAATGGCGGCATGCGCTTCCACGATTCCTCGGTCGCGTTGGGCGGCACGGGAACGGTGATGTCCTTGTAAAGCTCCATGCTCTGCGGCTGCGGGAGGTATTGCTCGGGATTTTGATCCTCTGCGTGAGTGGCGAAGAATGCGAGCGTAAGGCAGAACGGCTTGTCCGCGGGCCGCGTTTTCAGGAACTCCATCGCGTCGTCCTCGTTTCGCTGGGTGACGTGCACGCGGCGGCCGTCCGGCATTTTCGTCCAGTGTGTGCCGGAGTAGCTGCGGCCGAAATCATACTCCTTCGCGGGAAACGTGCCGTTGTGCCATTTGCCGATGTGTCCGGTGAAATAGCCTTTGGCGCGGAGCAGGCCGGGATAAGTCTCGGCCCAAGGGGTGTCGAACGCTGCGAAGGCCTTGTTTCCATGCCGCGACATCCATTGTCCGGTGAACAACGTCGCGCGGCTCACTCCGCAGATGGAAGTCGTGACGCAAGTCCGCGTGAACCGAACGCCTTCGCCCGAAAGCCGGTCGAGGTTCGGTGTTTTGACGACCGGGTTCCCCGCAACGCCGAGCGTGTCGTGCCGCCAGTCGTCGGCGTAAAGCACCACGATGTTCATCGGTGCCGCCTGCGATTGGACGAGGCACGCGAGCATGGCGGCGGCGAAAAGGAAAAGTTTCCGGAGAAAGATGGTGTGCATGAAGGTGGACAAACTCTGGTGCGGCCCGAGCGTTTCAGGAAATGGTTTCCCTGCCAAACGCTTTCCCCCGCCGGGGAATGGTTCCGTTCGGACGCGCGGGCATGACGGGGAGGGGAACATATCGTTTGTCAGACCCTGCGAGTTCTGGCTTTTGGTGGCCTTCTCATGCGTAACATCCTTGTCCTCACCAGTCTCGCCGTGGCTTCCGTGGCCGCGGCTCCCAACGGCTACTACCGGTTTCCCGCTTTGCGCGGAGAAACGGTCGTTTTCACCTCGGAGGGTGATTTGTGGAAAGTTCCCGTCGCGGGCGGGACGGCGCTGCGGCTGACATCGCATCACGGCATGGAATCGCACGCTGCGATTTCGCCGGATGGAACGACCGTCGCTTTTACCGCGCAGTACGAGGGACCGTCCGAAGTTTATGTGATGCCGCTTTCTGGCGGACAGCCGAAGCGGTTGACGTGGCACGGCGAAGGCGCGTTTGTCGCAAACTGGACTCCGCAGGGCCGTATTCTCTACTCCACGAAAGCGTATTCGACGCTCCCGAACGACCAACTCTTATCGCTCGATCCGGCGACCGGCGATGAAACGCTGCTGCCGCTGGCGCAGGCAAGCGACGGCATTTTCGAAGACTCGGGCCGGCAGTTGATTTTCACGCGTCTGCCGTTCCAGGGGAGCAGCACGAAGCGCTATAAGGGTGGAACTGCGCAGACGTTGTGGCGCTACGATGAGGGCGCGGAGGAGGCGGTGCCGTTGACTGCGGATTTTGCGGGGACTTCAAAAAACCCGCTGTGGTGGCAGGGCCGCGTGTATTTTCTGAGCGACCGCTCGGGAATCAGCAATCTGTGGTCGATGAAATCCGACGGGGCCGATGTGCAGCCGCTGACGGAGCACAAGAGTCTCGATGCAAAGTCCGCGAAGATCGACAACGGCCGCATCGTGTATCAGCACGGCGCCGACCTGCGGTTGTTCACCATCGCGACGAAGACCGATGCTGCGATCCCGATCACGCTTTCCACTGATCTGGATCAAATGCGGGAGCGGTGGGTGAAGCAGCCGCTCACCTACCTCACGAGCGCGCACATTTCTCCGGATGGAAACCGCGTTGTGCTCACGGCGCGCGGCGATGTGTTTGTCGCGCCAGTGGAGCCGGGGTTGCGCTTTGTCTCCGTGCCGCACAAGGACGGCGTGCGTCTCCGTAATGCGTCGTTTTTCCCCGACGGAAAGACGCTGCTCGCACAAACCGACGAAACGGGTGAGATCGAGTTTGCGCGACTCCCGGCAAATGGAATCGGCGCATCGGAGTTGCTCACGCAGGACGGAACAGTCTTCCGTTTTCCGCCAGTCGTCTCACCGGACGGAAAATGGATCGCGTGGGATGACAAGAACCGCCAGCTCTGGGTGCGGAATCTGGAGACGAAGACGACGAAGCTGGTCGAAACGAGCCCCTACGATGAATTCGAAGACCTCACGTGGTCGCCCGACAGCCAGTGGCTTGCGTTCGCGACGGCGTCGGCGAACACCTACACGCAAATCAAGCTCTGCCGTGCCGCAACGGGTGAGGTCACCACGGTAACGAGCGAGCGCGTGAACAGTTCGTCGCCCGCCTTCTCGCCCGATGGAAAATGGCTGTACTTTTTGAGCGAGCGCGAACTGCGCACGTTGGTGCCGAGTCCGTGGGGACCTCGCCAGCCGGAGCCGCATTTCACCGAGGTGACGCGGGCCTACGCCCTCGCGTTGCAGAAGGGATTGCGTTCGCCGTTTGAGCCGCAGGATGAACTTCACCCCGCTGCGCCGGAGCCGAAGAAGGACGACAAAAAGCCCGATGCGCAGCCGGCGGCGATTCCCGCAATTGAGCTCGATGGACTGGCGGCACGGATCATCGAAGTTCCCATTCCGGCCGGGAATTACCGTGGGCTGTCGGCGACCGGGAAGCATCTGTTTTACACGGCGCGGGCCGTGGGATTTGACGCGAAGCCGAGGCTCATGCGGCTCGATGTTTCGAACAAGGATCCAAAGCCGAAGGTGTTCGCGGAGGACGTGCGGTTGTGGGAAATCTCGGCGAACAACCAGCGCATTCTGATTCGCATTGGTGACAAGTTCCACGTGGTTCCCGTCGATGGCGAGGCTCCAGCGAAGCTCGAGAAATCGGTGCCGCTGGGCGACTGGTCGTTTTCGCTCACGCCGCGCGAGGAATGGCGGCAGGTCTATGTCGAATCGTGGCGGATGCTGCGCGATTATTTCTACGACCCGAAGATGCACGGCGTGGACTGGCCCGCGGTTCGCAGGAAATACGAGCCGTTGATCGAGCGCGTGTCCGATCGCAGCGAACTGAACGACGTGCTCCACGAAATGGCGGGCGAACTTTCCGCGCTGCACATTTTCGTGAAAGGCGGCGACCTTCGCGAAGGCGGAAGTCCGGTCCGCGCGTCGTCGCTTGG
>SXWH01000135.1 GCA_005791535.1 Verrucomicrobiaceae bacterium | reverse complement strand
TGGGAAATCAGTTCCTCAGCCACCTCCGCGAGGTGAATGCGATCGTTCAGGTCGTGCGCTGTTTCGAGGATGCGGACATCCACCACGTCTCGGGCACCGTGGACCCGGTGCGGGATATCGAGGTGATCAATACGGAGCTGATTCTCTCCGACCTGACGGCCTGCGAGAAGCGGAAGGACCGCGTGAGCAAGGGCGCGCGCTCGGGAGACAAGACCGCGAAGGCGGAGCTGGCGTTGTGCGAGAAGTTGATCCCGCATTTGAACGAAGGCAAACCCGCGAGCACGCTTGAGCTTTCCGATGACGAAAAGAAGCTGCTGAAGGAGTTCTTCCTTCTGTCGGGAAAGCCGACGATCTTCGCATGCAACGTCTCCGAGGCCGACCTGGCTGCGCTGGCCGAAGGCAAGGATTGCACGGCGAAGCCTTTCGTGGACGCGGTGCGGGCCTACGCGGCGACGCATTTCGGCACGGAGACGGTGGTCATCAGTGCACAGATCGAGAGCGAACTGGTCGATCTGAGCGAGACCGAGGCGACGGAATACCTCGCGGGCCTCGGCGTGAAGAGCAGCGGCGTTAATGAGCTGATTCGCGGCGTGTATCATCTGCTCGGTCTGCGGACGTATCTCACCACGGGCGAGCAGGAGACTCGCGCATGGACGATCCGCGCGGGCGACAAAGCGCCGGCGGCAGCGGGAGTGATTCACACGGATTTTGAGCGCGGATTCATCGCGGCGGAAGTCATCCACTACGACGACCTTGTCGCGCTCGGCTCGTTCGCGAAGGGGCGCGAGACCGGCAAGCTGCGCATCGAAGGCAAGGAATACGTGATGAAAGACGGCGACGTGGTGGAGTTCCGCTTCAACGTTTGATCACGGCCGCGGTGCTCAGCGTGTGGCCGGCTCGCGTTGAGCGGAGTAAATGCCGGTGCGTCCGCTAATGGCAAAGGCCACGTAGCACGCGACGCCGAGGTGCAGGCCGTATCGTGCACCGAAAAGCTCCATGCCCATCACGGTGCACGCGAGGGGAGTCTTCGTCGCTGCTGCGAAGATTGCGGCAAATCCGCAGGCTGCGAATAGATCGAGCGGTCCACCGAGCGGTGTGGAAAGCGCATTGCCCAGTGCGGCACCGATGAAAAACAGCGGGGTGACTTCGCCTCCTTTGAACCCGGCACCGAGTGTGATGATGGTGAACACGGCCTTCCAAAGCCAGCTCCACGGGGCGATTTGCGAAGAATTGAAACAGGCCGGAATGGTGACAGCGCCCGCATCGCGTGACCACACACCGAGGCCGAGGAAGTCGGGCGTTCCCGCGAGAAGGTAGAGCACGACGACGAGGGCACCGCCCACCGCAAGCCGCAGCGGCGCGAATGGGAGTAGGCATTTAAAAAGACGACCGGCGCCGTGCGATGCGAGTGCGAACAGCTTTCCCGCCAGTCCGAACGCGATCGCGGCGACGGCAATCCTTCCAAGTGTAAACATCGACCCGGATGAGAAGGTGACGGCCGTGTTCACGGCGTAGGCGGTGTGGACCGCGCCGCAAGCGTGACAAACGCGGTCGGCGACGAACGCTGCGATGAGGCACGGGACTGCGGCTTGATACCTGATGCGTCCACGGGTGAGTACCTCCATTGCGAAGATGGCCCCGGCGAGCGGAGTCCCGAAAACCGCGCCGAACCCGGCGGCGACTCCGCCCATGAGCAGAACGGGAACGACGCCACCGTGCAAACGCAGCACTTTGCACAGCGTGCCTGCGATGCCTCCGCCCATTTGCACCGCAGTGCCTTCCCGTCCTGCCGAGCCGCCGACGAGGTGCGTGACGAGCGTCCCGAACAGGATGAGTGGCGCGATGCGTCGCGGTACGCGGCCGATGGGCTCATGAATTTCGTCGATGATCAGATTGTTCCCAGCTTCGGCGCTGCGGCCGATCTTGTGAATGATCCAACCCATCGCGACTCCGGCGAGCGGGAGGAGGAAAATGAGCCAGGGATTTGCAAAACGCACGCTGGTAACCGCATCGAGACTCCACAGAAAAAACGCGCAGGCCGCGCCGGTGAGCGAGGAAATGAGCAACAGCGGAAGTGTCCATCGAACCGCGTGGCGGAGCACTGCGACAATCGTTGGGACGATGCTCATCGGGCGCGGTGTTTGACTTTGCCTTCCGGCATGAGCAGCGGACGCAGCGAGTCCGGTGTGAGTTCCGGCGGCAATGGCTCCCACGGATATCGATCATCGGCTACGCGCTTCCACACCAGCACGCCGCCGCGGCGCCACGGGTCGAGAACGATTCCCTCCTCGAAACGTCCGGCGCGCGGCGTGACGACGATCGCATTGTGTTCAAGCGAGGTGCCTCTTCGCGCCGACGCCAGATGCAGATCGAAGGTGCGAAGCTTCAGTGCGAAAAGGCGGGGAAATAGATCGTCGCGCCAGTGCCAGCAAAGACCGCGATCAAGGACGCCTGAGTTTACGAGATTGTTGTTCAGCCATGCGATGTGCATGGGGCGAAACTCGGTCGAAAGCCGGGCGGATTCTTCGACGGCGGTCTGTGCGAGAAGGGTCGCCTCGCTCGGATGCACGGATTTTGAGAGGCTTGTGAGATCCGTCGCGAGGGAGGTGGCTCTGAGCCTGCGCTGCGCCGCGGTGCCGGGATTGACGCAGGCGGGCACGAGCAGCGTCAAAATCAGCGCGTTGATTCGCAGGATGGCTCTCATGAATGGCGGGATGCTTGGTGGAACGGCGCGCAGTCGTCACGGAGAAAGTCGGGCCAAGTTTTCCACGAATCGTTTGCCGTGGACTGCAAATGTCCGACCCCGCATGGTAGAAGCATCGCATGAACGAATCGTACATCACCTGTCCCAAATGCGGCGCGGAGATCGCGCTATCCGAAGCCGTTTCGCATCAAGTCCGGGAGAGCCTGGAGGCGGACTTCGTTCGGCAGCGTGAGGAACTGAATGCCGCAATCGCGCGGCGCGAAGAGCATCTGAAAACCGAAATGGAAAAGCTGGCAAAGCAGCAGGCGGGCGTTGCCGAGCAGGTGGCCAGGGAGCTTGAATCCGAACGCAGGAAGCTGCTTGCCGAAGCATCCCAAAAGGCTGCCGAACAGTTTGCCATGCAGCTCAAGGACGCAGAGTCACGCAATGCCGAGCAGCAGGA
Source organism: Verrucomicrobiaceae bacterium (assembly GCA_005791535.1). Classification (GTDB taxonomy): domain Bacteria; phylum Verrucomicrobiota; class Verrucomicrobiia; order Chthoniobacterales; family Chthoniobacteraceae; genus SXWH01. The sequence continues at coordinate 17,421 of SXWH01000135.1, read as the reverse complement.
AAAGCTGCGCGTCGCGCAGGCCACCGAGCTTGAGTTGCGCAAACAGCAGCGCGCATTGCAGGAGGCGAAGGAAAGCATGGAGATCGAGCTCGCGAGGAAGCTCGATGCGGAACGGCAAAAGATTGCCGACGCTGCGCGGCAGCAGGCGATTGAGGCGGAGCGGCTCAAGCTGGCCGACAAGGAACAGGTGATCAAAGGGCTCCAGGAGCAGATCGCCTCGCTCCAGCAACGTGCCGAGCAGGGGTCGATGCAACTTCAGGGCGAGACACTGGAGGTGGAAATCGAAGCACAGCTTCGGGAGGCTTTCAGGCACGACAGCATCGAGGAGGTGAAAAAGGGAGAGCGCGGCGCTGATGTGACGCAGCGCGTCCGGACTGCCGGGGAGCTTCCATGCGGCACAATCCTCTGGGAGGCGAAGCGGGCGAAGAACTGGTCTTCTCAATGGCCCGCAAAGCTGAAGGAGGATCAGCGTGCGGCCGGAGCCGAACTCGCGGTGATCGTCACGACGTCTCCGCCCGAAGGCGTGCGGGGAATCGGGCAATGCGATGGAATTTGGGTTTGCGAACCTGCTTTTGCACTCGGACTCGCATCAGCGCTGCGCCACGGTCTGATTGCCACGGCGGTCCAGCGCCTTCAGGACACCGACCGTGGTAGCAAGATGGCGCAGCTTTACGATCACCTGTGCGGCACGGGTTTCAGGCAGCACATTCAGGCAATCGTCGATTCATTCATCGCGTTGCAGGATCAGCTCGCTGCGGAACAGCGGGCGTTTCAAAAGCAGTGGAAAGAACGAGGCCAGCACCTCAGTGCAGCCATTCAGCACACCGCGGAGCTTTACGGCGGAATACAGGGAATCGCCGGCCGCGAGGCGCTGCCGGAGATTCAAAAGCTGGCGCTTCCCGGGGCGGAATAGCGCCGTCAGCGCAACGTCGCCTTCAGTCGGATGTAGAAACTCGTGGCGCCGACGGGTGGCGTGATTTGCCAGGTCTCGGTCCGGATGGTGCCCACGACGGTGTCATTCGTTTTCGCCGCGGTTGCGGGTGCCCATGTGGTGTTGAGGTCCGTCACTGCTTCGATGGAGAGGTCCGCATCGTCGGCATTGGCGCGCCGGGTGAATACAGCGATGAGCGCGCCCGAAATGTCGCGCGTCACGGTAAGCGGTACGGTGTTTCCGACTGCATCGCTCGTGCCAAGTTCGTATTCGAGCAGCGCGGCAATCCCGTCGCCATCCGCGTCCGCGGTTACGCTTCCTGAGAATGTGATGGCATCCGTGCCGCCGGGGTTTCCACCGTCGGTGGTGCTGGCGCGCCAGGTGTAATCGAGCGGGTTCGGGTTCGTGCTGCTCACGACGCGAACGAGCGAGCGCCCGTTGCCGTCGGTGGGGTTCAGGTTGTCGCTGTAGGTGAAGTCGAAAATCACCGCGCCTGCTGCGCTGTAGAGCTTGATGCGCTCTCCGCTGTTATCGAGCCCACTTGGGGAGAATCCGCCTGCGGCTACCTGCGCGGACGGAACCGCCGGATAGGCCGCGAGGAAGGCGGTGCGGTCTTTTGCCACGATGATTCGCGCGCCCGGCGCGAGCTGCACTCCACTCGGGAATGTGTAAGCGATTCCCTGGCCGAGTTCCTCGTCGAAATGGCAGTTGGATAGATCGAGCGTGCTGGTGGTGATGTTCTGAAGTTCGATGAATTCGGTGGTGTCGTCCGGTCCGGGCGGATTGAAGTGAAGTTCGGAAACGATCAGATTGTTCGTCGTAGCCGGGAACACCCCGCCGGTCGCGGTGACTGTCACTGTCGTTGTTCCGAGCAATGTTCCCGCGGTGTCGTACGCGACGAGCGTGTAGGTGTTCGTGCCGGCACTGAGCGGTAGTTGAAGAGACCAGGTGCTTTCACCGGTCCACGTAACCGGCAGCGGTTCGGTGGCACCCTGAAGGCGAATTTCATTCACGTTGATCCATCCAGTTCCAGTCACGGTTGCGAACGGTGTGCCGACCGTCACCGGGCTTGCGCTGGTGCGGGCGAAGGCCACCTGTGGAATCGGAGCAGTCTGTCCGTTTTGTCCGAGGATGACGTCGCGCGCATAGTTCGTTCGTGGCGTGAGATACGCGGAGACGGAGGCGATCATGTCATCCGTGCCGAAGCGCGAGTAGTGCGTGGCCCAGTAGGTCATCGTGGTCGTGTTGAACGAGCGATTCAGCACATCGAGCATGTGGCCGTAGTAGAGCCGTTTCCAAACGGGATTCGCGATGAACTTTGCGGTATCGCCGCCGATGAGCGTGGTCGTGGTGGGATTGGCCTGATTGAGAAAATCGCAGTCCCACGGAAACGCAACGGCCTTCCGTCCGGGCGGGAAATAGAAGAGCACATTGTGCTGCGAGCCCGCGCCGCCCGGGGCCATATAGTTGTCGGTCGTTCCGTAAAGAATCGGACCCACGTGGCCGCGGAGCCACGTATTCACGTCCACGTATTGATCGACGAGCGAATTGAACGTCGCGCCCGCGGCCTGACCGATGGCGTTCGTGACGTTCATGATTCCCGTGTAGTCATCGGTATCGCGTCCGCCTTCGACGAGCCAGTGCCAGCGGTAGAATTCGGATGTCGCATTGAGATTTACGACGTTCACGCCGGGCGGCGAGGTGGTGTCCTGCGGAATCTTCGGGTTCTCGGGAACGACCGCGCCGTCCACGACTCGCGTGGTGGGATTGATCGTCTGGGTCAAGACGTAGATGCGTTCGTATTTGAACATCATACCGTCGCCGCCGTTGTCCCACTGATTGTCGAGGTAGTCCCCCTTGAGGCGTGTCTTGGAAAGAATCGCAGCGCCGAGCATACCCGACCCATCAAATGTGATGCCGGTCGCGCTCGGTGCGCGCGCGGGGATGATGCGGATCAGATCGTCCTGAGGTGCGTGAATGCCGCCCGCGAGGATGTTGAGCGTTTTCAAAAGAATCTCCTTCTGGCCGGTAACCGTGCCGCCGGAGCGGTCGATCGAGATGCCTCCGTGTGTTCCGAGGAAGAGATCGTCGGGTGGGAACTCGATATTGTAGCCTACGCGCGCGATGTTGAAACGGCCATGCTCGCTGCTTTTGAGCGAAACCCCGGCGCGATAGTAGATGTCGCGCTCATTCAGGATCACCGTGCAAGGCGTGGCTGCGTTGCTCATCAAGTTCTCCTGTTTGTACAGTTCGGTCGCATCCGCGGGTGGCATGATGACACGCACATTGTGCGGCTTCGCGCCGCTCGGGAGCGTGAGAAGCGCGCGCCCGTCGTCCCACTGAACCATTGCCCGCGACGCTGGGCCGCCCGCCGGGAAAAAGGACACCGCGCCCGGCACGTCGGTCGCGCGGACGTAGAACTGCACGACAGCGCCGGATGCCTGCGCGGGAATCGTGCCGGTGTAAAGGCCGCCGCTTCCCGACGTCATCGTGGAACTCGTAAATGCGGCGCTGTTGACCGATGTGAAGAGCTGCACCGTACCGATTCCATCCGAGTCCGCGACGCGAACCGTTACGGTCGCATTTTGGGCAGCGAGCGGCACGGCTGGCGAATGGGAGAGCGCATCAAATGTCGGACCGACGTTCGCGACGAATCTGCTGTTAACAGCGCCCGGTGTTCCGCCGGTGGTCGGGCGGTTGAGGAGCGTTTTGAGCGGAAGGCGGTTTGTATAAAGCCGGGAGTGAAGCGCATTCGAACCGCGCAGCCATTTTGCGCGGAACGTGATCGAGTAAGTATCGGTCGCGACGATGGTATGGAAGGACGCGCCGTTCTTCAGCGTCGTCGTCGCGTGATTGTGCATGTGCTCGGTCTCCGCCGTCGCGGTGACTTTCAAAACGTTGTTCGCCGGTGCGGTCGGGTCGGGCACGACTGTGCCGCTGTGGGTGCCGATGATTCGCCAGAAGTTCGTGTTTCCGCCGTTGAAATTCCCGTTCTGAATCAGCTCGATGTTTCCCTGGGTCACGTCCTTCACGCTGATGTCGTCGATGAGGAACTCGCCGTTGTTGAGCAGCCCGAAAACAAACTCGTTCCAGTTTGCCGGGTTGTTCGACGGAGTATTCGTTGCCTGGCCGGTGATGCTCACGTTCTGCCACGTGGACTTGCTGCTCTCGTCGCTTGCGTCCCACGCCTCGCCCTTAGAGTTGTCGCTGTCCGGGTCGAGCAATTCGAGACTCGAGCCACCGCCATCGGCCCACTGACTCCAGCGACCGCCATCGTGGTAGCGGACTTCATCGGCGACGTTTCCGTTGGCGTCTTCGAGGCGAATGGTTTCTCCGCTCCGGCTCAGGCTTCCGCTCCACGGTCCGAGCGCGGTGACGCCCGGATGCAGGGTTGCAAACGTTGTGGGATTCCACGCCACGACAAGATACCCGCCCGCGGGAATCGGCGGAGTCAGCGCGGGGATCGTGAAGTTTACGCCCTCGGTGAAGGCCCATCCGCTCACGTCCACGGGCGATGCACTGCGGTTATAAAGCTCGATCCATTGCTCGCCGGAAGGCTGCGCCGGCGGAGTCGGGGCTGCCGCGTTGTAGAAAATTTCATTGATGACAATCGCGTCGTTCAAAGTTGCGACGTTCACGGTGCCAGCGGTTGCAGTCGATGGGCGCCCCCACGTGCCGTTCGCAAGGATGCCGCGCAGGCTGTTGGTTATTGTGCGTGCGTCCTGAAACTGGATTCCGTCGGGCGCGATGAGGCTGAGGCGGACATTGTCGGCCGGCACGAGGCCCAGCGAAGCGGCGGTAAACGAAACGTATCCTCCGGCCGGAACTGCGACTGCCGGCAGGGTGTGGCTTGCTCCTGCGCTGGTACGGATTAGCCACCCACCCGTGTTCAATGGACCGGCTGAGTTGTTTCTCAGTTCAATGAAGAACGCAGGGTCCGTCGCGCCGGATATCTCATTGAAATAAAACGACGGCGTCGTCGACGGAAGCAAGGGAGCCGATTCATCGGTCAGAAGCTCCGCGCCGAACAGCAGGTCGGTATTTCCTCCGCCGAACTGGTGCACCTCGGCGCTGAGCACGTTCGTGCCCTTAATGAGAGCCGTGCTCGGAATTACGATCGGGGCAGGCGGAAATTGAGGGTCGGTGACTTCACTCGCTGGAGGAACATTGGAACGATAAACCTCTGTTCCGTTGAGATAAATCACCGCGCCATCATCCGCGATGGGCCAAAGTTCGAGCGAGGTGCGGCTCGGAACCCCAGTGTAAGTGAATGTTTTTCTGAAGTAACGCGGTGCCGTTCCGGTAACAGCATTCGTGGTCTGCTCCGCTGGGGTCGGAAGGACCGGACGGTTGACACTTACACCAGCAAGACCGGCGATTTCCGCAGCGGAAAGGGCACGGGTCCACAGTGCAGCATCGTCGATACGGCCGGCGAAATGTTCGTTGATCGAGTTCGTCGTTCTGCGGTCGCCGCCGATGTAGAAAGGCATTTGCGGTAGCACCATGGCTCCTGTGAGCGCGAGACTCTGGACGAAAACGCCATTCTGATAGTACTCGAGCGAAAGCCCGCGTTTAATCATGCACATATGCGTCCACGCGTTTGTTCCGACGTCCGGGTAATTGTTCAGCAGGACGGTTCCATTGACGCCGTACTCAGCGCGGGCCATTGCCATCTTGATGAACTCGCGCGGCGATGTGTCAGCGCCGTTGATTCCTGTTCTGTTCCCGAGAATGACAGCGGTTCCCTGGTCCGTGACGGTCGCTGCGGTCGGCGTCCACACCCACGCGGACCATGTAAAGTCATTCGAAGCGGTCATCGCGGGGAGCAGCGTCAGACTCGGCTGGCCGGTGCCGGAGTCGATGATTTCCATGCGGTCATCCGTGCCGTCAAAGCTCGCCACCCAGCCGCGTGCGGGATCGTTTACGAAAGTTGCACCGTTGGCCATCGTGCCATTGTAGGCCGCGTTTTGCGTGTTTGCTGCGGTCGTGCCGGAAGTCTCATTGAACGGCCAGTACGCCAGCAGGCCGGTCGGGTAGTCCGAAGGGCGGACCACTCCCAAAGTCGCACCTCCGCCCGCGATGAGCGTTGCGCCGCTTTTCCACGTGGCGTCCGAGTAGGCAGCCGTCTTCCAGTCCGAAGTGGGTGTCGTTCCGTCGTCGAGAAACTTCCATGTCGCGCCGATGGGGATGATTTTCGTGCGCGTATTCGCAGTTCCTGCTTCCGCAAAATTCCGGGTTCCGGGCGTGCCGCCGATGTCGCGGCTCGTGGTCCACTGGTTCGCTCCGCTCGCTGCGGTTCCAGAAATTCTGCACAGAGTAGGACCCATTCCGTCCGGGCCGGCCGGCCAGTCACCTGAATCGCCGTAGGTCAGCTCATCCATGATTCGACCGTTCAGGTTCCGGAGCCGGATTGTCTCGCCACCGTTGTCGAGTTGACCGGTAAATGGACCAAACGCTCCGGGAATCTGCGCGGGAATCGCCGCAACGACGATGTAGCCGCCGCCCGGCATAATCGTGCCGGCTGGAAACGTGTAGTCGATTCCGCCATCAATGCGCCAGCCGCTGATGTCCACATCCACTGCTTGCAGGCTTCGCAGTTCGATCCACTCCGTCTGGGTGAGCTCATCCACCGGGTGGTATTGCACTTCGTTGAAAATGAGCACGGAGTCCGCGGCGACGGCGCAGACCGGGAGCGAAAGTAACGCGAGAAGGAGTTTCTTCATGAAAGCAGGATGTGGAACAGGTGTTTTGCGCACCCGAAAACGCTGGGGAGGAGAATATGTAGCGGACGAATCGGCTGAATTTATAGGCGTTCGCAGCGGCGTCGGCGCGCTGCGATCAGCATGCCGATACCACCGAGGAGAAGTGCTGCGGAGCCCGGTTCGGGAACGACGACAAGGTTCACCGTGCCGGTGGTTCCGGTGTCGATGAACGAACCGGGATAAGAAGCGAGGAAGCCTGCATCAATATCGAGTCCGTTGTCAGTCAGCACACCAGCGTAGTTTGCGATGCGGTAGGTTCCGTTTCCAAATCCGCCGAGCGGCGTAACGCCGAGCGTGCCGTCTAGTGTCAGCGCTCCGGTGATGCTCAGTAGGTCGTTCACACCCGAACCGACGATGCCGGGGGTTGCCAGTTCGAACGCGAGGGTGGAGGCTGAATCCAGTGAGAGCGCGGCGAGCGTGAGAGTGCCGGGGCTTGCGCCAGGCGCAATCGTACCGGCGGTGCTCGTGACAGCTCCGACGCTTCCGGTTCCTCCGAGAAGACCACCGGTTACGTTAACTGCGCTGCCGCTCAGGCTGCCGGACACGAGGACTGCGCCGTCCGCGATCGTCGTGGTTCCGGTGAACGTATTCGTTCCGCTCAGCGTGAGATTTCCATCCTGCGCCAGAACGATGCTGCCCGTGCCCGCAAGCACGCCGGCGAAAGTGGTTGTGGTGGATTGATTCAGCGTGAGGGCAGTGCCGCCGAGTGTAATCGTTCCGCCCGTTCCCGAGAGGCTCGATACACTCTGTGCGGCATTATTCAGATTCAACGCGCCGCCATTCACAATGAGGCTGCCTGTCGAGAGCGCGGCTCCGGCGTTCACTGTGACGCGACCCGAATTCACCGCGGTTCCCCCAGTGTTTGTATTTACGCCCGTCATCACGAGCGCACCCGTTCCGATTCCCTGCGGACCTTCATCAAATGTGACGCGGAAATTTCCGCCGATGGCCGCGAGGTTCGAGGGATTGTTTGCCGGGCCGTCGAAGTTGTTCGCGGTGATCGTTGCGTCGGCGTTCAAGGTGATCGGGCCTGTGAGATGGGTCAGGCGGCCGAGTGTGAAGCTCGCGTTGACTGTCACCGGGTTCGTGAGTGTCCGCGCGGCACCGGAGGCGCGGATGATTCCGCCGTTCATCACAATCGTTCCCGTTCCAAATGCGGCGTTGTTTCCGATGCCCAACGTGCCTGCATTAATCGTGGTCGGTCCGGTCTGGGTATTCGCGCCGGATAGGGTCAGCGTGTTATTTCCGGTTTTAACAAGCCCGCCAGTTCCGGATATGAGCGCAGCGTAGGTTAGGTCCACGCTGTTTTGAGCAAAGGTCGCAGCATCGGCGTCGGTGGACGACAGCACAAGTGGGCTGCTGAATGTGGACAGGTTTTCGAGCACGAGTTTGCCTCCCGTTACGGTGGTGGCACCCGTGTAGTTCGTAGCAGCGACCAACGCGGTATTCTTCAGGGTCAGCGTGCCCGCGCCCGACTTCGTGAGCGCCATGATGGACGTGCCGACGCTCGCATTCCGGATGATGCCGTCGTAGGTGTAGGAATTGCCCGCCGTGTCCACGGTGAGCGTTGCCGTGGAGGCGGCGACTGCACTGTTGTTCTCAATGACTGCGGCGTTCGCGACGGATGTTGTGATTCCGCGCACGGTCTCGTTATTGCCGTTAATTCGGAAAAATGCGCTGTTTCCTCCGCCGCCCGAGTTGAACGTGAGGACGCTTGAATTGTCGATTTGCTCCGGCGCATTGAGCTGCAGGACGTCAGCTCCCGATGTGTCGCCGATGGTAATGGCTCCGCTCAGCCCGCTGCCGGTGGTTCGGCCCAAAGCGAGCGTGCCCGCGGAAATGGTGGTTCCTCCCGTGTAGGTATTGCTCGAGTTTCCATCGATGGTCAGCGTGCCTGCGCCGGCTTTTACGAATGCGATTGTGCGGTCAAAGCCATCTTCAATCCGTCCGCCGAATGTCACGTTTGCAACGTTGTTGATAGTGAGCGTCGTTTGGCCGGGATTGAAGCCGTTATCGGTAATCAGACCGCTGCCGGTGATTCCCGCCAGTGTTGTGTTGTTTTCATTCAAATCGAACGTCCCGACGGAACCCACATTCACGGTTGCAGTCGTCGGTACGCCCGTTGCGCTGCCAATTTGCGCCACGCCGCCTGCTACATCGAGCAGTCCAAACGTATTCGTGCCGGCGATGGATGCTGTTCCCGCCGCGACGCTGAGTGTGGCGAAGGAGTTGTTGCCGGTAAATGTCACGGTGTTGTTGCCCAGCTTCGAGACGGTGCCTGCGCCTCCGATGTTCGTTGCGACCGTGATGTCGTTGCTGCGATTGAACGCCAGTGTCGCGCCAGCAGCTACGGTTGCATCGCCGGAGCCGAGGGTTCCTGTCGTCCCGCCGGCGCCCACTTGAAGTGTGCCGGCGTTGACCAGCGTGGTCGTGTAAGAATTGGCACCGCTAAGAATCGAGGTGCCCGCACCGCTTTGCACAAACGACTTGGAGCCAGTGATCGGGCCGGCGTAGGTGATCTGCGTGCCCGTTCCCGGCTGCGAGTCGAGAATCGTATTCAGCGCGATTGGTGCTGTGATGGTGTGAGAGCCCGAGATCGCGCCAATCGCGGACGATGCAATTCCGTTTTCAAGCGTGATGAAGTCTGCCGGGCCGCCGTTCACCGAGTAGCTGTTGGCGTTGTCGAAGATGATGCCGCCAACGGTTTTGGCTCCAGTCACTGCGACCGTGGTCGGTGACGCCGGAATCGCGCCGAATCGTGCGACGACGCCCGCACCATTGGGCGAACCCGCAGTCCAGTTTCCACCGGTCGTCCAGAGGCCATCTGCAGCGGCTCCGTTCCACTCGGAGGTCGTCGCATCCGCGACGGTCAGCGTAATTGCCGTTGCGCCCGAATCGTCGGCAATCGTGTAGAATTTCCCGATTGCCGGATTGAGCAGCGAAAGGTTTGCCGTCGAGCCGGTGAAGCTCGTGTTGTAATCAAACAGCGTATAGGTGCCGTTTGTTCCCCACGGAGTCGTCGTATTCTCGGCGTAGATCCTGAGTGCTCCGCCACTCACCGCCAGTCCGCCTGCGCTCGTGATGTTAATGATATCGTTCGCCACGCCGTTGAACTCGAAGTCGAGTTGCGAGCCCGGTGCGAGCGACAGCGTATTTGTCGTCAGTGTTCCGACGCTCGCGCCCGGGGCGATCCGCCCGTTCGCGGCGACGCTGATTCCACCGTTGATAGTGCCGGTGCCGCCAAGTGTTCCGCCCGATGCAACCGTCACAAGGCTGCCTGCGAGCGAGCCGTTCACGCGGAGCGTGCCTGCATTGACTGTTGTTGCTCCGGAGTAAGTGTTGGCGGCGCCGAGAGTCAGGATTCCATTTCCGGATTTCGTGAGTGTTCCCGTGTGTCCGGAGAAATCTGCAAGCACCTGATTGACGGTTACGTCGAATCCGTTGGAATCGAACTTCAAACCGCCGTTCTTAATCTGCGCGGAGGTAAGGTTCTCGAGGTAGTTCGGGCTGCTTGCGCCGGCTTTGAGTGTGCCGCCATCGAACGTGAATGAAGTGTTTGCGCCGATGCCGCGCGCTGTGGGAATCGCGGGGAGGGTGACCTGCGCCGTGCCGCCGATGTTGATCGCAGCACTGCTGTTATCGCCGCCGCCGAATGCGTTGACCGCAGTTGCGACAAACGTTCCGCCGGTGAAGTTCATGGTGCCGAAGTTGCCGTTTCCTGCGATCAATCCGCCCACGCCAAGCGTGCCCACGGTCGCCGTGCCACCGGATTGATTGAAGATGCCGGTCGTGCCGGTTGCAGCGGTATTCTCAGAGCGTCCGACCTGGAGATTTGCACCAGTCAGGTTCAGAACTCCGGTTCCGCTCAAATTGAACGTACCTGATGCCCCGCTGTTCACGCCCAGAATCACGCCGCGATTGGCCGATGCGGAGCCGGTGAGGGTTCCCGCGCTCAGATTGTAAGTGCCCTGACCACCGGTGCCGTTGCCAATGATCGCCTGAGTGCCCGTCAGCGTTAGCGAACCGCCGGTCTGATTTACAGTGCCGATAACCGAGGAATCACCGGCAGCCACGGTGAACGTTCCCGTTGAGAACGTTCCGTTTTGGATATTGAGGATCGCAGTTTGTCCGGTCGTGTCGGCTACCGTGAACGCACCAGCGGCCGCGGTGCGCGCGCCGGTGAGGTTCAATGTTCCCTGCCTTACGGTGGTCGTGCCGGTGTAGGAGTTGATTCCCGACAGATTCCACGTGCCGGTTCCGGTTTTGGTTACCGACGTGGCGCTGGTGCTTTGGTTCGTCAGTTGCAATGCGAACAGATTGTTTCCGGTATTTGTTCCCGTGAGCACAAGCGTCCGGGTTCCTCCAGTGTCGAACAGGTTCATGTTCGTGCCGCTTTGAGTAAAGCTAAGCGTGGCCGATGGATTCGAGCCGGATGCGTCGATCGTATTGTTACCGATGTACATGCGGATATGGCGGTTCGTGCTCTGAGGAGTGCTGCCGGTGTATTGGAGCGTTCCGCCTTGAAAGTGAAGTCCGACGCCGGTCGGCGTGGTGTTCTCCTGCGCAAGCGTGCGCGTGCCAATCGCCGATGGAACGCCGTAGTCAGACAGGGACGACACATTCACGATTCCGTTGCCGGCGATGATGAGTTCGCCAGTGAAATTATTCGCATTGTTCGCGAGATTCAGCGTTCCCGCAGTCGAGTGGATGGTGTTTGTCCCTCCATTGATCGCGCCGCTCAGGGTTTCTGTACCACCGCCGAGCTTGAGCAGGTTGTTGTTCAGCGTGATCGGCGTTGAAATCGTATGGGTTCCGGCTTTGCTGCTGATTGTCGAAACACCGCCTGCATCCGCCTGCAACGTGAGCGTGTTCGCCCCGGAGACTGTCCACGCATTTGCTCCGTCGAACTGCACATGACCGGTTGTAACGTTCGCGTTCAAATTGATCGAAGTCGGTGCGCCTTGCGCTGTGAAGTTTGCATTAGTGCCGGCACCGTTTGGAACCCCGGGCGCGCCCCACGTTGCAGTTGTCCAGTCCGCACCACTCGTCCACGAATTGTTAAAGACATTCTCCGTCGTAAAGCCGGTCATGTGGATTGTTGTACCGCTAACCGCAGGCGCAGCGTTAATCACCTGCGACGTCGTCGTCGCTTGGAACGTGTAGCGCAGCATCACCAGGCTGCCTTGCGCAGTTGCGCCCATGTTTTCGTTAAAGCTGAAGCCGGCCGGCGTCACCGAGGCCCCCGTCGCACTCATATTGGCTGCGCGAGCCGTCGCTTCCCACGACCGGGTATAGAGCGTGTACACTTAGGTGTTTCCAACTGTCAGATTGTTAAGGGTTACCGCCTGCGTCGTCGTGCCCGCGCCATACACGAACTTGTTCGTAATCAGTCCCAGTTGTCCTGCCGGGTTTGTCCCGCCACCGCCGTAAACAGAGCCAAGTCCGCTCGTTGCAAACACGCCGGCCACTGTCGGGTTTGCTCCATTGACCGCAGTGAACGTCACGCCATTCACCGTGACGTTCGCAGTATCGTTCAAATTGTAAGCGTGTAGAAATGTCTTGTTTGCATTGAGCCCGACGAGCGTGTCGGAGTTCCCTGTGCCCATGTTTACTGCGGAGAATTCTCCGGTGAACGACTGTGCATGGCTCGCCGAGATCAGGCCGAAAATCGTGGCGATGGCGAGTCGGGTCGGTGTGATGCGCGAGGACAGGAAGCGGGCGGTATTCATGGCGGAATGTGAAGGACTGGTTGTTGTTGGCGGAGTGTTTCCAAATTCAGCGAACGCCGAAGATTATCAATCGGAATTCGCCGGTTTTTAGCGGGTGGGCGGAGGCCCCGCGATCCCCTTGCGCCGCCGTGATATTCTTCATTTCACGATCGCGCCGGACCGGGTGGCCCCAGACCTCCCGTACGAACGACGAGATAGCCTGCTTCCCTGAGGGCGTAAAGTGCCTCTTGATGAGTTTACGATGAGGATTTCGTCACCTCATCCATCACCGCTCTTTTTTTACCGCGATGCCGAGCGGGGCTGGTTGGGGAAGTAATACTCGACGTAGCCGAGCATCATTTCGTCCGTCGTCTGCGGGCCCCAGCGGACGGTCTTGGTCGGGTCGGGGTTGGCGGGGTTTGCGGCGCTGTTGTCATACCACGCCGTCGTCTTGATCACGCTGCCGGCGGGGATGTAGCGGGGCTCGGAGTAGCGGTAAAGGAGCTGCCAGTTGAAGTCGTAGCGCGGGATATCGAGGAGAGTTTCCTCCTTTCCATCGGGAGTTTGCAGGCTGTAGCGCCATGCCTTTCCGCGGACGTGCATGTGGGGGAGAAATGCGAGGACCTGGGCGTCGCGCGGGACGCGAAGTTCCGCGTCCACACGGTGGTTGTCCGCGCCGGGCGGAATCGAGAAGCGATGCGTGCTGATGCCCGCATTCTGGACCGCGTAGCGTGGCTCGGATGCGGCGAACTTCAGGCCGATTCGCACCTGCTCTTTCACTTCGCGGCCGTTCGGCGTGTAGTGAATTTGAAAGCGGAGCGTGGCTCCCGCAGGCAGGGCCTTGGCGTATCCGTCCGGGTAGATGAGTGTGTTGTTGCCGGGGACGTAGATGGCGAAAAATCCGCCGCTCTCGTCGTTCTCGTCGCGGCGCAAATCACCGGCGCCGCGCCGGAGCGCCTGGCGGAGCAGGGGATTGCCGCCCGGAGCATCGGCGAAAACGAGGACGTGGTGAACGACATCGCGCGCGGTCGGCTGCACTTCCACGGCGCTCACCCATTTTGTTTCCGCGAACGACGTGGCAACGCGGGCGTGCTGATACGGCATCGTGCCGGTCGCCTTGACGGTAATGGGCTCGGGGATTTGGAAAACGGCGTCGGGCTTGCCGATTTCCCATTCCTGCTTTGCGCGCTGCCGCGCAATCGGCGCGTCCTTCGGGTCGCCAGCGGGGCGTCCGGCGGCGAGCCATGCGAGGAGTTGGGTGCGGTCTTTTTCAGAAAGCGAACGGTCATTTGCCCACGGCGAGTGTTTTCCCGGTGCGGCAGGTGCGGCAAACCACGGCGGCATGAGGCGCTGCTCGACCATCTTGCGGATCATCCCGGCGTGCTCGGCGACGTCGTCGAGGCTCTCCAGCGCAAACGGCGCAACTCCGCCGTTGCGGTGACACTCGGTGCAGTTCTGCGCGAGGATGCGCGAGATGGTGTTGTGGTAGGTCACCGCCGCCTGCTGCGGAGCGGGCGCGTCGGTGAGGTCGATGACGCAACCCGGCGCCTCCGTCGCGGCAATGTCGGGAGTCCGGCCGGCGAGCGTGGCGTCGATTGCTGGGGCGAGGTATTTGGTTCGCGGGGCGTCGTGCGAAAAGCCGAGTCCATACTGGTCGTCCACCGCGCCGCGATATTGCAGCGTGCGCGCGGCATCGAGGACGAAGCAATCGGTCTTCGAAGTCACGCCGAGCGCCTTCATCCATGAGTCGCCGGAAGTATCCCGGACGATCGGTCCGGCGAGTTTCAGCTCCTGTGCGAGTGTTTTGAAATCCGCGTCCGCATCGGTCTTCGTCGTGGCGAGAAAAACGAACGCCACTCCGCGCGGTGCGTATTCCTTTTCCAGCGCGGCGAGCGTGGGCAGGTAGCGCTTTCCGATCGGGCACGTGGTGCTCACGCAGGCCACCACCACCGCCTTGTTCCCGGCGAATTGGGAAAGGCGCACTTCGCGTCCGTCGAGCGCGGTGAAGACTGCATCCGGGATGCGCGAGCCGATCCCGTGGTCCGCTCCGCGAAGTTCGAGCACGCCCTGCCGTGGCGATGGCTCGGCGGGTGTTGCGTCAGCGGGAGCCGGTGCGGCTTTTTCGTCGTAGCCGAGAATGCGCGGGAAGCGCTTTGCCAGCGCGCTCCGGAGCTGGGGATGTTCGCCCCAGCCGCTCTCCAGTTCGGCAGGGGACACGGCGCCGTCGTTGTCCGCATCGAGCCGCTTCACCCAGGGCGAGCGTTCCACTTCATCGGCCACGATTTTGCCGTCGGAGTTCCGGTCGAGCAGGCGGAACGCCTTTACCGCAGGCGAATCGGCGGCGCGCATCGGGAGCGCGATTGCAAGGCTGGAGCAGATGAGAATGACGGCTTTCATGGTTGCGTGTCTGACGTGCCAAAAGAATCCGCGGTTACAACAAGGAATGGAAGGCGGAAGGTTCGCCGCCGTGATGAAGTCAAAGCCCCGCGCCGTGCCGCCGGTTGACTGCGGTGGCGCGTTACTTTCCTGCATGAAATCCGCACTCATCCTGTTTGCCCCGCTCGTCGCGACTTCGTTTGCCGCGGACTGGAAGCCGAATCTTCCCGACCGCGAGCTGTTCGAGGAAGGACGCTACGTGTACGAGCAGAACTGCCTCGTCTGCCACGGGCAGTTTGGCGACGGGAAAGGCGAGCTCGCCCCCGGCCTCACCATCAAGCCCCGCTCGTTCCGCACCGGTGTTTTTAAATACCGCTCCACGCCCGCCGGGAAGCTCCCCACGAATGAAGACCTGAAGCGCACGGTGCGCGACGGCGTCACCGGCACGGCCATGGGCATGTTCACAAATATCCGGCAGGAGGAACTCGCCGCCGTCGTCGAATACATCAAGGGATTCTCCCGAAAGTGGAAGGACGCCGCCAACTACGCACCGCCCGTGAAGCTGCCCGCGCCGCCTGCGTGGTTCGCCGATGCTGCGCAACGAAAGGAACACGAGCAGGCCGGGGCACGGATTTTTGAAACCACGTGCGCGTCCTGCCACGGAGCGGGCGGAAAGGGCGACGGTCCCGCGGCTGCCGCGCTGAAGGACGACCTCGGCGACCCGGCCCAGCCCGCGGATTTGACTGCCCGCAACTTCCGCAACGGCAACGATCCGCAGGACATCTTTCGTGTGCTTGCGCTTGGTATTGCGGGAACGCCGATGGTCGCGTTCGATCCCGCACTCAGCGAGGCGCAGCGCTGGGATCTCGCCGCGTATCTGCGTCGTTTGTCGGGCGTTTCGGCGGATTGAGCGGGCGGGCAATTCCCGTGCGGTGAATGCCAATTTCGGGGAGGCGGAGGTTTCCGTAAATTGCTGAAAGTCGTGGCGCTATGAAACTAAAACCATTCATTCTCACCACAGCAATCATCGCAACTTCCGCTCTCCAGAGCTTCGCCGGCGCACCCGCCGCGAAAGCTCCGGTGCCCGCCGAGGAACGCGACATCTGGGTCCACCCCATCACCGGCACCTACACGCACGAAGACTCGTTCATTGGAAACGACATCCGCGCCGTGTTTGCCCACCACACTTTCCCGGGCGAAATCTTCGGCGGCGGCTATGCCAACGTCTATGCCGCGCAGCTCCGTCTCCGCCTCCTGCCCAATCTCCAGCTCGTCGCCTACAAGGACGGCTACATGGACATCAAGACCCGCGGCTACAAGAACGACGGCTGGAACGACATCGCCGCCGGTTTGAAATACGCCTTCCTGCAGGACGATGCCCGCAAGCTCTACTCCGCCGTCGGCCTCGCCTACGAGTTCGCATCGGGTGACGACGAAGTGCTTCAGGACGACGACGAAGTCCGCCTCTGGTGGTCCATCAACAAAGGCTTCGGCCGCCTCCACCTCGGCGCCACGCTGAACTACTTCCTCGCCACCGATAATGGCGACGACGGCTTCGGCGATTCCAACCACCTCAGCTGGCACCTCCACGCCGACTACCAGGTCTGCGATTGGTTCAGCCCCGTCCTGGAAGTCAACGGCTACCACGTCACCGATGAAGGCGACGTCGTCACACCTTTCTCCGGCGCAGACGTGCTGAACCTCGGCGGCAACAAGAACGAGAACGTCATCACCGCTGCCGTCGGCTTTGAAGTCCGCCCCTTTGAGCGCGTCGCCGTGCGCGCCGCCTACGAGCGGGCGATTACCGATAACACAGACCTCTTCGGCCACCGCTGGACGGTGTCCACCGTGTTTGAATTCTAAAACGGTTGTGGTTGACCGTTGGTGAGCGACCCCGCGTGGGGTCGTGGATAAACAGACGCGCGCGATGAACGAAAGTTTGTCGCGCGCGTCATGTTTTTAAAACGTCAGTCGCAGCCCCAGCGCTTGCCGTTGATAATCCCGAGGCTGTGATGCTCAAAAGGCCACCAGCGCGGCTCGGTGTAGTCCGCTTTGGGGTTCGCCCCGGCCCGGTGAAGCACCAGAGTCTCCTGAGCCCGCGCAAAAATCTCCGCCCCAAGCGTGCAGACGCAACTCAGGACCGCCAGCGCGACGAACTTCTTTCGCCATGGCAGGCCGATGACCGGGAGGAATGCAACCGGCAGCGTAAAAATCCAAAATGTTGCGAACGAAGCCAGAATCTCGCTTCCGGCGTTCCCGTCCTCCCAGCCCGAGGTCCGAATCGTTGCCGCATGAAGCCAGCCCCACACGCCCACGCAGGACAGCCCTAGAGCGCGGAAGGCAGGAGTCATGAATCTCTCGGATTTAGTCGTCATGGAAACCGCCCATCTGCACGGCGGATACCACTGACCACTGCCACACATCCGCCCGCTTGCCAACTCCGCAGAGCGCCGATCGCGCCGACGGAAATCCAGTCTTCGCCCACTCCGGAGCGCAGCACATTTGCCGACTGTTTCGCATGGCAAAAAACCACTTGTCCGCCCTTTCGCCCGGTGCATTATTTTTCCCGGGGCATGTGCCGCCCGATGTGAGACGTCCCCGGCCCCGAAACAAAACAGAACCAACACATGAAACAGAACGGACG
>SXWH01000015.1 GCA_005791535.1 Verrucomicrobiaceae bacterium | reverse complement strand
GTCTTGCCGGTTCCCGGCGAGCCGACCATGAGAATCCCCTTCGGAATACGTCCTCCGAGCTTCTGGAAGCGTTTCGGGTCCTTCAAAAACTCCACGATTTCCTGAACCTCCTCCTTGGCTTCCTCAACGCCGGCCACATCCTTGAACGTCACCTTATTCTTGTCGCGCGCCAGCATGCGGGCCTTGCTCTTTCCAAAAGTCAGCGCACCTTTTCCAGCCATGCGAATCTGCTGACGGAAGAAGAAATAAATGAGGAGGATGATCAGCAGAATCGGGAGAAGATTCAGCATAAAGGACAGCAGCACGTTGCTGTTATCCGCACGAATCTGATAATTCACATTCGCAGCGCGCAGGTCGCTCTCGATTGAGCGGTTGAGGTCGAGATTCACCATCACGCGGAATGGCTTCTTCCCGGGGATGGCAAGCCCCTCGATGTGATCCGTCACACTGCCTTGATTCAAAACGACGACGACACTGCTTTTATCAACCCTGTCCTGCTTCAGGTCCTCCATGAACTGGGGGTAGGTGATAACCGGTGCGGTCGCGTAGGGATTCCCTTTCACAAAAAATGCGCCGCCGATCAGCGCGATGGCGACAGCAAACAGGATAAGGCCGCGCCAGTTGAAATTCGGTTCGGGTGCCCCTTCGTTATCAGGGTCGCGATCGCGGTTTGGTCTAGGATTTTGCTGAGCCATGTTTTTTTCCGATGGTTTGAAATCTAAACTGAGATTGCCCGCGGTCAACGGCTATCCCGCCCGACCCGCGACGCTGCTTCTCTCATAGCGCGGATTTTCCCGCCGCCAAAGTCCCGCCTGGAAAAAGCCGTTCCAATTCCACCTTGCATGCATTCCAAACGGCCTCCGGCTCCTGCGACGCGTCGATGGTCCGGATAAACGGCCGATCGAGGCTGAGAAAAATACGCCGGACCTCGCGAAGCTGCTCCAATTGCTCGAACGTATTCGGCGCGTCGCCCCGGGCCCGGATTCGATCGAGTCCGCCCGCTGGGTCGAAGTCCAGCAGCAGCACCAGATCCGGCTTCGGCGCAAATTGTTCGTTGGTCATCAATACCCACTCCGGCGATACGCCCCTCGCCCCCTGATAGGCTGCGGTGGAAATGTAATAGCGGTCGAGAATCACGACTTTTCCCTGTCGCAGCGCCGGGAGGATGAGGTTTTCAACGTGCTCCGCGCGGTCCTTAAGGAAAAGTTCCAACTCCTCTTCGAGTGAAAGCCGGCCCTCAATCATGCTCTGCCGCAGCTTCATCCCCCACGGTCCGCGAGTCGGCTCGAAACTCGTGACGCATTCGCGGCCCGCCTCGGCAAGATACGCGAGCATCCGGCGAATCACGGTGCTCTTTCCGGCTCCGTCGATGCCTTCCAACACAACCAGCCAGCCGGGTTCATTTGCTCGGGTCATTCCGCCTCATTAAACACGCGGGCCGGTCGTGGCAAGCGGTGTGCTTGATTACGGACCATGACTGCCATCTTTTTCCTTCTCGCCGGTGCAGCAATCAACTCGCTCGTCATGCTCTGGGTGGAGCGCGGTTTTCATTTCGGCGACGAACCGCGCGCCGCACGCTGAGTCCTGCCTGCATCCCGAGTCATTGCTCGCACATCTCCCAGTGCTTGTGTAGGAGCGTCTGCGTCCGTTCACGTGAACGCAACCCATGCAGACTTGCGCCATTACCAACAAAGAGTTCCCCGACCACGAAGTCATGCCACTTTCCGCCATTCGGCCGCAGATTGCGGCGATCATCCGGCGGCGGCACCCGGAACTGCAGGATGAGAGCCTCATTTCGCACGACGCCATCGGCATTTTTCGCGCAGACTACGTCCGGGGCGTGCTTGAGGAGGACATCGGAGCCATCACTGCGCTTGAGGCCGAGGTTGTACGCTCGATGCAGGAGCACGAGCTGCTCGCAAGCAATGTCGACCAGTCGTTCGAGACCAAACTCACGCTCGGCGAACGCCTTTCGGACCGCCTCGCCGCAATTGGTGGAAGCTGGACATTCATTATCGGATTCGCCGCATTCCTCGTCCTTTGGTGTCTCGTGAATACCGTCTGGATCCGGACGAACCCACCCGACCCGTTTCCGTTCATCTTTCTAAATCTCATCCTCTCGTGCATCGCGGCACTGCAGGCCCCGGTTATCATGATGAGCCAGAACCGTCAGGAACAAAAGGACCGCGCGAGGGCCGAGCACGACTACAAGGTGAATCTCAAGGCCGAATTGGAAATCCGGCATCTTCACGAAAAAGTGGACTACTTGCTGAAACAGCAGTCGCAGCGGCTCTTTGAGCTTCAAGATATCCAGATCGAGCTCATGCAGGAACTCGCCGGGCGGAACCGCGGCAACGGCGCCGAAAACGGATAGCGCGCTTGCCAGTGCGCGGTTACGTGCATAGTGCAGGTGCATGCCGAATGCCGCCGTCTCACGACTCGTTCTCTCGAAATTCTCCGAGGCAATTGTCACAGAGACTGCCCGCGCCGCGCTTCAGGAAATCGGCGGGCGAACCTCGCTCGGAATCGTGTTTTGCTCGCCGGATTACCGCGAAAACCTCGAGGACTTTCTCGAGATCCTTCAGGTCCACGCCCACATCCCGCTTCTCGTCGGATGCAGCGGCGCAGGCTTGATTGGCACCGGCGCAGAGGCGGAGCGCGCGAGCGGATTCTCGCTGCTCCTGCTGCACCTTCCGGCGACGCAACTGCACGCGGCGGTCTTCACTGAGAATTCAGCGCCCGATTGGGAAGACACGGACGCCTGGCGCGACGCAGCTGGAATGCCCGACGCCTCGGCGTGGATCATGTTCGCGGATCCCGCCGGGTTGCCCATTGAACCATGGCTCGGAGCGTGGAATCGCGCGTTTCCCGGCGTGCCTTGCGCGGGCGGCCTCGCCAGCGGCGGACGCGAGGCGGACGGAATGTTCGTTTACAGAAACCGCGAACTGATCGAAGGCGGTGCCATCGCCGTCGGACTGCGTGGTGGCGTGGAGATTCACACACTCGTCAGCCAGGGTTGCAGGCCGATTGGCACCGCACTGCCGGTCACCGGCGCGGAGCACAATCTCATCCAAACGATGGGCTCACGACCGGCCTATCAAGTGCTCGACGAAGCCTACCAGGCGCTCTCCGACGACGAACGGCAGAAGGCACGCGGCAATCTTTTTGCCGGTCTCGCAATGCGCGAAGACCGCGAGGACTTCGCGCGCGGAGATTTCCTGATTCGCAACATCCTAGGCGCGGACGAAGGAAGCGGCGTGGTTGCGATCGGGGCGTTCCCGCGCGTCGGACAGACCGTGCAGTTTCAGCTCCGCGATGCAAATGCTGCGGACGAGGACCTTCGCCACCTCTCAAGCCAGCTCGTGGCCGACGGCGTCACGCCTTTTGCGTCCGTCGTTTTTTCATGCGGTGGCCGTGGGCGGAGCCTCTTCAAGACCGCGAGCCACGACGCGGGCGTGATCGCGGAATATTTCTCGCCGCATGCCAGCGCCGGCTTTTTCTGCAATGGCGAAATCGGGCCGGTTGGCGAACGCACATTCGTGCACGGATACACCGTGAGCGTGATGTTCCTCTGCGAACCCGGGCAGGATCCGCCACGCCGGTAAAGCGCCACACCCCGGCAGACCGCGGCGGAATCGTCATCCGCACGCGGGCGCCGAGACGACGCTTCCGACTACTTCAGGTCGAAGCGGTCGAGATTCATCACCTTGTTCCAAGCGGCCACGAAGTCGCGCACGAACACCGCCTCGGAGTCGCTGCAAGCATACACTTCAGCGAGCGCGCGGAGCTGTGAATTCGAACCGAAGACGAGGTCCACAATCGTTCCCGTCCATTTGAGTTCGTTCGTCGCGCGGTCGCGTCCTTCGAGCACGCCAGCCGTGGTCGCGGACTTCTCCCACTTCGTCTGCATATCGAGCAGGTTCACGAAGAAGTCGTTCGTCAGCGCGCCGGGCCGTTTGGTGAAGACGCCGTGCTTCGCTCCGCCAAAATTGGCGTCCAAAGCGCGCATTCCGCCGACCAGCACGGTCATCTCCGGCGCCGTGAGCTTCATCAATTGCGCACGATCCACGAGAAGCTCCGCAGCCGCGGCTTCAAGGCCCTTGCGGACATAGTTGCGGAAGCCGTCTGCGTACGGCTCAAGCACTGCAAAAGAAGCCACATCGGTCTGCTCCTCCGAAGCATCCATACGACCCGGAGTGAACGGAACCTTCACTTCATGCCCCGCCTTTTTCGCAGCAGCTTCGATGGCTGCGCATCCGCCGAGCACGATG